>JBBRCC010000051.1:0-28612 GCA_038205175.1 Cytophagales bacterium | reverse complement strand
CCTGACAACAGGCTTAAAATTCAGGCAACTCTTAGCCAAATTGAATATGCCAATCAAGTTAAAGCCTTAAGGTCGGAGTTGTTGTTTCAGGTGGTATTTTAACTGATATCATGTTGAAAAATGCACTTCTTTTCTTTTGCTTTTTGTCCATCGCCTGGAGTGGAATGTGTCAGTCATTGATGCCTGGCACTGGTTTTTTTATGTACTCTGATTTTGGACCGGTAGGAAATAGCCCGATTAAAGTTTTTTACCATATTCCAGGTGGTATGGCAGATTCTGCATCTGTGTTGTTTGCATTTCATGGCGATGACAGAGATGCTCAATCCTCGCTAAATGCTTGGATTTCGGCTGCCAATCAAAATAAGTTCATGGTTTTTGCACCAGAGTTTTCTTTGGCTTTATTTCCGGGAGGCGATGGCTACAATCTAGCAAACATATTTGCTGATGGAGACAATCCTTCACCTCAAACGCTTCAGCCTGACTCCATGTGGACATTTTCGTTGATTGATCCGCTTTTCTTGGAAATCAAGAAATTGACAAGCAATACATCTGCCGGCTATGTAGCATTTGGTCATTCTGCAGGAGCGCAGTTTTTGACTCGATTTTTGTTGTTCAAGCCTGAAAGTTTGATGGAACATGCCTTTTGCGCAAATGCAGGTTGGTACACAGTTCCCAATCCAGACATTTTATTCCCTTATGGAACAAAAAATAGCCCAACTACGGTATCAATAGGTAATCAAGCCTTTGCAAAAAAGCTAACTGTGTTGCTCGGGAAGTTGGACACAAACCCAAATTCAGCAGGTCTTCGTCACAATATTCAGGCAGATGCCCAGGGTTTGTACAGACTGGCTCGTGGAAGGCATTTTTATGCTGAAAGTCAGCGGATAGCCTCAAGCCGAAATACTGAGTTTAATTGGCGCTTAACGGAGGTCGAAGGTATTGGCCACAATCAAAATCTCATGGCAATCAATGCTCTTCCGCTTGTGCTTCAAACTGCGGTGCATATTGCTGCTCAAAAAGATGCTGAAATGCACATTTCATATTCGAGCGAGGGGGTGAAAATCAATGGTCTTGGCGCTAGCGAAAAATTTGTATTCAATGTCTTCAATACTGAAGGGAAAGCCGTTTGGACAACTTCTGGCTATTATCAGAAAGACCAATTTATCTTGTGGCAACCAACAAAAAGTGGGATTTATTTTATGCAAGTAATTCCAACAAACAGCAAAGCAAAGACCCTTAAAATTATGATAAACAAAAAGTCTTGAAAAAGAGCCAATTACGAAGCGCTGTTTGTGTTTTCAGCTGCTTTCGTGACATTTCAAATTCCCTATGAATCGACGACTGTATAGCATTGTTACTCACCTCACCTTTTATGTGCTTATAGCCATCTTAGCAGGTTTGTGGTTGGGGCACTTTCATCCTAAAACGGCGATGGACATGGAGTTTTTGGGAAAGTATTTTATCGAGCTTATCAAACTGTTCATCGGACCAATCATTTTTCTGACCATTGTGTTGGGCATTGGTTCTATGGGCGATTTGAAAAAAGTGGGAAAAATTGGCCTTAAATCACTCATCTATTTTGAAGTAGTTACCACCATTTCCCTGGCCTTGGGTGTTGCAGTGGCTTTGATTCTTCAACCTGGTAAAATAGACAAGTCTGGCCTCAACATGCAAGACGCCAGCAAATACACAGATCGGGCTGGTGAGGCCTTTAGTTGGATTGCTTTTTTACAATCCAATACCACCATTCAGATTTTATTGGTCGCCATTGTGGCAGGTGTTGCCTTGAGCTATTCCAGCAAACGAGAGCCCATTGTAAAGGGCTTGAAACGGGCATCTAACCTGGTTTTCAAAGCTTTGAAGTATGTGATGTACCTCGCTCCCCTCGGGGCTTTTGGCGGAATGGCCTTCACTGTGGGCAAGTTCGGGCTGGCCAGTATTGTGCCATTGGGTAAGTTGATGGCCTGCATGTATATCACCATGGCCATGTTCATCTTTGTGATTTTGGGAGGTATTTTGCGGTACTACAAGCTCAGTATTTTCAAGTTTCTGGCCTTCATCAAAGAAGAACTTTTGATTGTTTTGGGCACCTCTTCTTCCGAAACTGCCTTGCCTGGCTTGGTGTATAAACTCGAGAAACTGGGCTGCCATCCTTCTGTTGTAGGTTTGGTTGTGCCAACCGGCTATTCTTTTAACCTTGATGGAACCTCCATCTATCTTTCCATGGCTGCCATTTTTCTGGCGCAACTATACGATGTACCACTGTCTTTTGGAGAACTTGGTCTGTTGATGGGCATTTTGATGCTTACTTCCAAAGGTGCAGCAGGTGTCACAGGCAGCGGATTCATTGTGCTGGCTTCTACGCTGGCATCCATGCATACCATTCCGCTCGAAGGGCTGGCATTTTTGCTGGGAGTTGATAAATTCATGAGCGAAGCCAGGGCCATTACCAACATCATAGGCAATGGTGTAGCCACATTGGTGATTGCCAAATCTGAAGGCGATTTGGACATGGCAGATGCAAAAAAGATTACGATTTAGGCCAATGTAAAAGCAAAGCCAAACTAAAGAGGATTAGAAGTTTAGATCATCCACTCGCACTTATTTTCAAGGGAGGCGGTCAGGATTTGCGTTTTCAGCGCTGCTAAGACAACCCGGTAATCCCCATCGGGCGAGGCTCCAGCCTCGTTCGAACTACTCAAGGCTTCCAGCCTTATACATCCCGCTTGTTCAATCTTCCCGAGGTTTCCAGCCTGTTTAGAAAACCAATTAACAAAAAATCAATTGCAAAAATATAGTAGCTGGAAGCTACAAGAACAACGAACGAGGCAGAGCCTCGCCCGATGAGGGCTATTATTGGGAGTCTGCAAGGTACCAACTCCGACCAGTTAGTTTCAACCCCTGCTTTTGTAATCAAAGGTGGTTGGGAAGGCCAAATTCAATTTGCTGTACGTTCTCGCACATCTTTGCATAACAGAATTTCAACTTAGGCCAGGGTAAAAAGAAAAAGCACAACCAAATTGGCTGTGCTTTCGAAGTTGAAAGTGGATTATTTTACCAGAATGCGGCGTACAACACGGCGAGTATTAAGAAAATGCCTACTGCCAAGATGTTGAATACAGGATCGGTTCTAAACAAAGTTTTGCTGGTTTCGATGGCTTTGGGGTCTTTTCCTCCTTTGGTTTCAATAATGCTAATGCTGATGAGCACAAAAGAAAGGAAGAGGAAAATAAGGCCCATGCGGTCAATGAAAGGCACGGATGGTACCAGAAGTTTAAAGCCTATAGCTACAGGTAATGTGAGAATAGCAACCCAAAGTGCTGCATTGGTAGTGGTTCGTTTCCAGAACAGACCAAAGAAAAATATGCAGAAAATACCAGGGCTCACAAAGCCAGTGTACTCCTGAATGAATTGAAAAGCTTGGTCGAAGTTGCCCAGCAATGGCACCATCGGAATGGCGAACAAGAGAGATGTCACAGTTACAATTCGCCCCATCCTAACCAACTGTCTTTCAGATGCTTTTTTGTTGATCAGCTCTCTGTATAAATCCATGGTGAAGATCGTGGCAATGGAATTTGTTTTAGATGAAATAGCCCCTACAATGGCAGCAAACAAGGCAGCAAAGGCAATGCCTTTCACGCCCGGGAAAAGGAAAGAGTTCAGTAAAATTGGATAGGTTTCATCCGGCTTGCCGATATGGGTAAGCAGTTTTGGGTCGTTGCTTTCATTGAGCACAAAGGCGATAATTCCTGGAACAACCACAATCAATGGCATCAATAGTTTTAGGTAACCGGCAAAGGCCATGCCTCTTTGGGCCTCTTTTAGGCTTTTAGCAGCAAGTGCCCGTTGCGTTATATATTGGTTGCAACCCCAATAATTGAGGTTAATAATCCACATACCACCAACAAGTACCGAAATGCCTGGCAAATCCATGTAGGCATCTTTTTTGCCTCCACTTCCGTCAGGTATAAATATGTCGCCTCGCTCTAAAATCATGTTAAATTTTTGGGGAGCTCGCTGATACAATTCTTCAAAACCTGCTATAAAACCTTCGCCACCACTGAGGTGGTTGAGGGCTAAATAGGTGGTAATCAAGCCGCCACAAACCAAGAAAAACACTTGTATAGGATCGGTCCAGGCCACAGCCATAAGTCCACCCGACAGGGTGTAAATGGTAGAAAACCCTGCCACCAGCGCAGCAATAATGAGGGTGTTTTGAATAGTGTCTTCGATGCCAAGTACCCCTTTCACTGCCACTGTGCCCAGATAAATGATGGAAGTGAGGTTTACAAATACATATAAGAATACCCAAAAAATGGCAAATATGGTTCTTACCCGATGGTCGAACCTGATTTCCAAAAACTGCGGCATGGTATAGATTTTCTTCTCCAAAAATATGGGAACGAAATATTTGGCTACAATAATCAACGTGGCAGCAGCCATCCATTCGTAAGTAGCAATGGCCAGACCAATGGCAAATCCAGATCCTGTCATACCTATCAGTTGTTCAGCCGATATGTTGGCTGCAATCAATGAGGTACCTATTGCCCACCAAGGAAGTGTGTTGCCGGCCAGGAAGTAGTCCTGAGACGTTTTTTCAACGCCTTTTTTGGTACGGGAAACCCAAAGTGCCACGCTCACAACGCCAAGGCAATAGGTTAGGAAAACAATAATGTCGATTGGGGAAATATTCTCCATACCGGTATTAATTTGGTTTTTTTGATGTTCAAGTGTAAAACAAGGTCGCAAGGATAGTAAAAATTACAGAATTGTGCCGGAAAGCCTTGTTCTTACAAAAGAAATATTTGTAAAAATACTTTTGCCTAAAATTTAATTTGGATTTCGGAAATCCTTGTTAGTGCAATCGATAACCTTGCAAAGGGCTGCCTTTATCACTTTTCCTTGCTTTCCAGTGCTTTACCTTTCCTGCTTGAAAACAATATGTTTTTGGGGCTTCCAACCACCTGTGAACCGTATATTCCCGAATGCCCCGACATAAAAAAAGCTACAACACAAGCTATGGCCATGTATGCCCCACACTCGCTTCCAAAAAGTTCAATTCCCATTAAAGTGCAGGCAATGGGTGTTTTGGTTGCGCCTGAAAAAACGGCCACAAATCCCATTCCAGCCAGTAAAGCCATAGGCAGTGAAACCCATTCCGAAAGGACATTGCCTAGAGTGGCTCCAATGTAAAAAAGTGGTGTAACTTCTCCGCCTTTAAAGCCCGCCCCCAAGGTGAAGGTTGTGAATAGGGTTTTCCATAAAAAGTCAAAATTGCCTACTTGTATTTCGAAAGCCTCTACGATTACTGGCACACCGAGGCCAATGTAGCGTGTAGTTCCAATCACAAATACTGACAAGGCAATCACAATTCCACCGATTAATGGTCGAAATGGAGGATATGGTATAAGCATGCCAAACCACCGACTCCAAAAATGGGTCAGGCTTGAAAAACTTCTTGCAGCTAGCCCGAAAACAACACCTGCCAGTACAGCCCAAAATAGGTTTGCGGGCGTGAGCGTTGGCACAAACGCAACAGCGTATTGTGTGTGGTGAACGTGCCATGCAGTACAGGTGTAATCGGCCACCAAGGCGGTAAGCAAACTGGGCAAAAGGGCTTCATATCGCATTCTACCTATAATTAACACTTCAAGGGCAAACACTGTTCCTGCCAGTGGCGTGCCAAAAACAGAGGCAAAACCACCACTGATACCCACAATGAGTATCATTTTTCTGTCCAGATTGGACAATTTAAAAAAACGGGTAAACTGATCAGCTATAGCTCCGCCCATTTGTACGGCTGTTCCTTCCCGACCAGCAGAGCCTCCGAATGCATGTGTGATTAACGTACCCAAAAGCACCAATGGAACCATTTTGAATGGTATTACTTTCGTTGGGTTGTGGTATTCTTCAAAAAGCAGGTTATTTCCTTTTACTACTGAACTACCCCAATAATGATAAGCCAATCCAATGGTCAAACCGCCCAATGGTAGCAAACTGATAATCCAGATATTGGCTTCACGATAGTTTGTTGCCCAGTCTAAGGAAAGGAGAAAAAATGCAGAGGCACTACCATTGAGAGCTCCAATCAGGAGTGAAAAAACACCCCATTTGCCCAAAAAAGACAAAAGTGGAAAAATTTCCAGTGATTTGAACTTGCTTAATATTGTTGATTTGTTCATGCTGCCTTGACGTTATTATTCGCCGACAATTTGCCGGTTGTAGACGTCATCAGTCCTGCTGGATGCGGGGCGGTTCAAGGCATACATCATTACCATGGCTGCAAAGAAAGGGAAAATGTTTATTTCGGATTTAAGCTTTAGTCCTTTCGGCATTTCCAAAACAACAGGTGTTCCAACTTTATACCTGATTAATTTTATGTGCTGACAAAATTTTTTGTAGCGGGCTTAATGGAAGATTCTTAAACTTGAAAAAATTTTACCCCATGAAAAAATTATACTTTCCCTTTTTTACTTTGCTGTTTTCTGTTTCGGTTTCTGCCCAATGGTTGCCTGTTGCCGATATGAATGCCATTCGCAAAGATCATGTTCTGTTTGCCTTGCACAGCGGAAAAGTACTTGCCGCAGGCGGTTGGACAGGAGCCATGAATTTAGTTACATCTGAATGGTTGAACGCCCAATCTGCAAGCCCCTCCTGGACAGCCTCTATAAATGAAATGAGTGTGTCCCACACAACGGGTGCAGGTGTAGTTTTGGAAGACGGAAAGGCCTTGATTGTAGGAGGTTTCACAGGGTCGGCGAACACTGCTATATGTGAACTCTATGATACAAACTCGCATACATGGACTAACGCAGAATCTTTAAATATTGGCCGTTCATACCACACCGCAACCTTGTTGGCAAATGGAAAAGTGTTAGTCACTGGCGGCTTCGATGGCACCACAAACCTGAATTCCTGCGAATTGTACGACCCTGCAACGAATACTTGGTCCCTTGTGCCCAATGGCTTAGCTACAGGCCGATCTTACCATACCGCCACTTTAATGAATGGTGGAAGAGTGCTTATTGCAGGTGGATTTAATCCAGTAGCAGGTTTTCAGCTCAACTCTGTTGAAATTTACAATCCTACAAGCAATACTTTCGCAGCTGGACCAAGTCTAGCCAACACCAGAGCTTACCATGGTGCTACTTTGCTTAACAATGGTAAAGTGTTCATTGCAGGTGGCGAAAATTTCAATGGCGGTTCGCCTTTTGCTTACAATGGAATGACTGGCTGCGAAATCTTTGATCCTGCTGCCAATGCCTGGACAAGTGCAACAAATATGCCTTTTGGTGCTGCCTACAATAAGCTATTTGCCATAGCGAACAACAAAGTGTTGATGGTGGCAGGAGCGAGTAATACAAACTATTCGCCTTCTTTTAGCTTTTCCCCTGGTACTACATTAGTGTATGATGTGACAGCAAACAGCTGGACAGAAACTCCCATGACGATGGACGGTAGAGTTGGTTTTGCAGCAGCCAAAATCAGCAATGAAAAAATTCTTGTAGCAGGAGGAATTGATCAAAATGGGGCCGAACTATTTGAAACCAGCACTTCAACATCATTGAGCATTAAACCAGGCGAATTTGCCTTTCGTGCTTTTCCTTCTCCGACCAAGGATATTGTTTTTGTGTCCACCAATTCAGATGAAGTTGGCACTTTGCTACTTATCACAGATGTGTTGGGTAGAAAAATGAATCTGCAGCCAACTCGGACTCAAGAGAATCATTGGAAGTTTGATTTGACCGGTTTTCAAAAAGGACTTTATAGAATCACCTTAATCCGTGATAGTAAATTAGTTGCTAATCAGGTGGTTGTGCTTCAGTAGTAAAAAATGAAATTCGATTTTATAGAAAAAGCTCAGGGAAACCTGAGCTTTTTCTATTTAACAAATCAAGAGCATTTAATAAGTTGAATGATAGATTACTCTTTCACCAGTTTCATGTCTTTGGCTGAATTGCCCATTTGAATTTTGACCAGATAAACGCCAGCTGGTTGGTTTTCGAGGTCGATAGAAATCAATGATTCGTGCTTTTTATTCGAGGTTTCAAAAATCATTTGTCCCATCATATTCAAAACCTTGATATCCATATTTCCTGGGATGTTTTCAGCATCCAAAGCAAATTTCCCGGTTCCAGGATTGGGGAATAGTTTCAAAGTGGATAGCTGATTTTGAATCAGAGAAGTGGTGCAAGAAGACGGCGGCAACGTAGTTACATTAACTGCATTCGATACTACCCTACCAGAAGGAGAGGTGTTTTTCGTAGAGACCCTAACGTAATCTACCTGAAGTGTGGCAGGGAATAGTGTGCTTGCGTTGGGGTAGCCGGGCCAATTACCCCCAACTGCTATATTTAAAATGATAAAAAATGGCTTTGTGAATTCATCAAAGCTGCCGTTGCTGGCCGATATCAGGTGTTCGTGGTATTGATTTCCATCTACCATAAATTTGATACTCAAACTATCCCACTCCACACTGTACTCATGGTATGCATTCACATCTATGTTTCGTGTATCGCCTTCATATACATGTCCCCCGTTGTGCCAGTGGGTTGTGCCATGCACCCTGGTTTCGTTATTCACATGTTCCATAATATCTATTTCGCCACATCTAGGCCAAGAAACCTGGTCTATGTTTGCGCCAAGCATCCAAAAGGCAGGCCATATTCCTTGACCCAATGGGACTTTCATGCGGCCCACTATTTTGCCATACTTAAAGTTGAATTTGTTTTTGGTGATAAGCCTGGCCGATGTATATTGCTGTGCCCCGGAGCCTGTATTTCGGGCCACAATATGCAGCTCGTCATTAATGAATTGCACGTTGCTTGCATTTCCTGTATAAAATTGAAGTTCTGCATTGCCCCAGCCACCTGCGCCTGTTTGGGGTGTCCATTTTGAGTTGTCGAGCGAAGTTCCTGAAAACTCATCTGACCATACCGGGCGCCAAAGGTTACTGGCACAGGCAGCGTTGGAGGTCATTTCGCAAGTATAAGAAGTTGCTGTTGAGTGGCTTACAGTTTTAAATACCGGGGCACTTATTCCTGTATTTGCGCCATTTATTTTCCACTGAAATACTGGGTTTGTTCCGCCATTGGTGGCCATGGCGGTAAAGGTTATCGAGTCTCCCTGGCAAAGCGTGCCATCCGGAAATCTTGAAATGCTAACCTCTGGTGTTACTATTGGATTCACAGACACTACAAGTGAATTTGAAACCGCCGGAACAGGCTGATTGCAGCCGCAAGTCACCTCACAAGTTACGATTTGCCCGTTGGTGAGTATATTGGATGTAAAGTTTGAACTGTTGTTACCTCGACTTACTCCATTTATCTTCCATGTATAATTTGGAAGCGATTGCGCATCGGTTACAGTGGCAGTGAAAACAATTTCTTCTCCTACACAAGAAGGGTTGTTGCCTGTAGTGAGTGCTATCGAGACTATCGGTGGCGTGCCAGATCCTCCACTCGACACATTGCAGGTGCCCCAACAAACTGAAGGAAGTACAACAGCGCCGGTAGCGGTCAAGGTTCTGTTGGTAAACGACCCCGTGGTATTTGTACAAGAGCTGCCCGGTAGCAACGTTTCCTGCGAAGTCCAGTTGTCCGCAGAAAATTTATATTCGTATGTGCCTGGCTGCAAATCTATGGTGGCTTCCCAAATGCCATCGTTGTCTGCATCAGTCATTTGGTTGCAACTCCCGCACCAATTGTTGAATGTGCCATTCACTTCAGGTCTGGCAAAACCGCTAACGCCATTCATGTCTACCTGAAATGTGATGTTAACAGCATGGGCGGTGAACACGATAAGAAAATAATAAGGAACAACTAAAAGCCATTTCATGCAAAAAGTGGTTGAATGTGTAGCGTTGGTAAAAATTTGAAGTTCAGGTTAAAGAGCGCTTGAATGGGCTTTTAATAACCGAACTTTATTGAATTTTAAGTTTTCTGCCGATGTTTAATCGCTATTGAGACAAACCACACCAAGATTTTAATCCGTGTTATCATGCTTTTAGAAAGGCGATAACTGCAGATTTAAACATCAAAAGTTCTTTGCAAATGGCGCCTGACTCGCCCGTGTTGTTTATTTAATGTATTGAAAATGTTTTTAAAACAGTTGTAAGCAGGTGAGAAAAGAATATTCAGCCTGTCTAAAATGTTGGGGTAAGAGGCAACAACTTTCTCATACTTCAAAACTTCTTCTTCGCCTTGATTATGGGAGTTTTAGGGGCTCACAACTCTTGAAACTGTGCTGAAGTTGTTTTTGTGTACGTATATTTTCTCTCAGAAAAACACGCCTTATTTGTGTATTTCTGCTAGAGAGAAAGGAGGTGAATTGCCTCAAATGCTAATCTTTTTGAATGACGAGAAAATGGGTGGAACTCCAAAATTTTTCAGGATTTGTAATTCGGAGGTAAGCCTCTCCGCCTGATTTATTGATAAAATATGAATCCTTTGGGTGGTTGGTGAGCAAAATGGGGTCTTTACAATTTCCTAAATCCACTTCAGTAAGCTGGTTTAAATCTGCTTCTTGAAAATAGCCCGGGTCTAGTTTGTCAGATAGTTGAATAGCCATTTTTAAGCCCAGCGCCTTTTTTACTTTCGATGCTACTTTGGCTCTCACCAAGTCTTCTTTTTCTCCAGTGATGTAATACACCCTGTTCGACTCTTTTGTGGTTTGTTCTAGTTTTTGTTCTTTTTCAGAAACAACTCCCTTGGTTTCCTCTAAATTTTTGAGTGTTGTTCCCAAGTTGCTTTTTAGGTTTCGCAACTTGCCAGAGTAGCTAGAAATGGTACTAAATACTTCTACGTAGAGGTTTTGCTGGTAATTTAAATACCTTTTTATGGCCTCAAGCGCCACTAGTGATTGAGTTCGGTCATTGTCGAAAAAAATCAAGTTCGATTCAACAGAATCTATTGCCGACTGTGCCTGAAGAAAGAAATTCTCAACTTCTTCTGCTTTGGCATTGAACTGGGCTTTTTTGCCTGGGTTATTGGCTATTTGTTGCAGCACTTTAAGACTGCTGTCAATAGATATGTAGCTGGTGGTAAGCGAAATAATGAGGTTGTTGAGCTGAATTTGCCCTTGAGTTTGAATATCAAGGTTCTTTCTCAGTTTTTCTATTTCAGTAAGCTGAGCTCCGCAATCACTGATTGCAGAGGGTGTTTTGTCTCCACATGCTGTGAAAAAAACAATTTGGATGCAATAAATCAGAAATGTGTATTTCATAAAGCCGGATGAAAATTCTTTACAAATTCTACCTGAACAAGTTCCCAAATATTCAAAGTAACTTTAAATTCATCGACAAAAACTTTAAACTTATCCTTATTTATCCCAATTTGACATGAGTTACATCATTACTGCTTTGCTAAAATCGGGATATTGACAAATCTGAAGGCTCTTGGTTTTTTATTCCACAGGCAAGTTTTCATATTTGAACCCGAGTTAGTCCAACTATGCGTCACAAACCAATAGATCCTTCTCTATTTATTTTTAACCGCAGTCTTTTGGTTAAAAATTTATTCCCAAAAAGTTTGGCTGTTTTCAATGCCAACGACATCATGCCGACCAATGCTGATGGCACCATGGCTTTTGTGCAAAATGCCGATCTGTTTTATTTCAGCGGAATAGATCAGGAAGAAACCATTTTGTTGATTTGTCCCGATAGTCAGGATCCAAAACTAAGAGAAGTGCTCTTTTTGCGTGAAACCAACGAGCGCATTGCTATTTGGGAGGGGCATAAATACACCATGGAAGAAGCCAAAGCTGCATCTGGTATTCAACAGGTACGGTGGCTCGCCGACTTTCCCTTGATTTTTAACACATTGATGTGCGAAAGTCAGCACGTATACCTCAATTCCAATGAGCATTTGCGTGCAGAAGTGTTGGTTGAAACTCGTGATGCACGTTTTATACGGGAAACGAAACTTAAATACCCACTTCATCGCTACGAACGTTTGGCGCCTATTATGCATGAGCTCAGGACAATTAAGCACGCTCTGGAAGTAGACATGATTTCACAGGCTTGTTCGCTTACCGAGGCAGGTTTTCGCAGGGTGCTTTCCTTTTTAAAGCCAGGTGTAATGGAATATGAAGTTGAAGCCGAAATGTTGCATGAATTTGTGCGTAAAAGTTCGAAAGGTTTTGCATACGGTCCTATCGTTGCTTCAGGTTCAAATGCCTGTGTTTTGCATTATGTAGACAACAATCTAGCTTGCAAGGATGGTGATTTGTTGCTCATAGATGCAGCTGCTGAATGGGGAAACTATAAATCAGATCTCACACGCACCATCCCGGTCAACGGCCGTTACACCCCCAGACAAAAAGAAGTGTACAACGCTGTATTGCGGGTAATGAGGGCTGCAACAGCCATGTTGGTGCCGGGCACAACCTTGGTAGCTTACCATGAAGAAGTAGGTAAAATTATGGAAGAAGAGCTAATTCAACTAGGGCTGCTTCAGGCCGGGGAGGTTAAAAAGCAAAACCCTGAAAAACCCCTCTATAAAAAGTATTTCATGCACGGCACTTCGCACCATTTGGGAATAGATGTGCACGATGTTGGCTATAAATACAAACCATTTGCAGCAGGCAACGTTTTAACTTGTGAACCGGGTATCTACATAAAAGAAGAAGGAATAGGAATTAGAATTGAAAATAATATTCTGATTACCAACGGTAAACCCGTAGACCTGATGCAAAATATTCCGGTAGAGGTTGAAGAAATTGAAGCATTAATGAATATTTGACCCCACAAAATCATTTGCATGAATCTATCATCAAATACCTTGCATGTCAAGGTTATCAACAAGTCGAAGCATGAATTGCCAAACTATCAAACCGAATTTTCGGCTGGTATGGACTTAAGGGCCAATATTGATCAGTCCATTACTTTAAATTCTCTCGAAAGAGTATTGGTTCCAACAGGCTTGTTTATTGAACTTCCGGCAGGCTTCGAAGCCCAGGTTCGCCCTCGCAGCGGCCTCGCTTATAAACATGGACTCACGGTGCTCAATTCGCCAGGAACCATAGATGCAGATTATAGAGGTGAAGTGAAAGTGTTGCTGGTAAATCTCTCGAACGAGTCTTTCGAAGTAAAGGATGGTGAGCGAATTGCGCAAATGATAGTGACAGCCCACGCCCATGTGAAATGGGAGGAGGAAAACATATTAACAGAAACAAAAAGAGGCGCTGGTGGCTATGGTAGCACAGGCGTTCAGTAATTATTGAAACCAAATTTTAACTTTTAAAGCAACAAAAGAATTATGAAAATCATTGTGCCGATGGCCGGAATGGGCAAACGTATGAGGCCACATACACTCACTGTTCCAAAACCTTTGATTCCTATTGCAGGTAAACCAATTGTGCAACGATTGGTAGAAGATATAGCTAAGGTGTGTGGCGAGCAGGTCGAAGAAGTAGCCTTCATCATTGGTCATTTCGGGAAAGAAGTGGAGCAAAAGTTGATGAAAATTGCAGAATCGGTGGGAGCAAAGGGTAGTATTTATTATCAGGAAACAGCCTTGGGGACGGCCCACGCTATTTTGTGCGCTGAAGAAAGTTTAAGTGGCAACCTGGTTGTGGCTTTTGCCGACACGCTTTTCAAAGCTGATTTTCAATTGGACGCTTCAGCCGAAAGCACCATCTGGGTGCAGAAAGTAGACGACCCGAAACCCTTTGGTGTGGTGAAATTGAATGAGAAAAATGAAATAACCGACTTTGTTGAAAAGCCGGAAACCTTTGTTTCTGACTTGGCCATTATTGGTATTTACTATTTTAAGGACGGAGATTATCTGAAAAGTGAACTACAGTACTTGCTCGACAACGATATCAAAGACAAAGGAGAGTATCAGCTCACCAATGCCCTTGAAAACATGAAAAACAAAGGCACCCGATTTGTGCCTGGCCGGGTAACAGAATGGCTCGACTGCGGAAACAAGAACGCTACAGTTTACACAAACGAGCGTTATCTTGAGTTTATCAAAGACTCCAACCTCAAGTCTGCCACAGCTAAAATTGAAAATAGCACCATCATTGAGCCGGTATTTCTGGGCGACAATGTGAAAATTGTAAACTCAGTTGTAGGGCCGCACGTTTCGGTAGGCAATGGTTCTGTTATCACAGGAAGTGTGGTTTCAAACTCCATTGTGCAGGAACACAGCAAAATTTCTCATGCCAATGTGAGCAATAGTATGGTAGGTAGCCATGCAGAGCTAAAAGGAAAACCTGCCGATTTGAGCGTAGGCGATTACAATGTAATACACGTCTAGTACGTTATTCACTTAATTTTCAAGTAATTTTGAGCTCAGAACTTGGCAAATAATTTTTTGACGAATCAACATACAGTTTTTCAAAACCTGACTTTTTTTGGAGTCAGGTTTTTGCTTTTTTCAATTTTGCTCATTGGCTCTGTGAACGTTGAGGCACAAAAAGGCCGCAACAGAATGTCGGATCAGGCCTTGGCCGAAGACTTGTTTGTAGAAGGCATGAAGTATGACATACTTGAGCAATACAAAAAGGCGATAGATTTTTTCGAAAAAGCTAAAAATCTGAATCCCGGCAATGCTGCCATTTACTTCAAACTTGCCGATTGCCATGCCCGTTTAAGTCAGATTGACGAAGCCTTGTTTCATGCGCTGAAAGCGTTGGAACTCGATCCTGATCAAGCGATTTACTACAACATTGTTGGTCATTTACACGAATTGAGGAACGATCTTCCCAAGGCCGAAAAGGTGTACCTGAAATTGGTAAAAAAAGAACCTGAATCGATGGAATACAACTTTCAACTGGCGTCGGTTTATGCCCGGCAAAAAAAGTGGAAAGCTGCCATTGAATGCTTTAACCGTTTGGAAAAAAAATATGGAGTAACCGAGGAAATCGTTCGCAAAAAGCAGGAAATCTATTTGGTTCAAAACAAACTTGAAGATGCCACTCAGGAAGCGCAAAAACTGGTGGATGCTTTTCCTGACGAGCCAACGTATCAAATTATTTTAGCTCAGCTGTTTGCATCGAACAAGAAAAATAAAGAAGCTGAGGCCATTCTTGAAAAACTTGTGAGCAAGCAAAGTGGAATTCCAGAAGCACACTTGTTGCTCAGCGATGTTTATCTGATGCAGGGCAAAAAAATAAAGGCCGATCGGGAAATGGAGCTGGCTTTTCGAAATCCTGATCTGGTGGTAGAAGAAAAGGTGAGGATTTTGGCACGATTCCTTACTGGTTTTAAAAGCAGTGAGGACAAAGAGTATGCCTTGAGATATGGAAATTATATGGTTGAGGCGCATCCCGAAAGTGCCACGCCATTGTCGCTCATGGGCGATTTTCACAACCTGGCCAATGAAAAAGAACAAGCTCGGAATTTTTACCTCAAAGCCATTGTTAAAGACAATTCTAAGTACCAATTGTGGGAGCAGGTGGTGCAAATTGATTTGGCACTTAACGAGTTAGATAGCCTTTACAAACATACATTAGCAGCCAGCGAATTATTTCCCAATCAAGCGGTATTTTGGTTTTACAATGGCATGTCGGCTCTGGTGAAATCCAATTATGAGCAATCAACCAAATCATTGAATCAAGCTGCACGATTGGCTGCAGACAACAAACAAATGCTCTCTGAAATTTACCCGCAACTTGGCGATGCCTATGCCCAATTGAAAGAGTACAAAAAGGCTTTTGAACAGTATGACGAAGCTTTGCTTTTGCAATCTGAAAACTACCACGTGCTGAACAACTATGCTTATTATTTATCTCTTGAAAAAGTTAAGCTGGACAAGGCCAGGTTGATGAGTCAAAAACTGGTGGATAAATTTCCCGACGATGCCACCTACCTCGACACACATGGTTGGGTGCTTTATGTGTCAGGTGATTTTGCAGCTGCAAAACCTTTTCTGGAAAAAGCAGCCAATATATCGGCCAGAAGTGGGGTTGTTCAGGAGCACTATGGTGATGTTCTTTTTCAAATAGGAGATGCTGAGGGAGCGCTTAAACAATGGCAAAAAGCTAAAGAAATAGGAGGGGATTTGAGCAAATTTCTGGACGAAAAGATTGAGAAGAAAAAACTGATTGAATAGAAAGGTGCATAAATCTGTCCTACTGTTTTTGGCACTTATGGCCATTTTTAGTTCTGCTTGCAGAAAAAAGAAAAACCTCAAGGCAGAAAATAACTTGTCTTCGGCTTCCGCCACTTCTACCGGCAACGGCACAGGCGAATGGGTGAAATTGTCTGTGTTTGCTCCAAACTATTTTATCACCCGAACCAAAATCAAGTTTGAGGACAGCACCATGTCGGTGCAAGTTGGCGCTTCTTTCCGAGGTGAAAAAGGGGTTATGATCTGGGGTTCTGTTACCTATGCGTTGGGTATAGAAGTAGCCAGATTGCTTATCAGAACTGATTCTGCTTTTGTTTGGGATAAGTTCAACGGGCAACTAATAGTGGCCGATTACAAATCTTTTGCCGAAAATTATGGTGCGCCTGCTTCATTGGATGTGTTGCAGGAAATGTTGATTAAAGGCAAAGTTTCTTGGTTGGGCGAAATGGAAAAGCTCAAAAATAGCCAAGGCGATACCACGAAACTTGCCGCAAATTCTGCCGGGGCAATTCATCGATCCTGGCTTTTAGGCGAACGACTATACAGTCAAACCGTGAATATGATGCCTTCCGGTCCGCTCATTCAAATCACAAATGCCGATTTTAAGCCGCATGAGGGACTTGATCTGCCCCACAAAAAAACCATAGATTATTATCAAAAAGGTCGTTTTTACAAGCCAACTATTAAGTTGGTGGTTGAGCATAGTAAATTTGAGTTTCCCATTGAAAAACCAGATATGCCTTTCGATTTTCCAAAAGGGATAAAAAGATTGGAGATAGAATAAGGTTGTTTAAGGCATAGATTCTAAGGCAATAAACACCACACTGGTATGTAACTTTTGTCTTAAAATATGCCAGTATTTAAGTCGGATAATTGAGTAAAATATGCTGCTATAAAAATTTACTGGATTTTTTTATCAATAGAATTGAGCAAATATTTATTCTTTTATTTTAATTATTAGTTCTTTATGATTTAACTTTGTGAAAGCTTTTAAGTTCATTGGCTGGGTTTCATTCTTCAATTCCACCAATAAACGCTTAAAGTCATTAAAATCACCATGCTATGAAAATAAGATTTTCGTGTAATTTTTTGCTCGTTTTTGGGTTATTTTTAACTTCTATTCAGGTCTCAGCCCAAACCATCAGCAGGCCAACTTTCTCTGTGAGCACCTTAAACACAGCTGGTCTCACTTTTTGCAGAAACGAGCCTTTTATGATTCAATTTCAACCTCAGGCTATTCCCATATCGAATGTGTTTGAAGTGTTGCTTTCCGATTCTGCAGGTTCATTTGCGAGCCCGACATTGATTGGAATCCAGCAAGCTACCACTGAAGCAGTACAAAGAATTCGTTGCCAGATCCCGGATACCATGATTCCTGGAAGTGCTTACCATCTTAGAATTAGAGCGTCTGAAGAAAATGTATTGTCGCCTTTGAATCTCCATCCTTTCTCAGTCTCTAGCACTCGCACACCCAATGAAAATCACAACATCAATGGGGAAAATTATTGGCAAGGTCATGTATACACCTGGCACTCTACTGTGAATGTAACAGAGCCTGTTGCCAACACCATTAACTTTTTTGACAGTTCGAACTATGTAGCGAGCTTTCAGGTAGAAAACCTAAGCTTTAGTCTGGAGATGAATAATGGTGAAATTTCAGAAGTTACTTCAGGTGTTAGCAATTTTTCAGGCTGCACAAAAGGCGATTATTTCTCTTTAAGGTTGCAACGCAGGCAGTATTTCGATTCAGGATATTATGCTTTTCGGCTCAGAGGCGATGATGGAATTAGGTTTAGCACAGACGGAGGCGCTACATGGCTTTTATCTGGTTGGACCCGCCAAACCAATGCCATCCAGTGCCTCAACAACTGCTGCGGCATTTTTATGACATCAGGATTTAAAGATTTGGTATTTGAATTTTTTGAAGAAGGAGGAACAGCAACTGCTGAATTGGTGATGGAAAAATCTGGTACTGAAGGCACTATCACACCTCCACTTACTTTACAAGGTGCTCAAATTTGTGCCAGCACACCGGCATTTCCAATTGGATTTTTACCGGCAGGTGGCAGGTATTCGGGCATTGGATTAACTCAAATTGGGATTTTTGAACCTGACTCAGGACAAGCTGGAATTAGAACGCTCAACTATGAAACAGGCATTTTTGGCTGTTTGCAAACTGCCACTGTTACCTTCAATGTATTGCCGAGACCTCAATCACCATCAATTTCAACCATAGGCGAGCCATCTATTTGTGAAGGTGGAAGGGTTGAGCTTTTCAGTTCAACAGACCAAGGCAATCAATGGTTTCTGAATAGCGATACCCTGATTGGTGCTATAGATTCAACGTTTTCTGCTTCTCTTTCAGGTGCCTATTCTGCCTTGGTTTCAGATACATCGGGTTGTGTTTCTTTCCCTTCCAATTCAGTTGAGGTGTTGGTTTCAGCATTTCCTGTTATTCTTCTGCAGCCTGCAGATGCGGCCATTTTAGCTGGACAAGGTGCGTTTTTTGAAGTTGAAGTAGAAGCGCCAGGCATAGAATATCAGTGGCAAATCGACAGTCTGTTGGGTTTTGAAAATTTGGTAGAAAGCAGCTCATTTCTAGGCGTAAATTCTGCCCGACTTGAAATGACGCAGACCAGCGCCGGAGATCACGGTCATCAGTTTAGATGTGTTATCAATCGAAATCAATGTTTTGATACCACAAATGCAGCTACACTTTCAATTTTGACTTCAATTGGACATTCAGGCAAATTGGCAAAACCAGTGTTGTATCCAAATCCGGGCAATGAAACGCTTCGAATATTGAATTCAGAAGTAGCCCTTATTGACTTTTCATTATTTGACTTTACCGGTAAGTTGGTTTTGCGGTCAAAAAATTCCGAAGCATTATCTGTAAAGCATTTACCTACAGGTGTTTATCATTGGAAAATCGAGCAAGGCCAGCAAATATTTATGGGCAAATGGATGAAAAACTAAACTCCTGAATAAAAGCCATGAACTTGGGTTGGGAAAACAATAGTTGTCTCAACCCATTTTTTATGCTTGATGGTGCAGCACTTCTGATGCTTCGAGTTCCTCTACCAACATCAAGCCCGCTTCATCGAACCCGGCTAAGCGAACTTTCACCACTTCGTTCACCCGAAGCGGATCGAATTTGGTGACTGTTTTCACATAGTTTTTGCTGAATCCATGCATTTTTCCTGCATCTTCAGCAGCTTCAAACAAAACATCCTGCACAGAGCCCAACTGCGATTCATAAAAATGCCTGCGCTTTTTCTCACTTAAGATTTGCAACATGCTGTTTCGTTGTTGGCGCTCGGCAACAGGTACTGGATTTGGCATGTCAATAGCAGCAGTATTTGGCCGTTCAGAATACGTAAATACATGCAGATAGCTGATATTCAAATCGTTAATAAAATTATAAGTTTCTAGAAAATCAGCTTCAGTTTCGCCTGGAAAACCAGTGATTACATCAACGCCAATGCAGCAATCGGGCATCAGGTTTTTAATGGTTTCAACCCGTTCAGCATACAATTCTCGTTTATAACGCCTGCGCATGCCTGCCAAAGTTTTGTTGTTGCCGCTTTGTAATGGAATATGAAAATGCGGCACAAACTTTTGCGATGCTGCCACAAAGGCTATGATGTCGTTGCTAAGCAGATTCGGTTCAATAGATGAAATTCTGAACCTGTCAATGCCTTCCACCTGATCTAAAGCTGTAATCAAGTCTATAAAACGTTCTTCACGAACTCCGTTGTGAAGCCCGAAATCGCCAATATTTACGCCAGTGAGAACAATTTCTTTCACTCCTTTGATTGCAATTTCTTCTGCTTGCCTCACCACGTCTGCCACATACGGACTTCTGCTTTTGCCTCGACTTAAGGGAATGGTACAAAAAGTGCAACTGTAGTCGCAACCATCTTGAACTTTCAAAAAAGTTCGTGTTCGGTCAGCTATGGAGTAGCCTTCTACAAATTTGTTGGCTGTTTCTATATCGGAAGCGAAAACCTCACTGCTGCTTTTCTTTTCAAAGTCAGTGAGGAAGTCGAAAATCCTAAATTTTTCAGCAGCTCCCAAAACGGCATCTACTCCAGGAATTTCTGAAATCTCTTTGGGTTTCAATTGGGCATAGCAACCCACAACCACAACATAAGCTTGCGGCGAAATTTTTAGAGCTTCTTTCACCACTTTTCTGGCTTTTTTGTCCGCTTGTTCGGTTACAGAGCAAGTATTGATTACATACACATCGGTTGGGTGGCCGAATGCCACTTTTTCGAAGCCTTTTGACTCAAATAATCGGGATATCGACGACGTTTCAGCGTAGTTGAGTTTGCAACCCAAAGTGTAGAAAGCAACTTTTTTCATTGACAACAAATGCACAATTTTGCAAAGGTAAGGCAAACAACATTAAGGCCATGTTGTTTTCACTTTGTGCTAAACATTTAAAGATATGTACACCCGGATATTTTTCACGTTAATTTGTTTGTTTTGGACGGGTCGGGCTCTTACTCAGCCTCAGTTATCGAAAAAAACAAGGTTGTTTTTGAACGAATGGAAGAACCGCCAACATCAGACTTATCGAACTGCAGTTTCAGAAGATTGGCTGGTCAGCCACGGTTTTGAAAATAAACAGGGAATATGGACCACCGACCTGTTGGTGGAAACTACAAAAAATGGCTTTGAATTCGCTTTGCCGTCTGGGGTAAATATTCATACTGAAATAGGACAAATTTACACCCTGTCATCCACAGTTTATGGGCTATTGGAGCTTACCAAAAGAAAAGACCTGCGTTTGCTCGAATTGCCCGAACTCATGTTGCCAACCATGTTGGAAACCACTCAAAAGTCGGGTGCCGCTAAGGTGCATGCTGGTGTTGGTCTTCCCATACCTTTTGAAGGTAAAAACACTATTATTGGCGTCATTGATATTGGTTTCGATCTCACCCATCCGAACTTTCGAACCAAAGACGGAACCGACTTGAAAATTGTCGCCATGTGGGATCAAAATGATACGATCGGATTGCCACCAGGCGGTTTTAGTTATGGCGTTTTCACCACAGGAACCAGCGCTTTAATGAGCAAGCAGAGAGACACGTATGCAACGGCTTTTTCGCACGGAAGCCTCACATCAGGTATGGCAGCTGGCAGTGGTTTTGGTGTTGAGGGTGGTTTTTACAGAGGTATAGCACCCGAAGCAAATCTGATTTTGGTGTCCAGTCCATTAAGAAACACCAAAGTAATCGACGCTACGAAATTTATTTTTGACTATGCCAGGGAGCGCAACATGCCTGCTGTGGTCAACATGAGTTTCGGTGGTTGGAGCACACCATTCGATGGAACCACAGCTTACGACAGAGCTTTGTCAGATCTATGCGGAGAGGGAAGGGTTATAGTAGCTTCTATGGGCAACGAGGGCAATAATTTTCAGCATATTCAAAAAGTATTTTCAGACGCAAATGATAAAGTGAAAACCCTGTTCCGGAGAATGCCAAAACGAACTGCACTTGGCATCCCTCCAGCTATGGATATTTGGGGAACAGGTGGCAAACATGTTGCAGTCTCCATTTTGTTGGTTGATAGTCTTGGCACAGAAAAAGTACGTTCCCTTGCTTTTAGTTCGCAGCAAACCACGGAAGATACCACGTATCTGATTCACAATCAGGACAGTTTGGTCATTTACAGGTATGCAACCCAGGTCGATACCAACAACGGGCAGCCGAATCAGTTTTTTATATTGGATCCTAAATTAAAACAATTGCTCTGCGGTTTTGAAATGCAACCTGAGCAGGAAACAGGAAAAGTGGATGTGTATGCGCCCTTTTTGCAACTGGTGAATGGTGTGCCTGCCGGAAATGCGTTTGCCGGCTTTGAACCTGGCGACCAGCTTTCCAATTTCAGAACCCCAGGTGGAACTTCAAAGCGAGTGATAAGTGCCGGAAGTTATGTGTTGTCCAGTCATGTATTTAACATGGCCGGTGATACCGTTTGGGGTGCAGATGCATTTGGGAATCGCTATGTTAAGGAAGAGTTTGCCAATTATTCGAGCCGGGGTCCCGATGCCAATGGCGTTGTGAAACCTGACATCACTGCCTCGGGTGTTCATGTTTCTTCTTCGGTTTCATCCTTCAATTGGAGGGAATATGATGGCAAAGACCCCTGGATTGAGAAAGAGATTCAGTTTGAAGGTAAAAATTATCGCTATGCGCCTTCTACGGGCACTTCTATGGCGGCGCCGGTTATTGCAGGAGCTGTAGCACTGATGTTTGAAGCAAATCCTACACTCACGCCAGAGCAAGTGCGAATCATTTTGCGCCTCACAGCCACCAGAGATCAATATACTGGCGACATAGCCTCTATCGGCAGCAACCAATGGGGATGGGGCAAATTGAATGTGTACGAGGCAGTAAAAGCAGCTGCAAATTGGAACAAGCAATCCGGCAAACGCCACTTGGTTTACCCAAATCCAGCTCTTGATCGCTTGTTCATTACTTCAACAAATAATATTCCGGCAAACGGAAATTTTAGCTACCGCATTTATGATCTTCAAGGAAAATTGCAAATCTCGGAGGAATCAAAGCCACTTCAAACAGTGAGTATAGTAGTGAAAGACCTGCCGCCAGCTTTGTATTTGTTGGTTGTCAACGACTCAGAAGGCCGAAAAACATACCGGTTCAGCAAGAATCCGTAGAGCTGCCCAAATAAATTCAAGGTTATATATTGGGCGTGCTTACGGCACTTTCATCTTTGTCGTTGTCCTTGCGAAAGGAGGGACTTCCGCTCTTCGAAATTGGCAATTCCGAAGCCCATTCGCCGGGTCGCCAGACTCAAAATATGTTTAATTTACCTGTATGAAACATAGGAATGTGCCGCTTTGACGGGATAGTCACTTTATATTACCGGGAGTTCGGAGAGCCGGGCGCTAACTATCAGAAAGGGGGAACAAGAGGATATTTTTCTTTACCATAAATTTTCAAAATTTCCATTTTTTAGACCTAAATTTTCAAAATCCCATTAAAAAATGAAGGGGTGCATTGAAAATATTGTATAATTTTTACCTTTGCCCTGTATTTTCAAAGGTGGAAATGCAGAATTAACAAATTTTAAAAATGGCAATCTTACGTTTCAAAGCACTTGAAATCGTGGAAGGCAGGTCTATTGTGGTTCCTGCTAAACCTGAAGGCAAAGCGGCAGATTATTTTGGCACCAATGTTTTTAGCAAAAAAACCATGCGTGACTACCTGTCACCCGATGTGTACAAAGAATTGCTACAAACCATTGAGTCGGGGGCAAAGCTTAATGTATCCTTAGCCGATGCAGTGGCACAAGGCATGAAAAACTGGGCATTGACAAAAGGAGCTACCCATTTCACGCACTGGTTTCAGCCACTCACTGAGTCGACCGCCGAAAAGCATGATGCTTTTTTCGACCTGGATGGCGACGAAGTAATTGAAAAATTCAGAGGCGGTGCTTTGGTTCAGCAAGAACCAGATGCATCTTCTTTTCCAAGCGGTGGCATCAGAAATACTTTCGAAGCCAGAGGTTACACAGCTTGGGATCCAACCTCACCTGCCTTTATTATGGAAACACATGCAGGCAAAACAATGTGTATTCCAACCGTTTTTGTGTCTTACACAGGCGAATCGCTCGACTACAAAACACCTTTGTTGAAAGCTTTGTCATTTGTAGACAAAGCTGCCACCGATGTTTGTCAGTATTTCGATAAAGATGTGACTCGGGTTGTTCCTACTTTAGGTGCAGAACAAGAGTATTTCCTGATAGATCGTGCTTTGTTTCACTCAAGGCCTGATTTGGTAATGGCTGGCAGAACTGTATTTGGTCATGCGCCGGCACGAGGTCAGCAATTGGAAGATCATTATTTCGGAACCATTCCAACAAGGGTGTTGTCGTTTATGACCGAGTTTGAATATGAATGCTGGAAATTAGGCATTCCTGTTCGCACCCGGCACAACGAAGTAGCGCCTTCTCAGTTTGAATGCGCTCCAACCTTCACCGAAGTAAACTTGGCTGTAGACCACAATCAACTGATTATGGACTTACTCGAAAAAGTGGGTGAACGGCATAATTTGAAAGTGTTGCTACACGAAAAGCCATTTGCCAACATCAATGGAAGCGGAAAGCACAACAACTGGTCTATGGGAACAAGCAACGGCAAAAACTTGCTTTCGCCTGGTAAGAAGCCCAAAGAGAACCTGATGTTTCTCACCTTTTTTGTCAACACCATTAAAGCTGTTTTCGACCATGCAGATTTGCTCAGGGCGTCAATTGCTGGTGCAGGCAATGATTTTAGATTGGGTGCAAACGAGGCTCCTCCTGCCATTATTTCAGTTTTTATTGGCTCGCAACTCACTAAATTATTAACTGCAATTGAGCAAAACGACCAAAGCATCGAAAAAGGTGAAAACCTTTACCTCAAGCTGGGTCTGGATAAGCTACCTGAAATTTTGCTCGATAACACGGACAGAAACCGAACGTCTCCATTTGCATTTACAGGCAATAAGTTTGAGTTCAGGGCTGTTGGTTCTTCGGCCAACATTGCGGCGCCAATGATTGTACTCAACACCATTGTAGCCAATCAGTTGACGCTTTTTAAAGCATCTGTTGACAAGGAGATTGCCAAAGGCACAAAGAAAGAAGTGGCGATTATTAATATTTTAAGAGACTATATCAAGGTGTCGAAAAACATCTTGTTTGAAGGCAATGGATATTCCGAAGAGTGGGTGAAAGAAGCAGTAAAACGCAAGCTTAACAACATTAAATCCACGCCTTTAGCGCTTAAAAGTTATCTGTCGAAATCGTCTCACGATCTTTTTGTGAACAACGAAATTTTCACAGAAAGGGAAATTGAAGCCAGAACAGAAATCTATCTGGAAAACTACATCAAGAAAGTACAGATTGAAAGCAGAATGATTGGCGATTTGGCCAGCAACCACATTGTGCCTACTGCAGTGAAGTATCAGAATATTTTGATCAACAATGTGAAAGGTTTGAAGGAAATTGGTCTTGGCGAAGAGGTCTACAAAAGCACAGTCGAAAGTATCAAAGACATTTCACGCCATGTGAGCACCATTCAGGTGAACGTGGAAGCCATGATTGAAGCCAGAAAGAAGGCCAACAATTTGGAAGATACTTACAAGAAGGCAGTTGAATACTGCGATGTAGTAAAGCCTTACTTCGATGTGATCCGCTACCATGCCGACAAGCTCGAACTCATTGTTGACGATGAAGAATGGCCGTTGTCGAAATACAGAGAAATGCTTTTTATAAAATAAACGATCAACCTGATTCTGAAAACCCGGTTTGCGTATGCAGGCTGGGTTTTTTTTATAGCATTCAGGCACGAAAAAAGGCTACTCATTGAGCAGCCTTTCCATTGGTTATATATGAATAGAAACGTGTTATCTGATTTGAAAACGCTGCATCAAGGTTTGATTTCCTGTTCTGATTTGAAGGAAATACAGGCCTGCCCGCTGATCTTGAAAGTCGAACTGATGTTGTTCTGGTTTGTCGGTAGTGGCTTGGGTTTGTGTCCAGATTTGTTTTCCCAACACATCGAAAAGGGTAAATCGGGTCTGGGCATCTTCTGCTAAAGTGCCTTCCAAGATAAATTTACCTTGATTGGGATTGGGAAATAACCTGATTTTATCTTTCAAAGTTAGCTCAGTTTCGGCACCTTGTGCTGCAGTCTCGGATGTTATTTTTCTACATCTTTGCAATTCTGCTCCATGAAGTAAAGTGCAGTTGGGTTTGGCGCCAAGTACAAATCCGTTGTAAGAAATATTGTCTACTGCTATGCTGCTTTGGCAGCCCTGGCCTTGAAAATTGACAAACAAGCGGTAGGCGCCTTTAACTGAAGGGTCATTGAACTGAAATGCATAGTGTTGAACCAATCCAGAGGTTTTAACAGCTAATTTTTCCACATTGATTTCCCGATGGTTTTCGTCTCCGTCTTCCAAAAGCAATCTCACCCAAACCTTGCTTGGTTTTGATGAACTACCTGAAAACTTATATGAAAAAGAAAGAGAATGGCCTGCTTCTATCCAAACAAATGGGGTAAAAAACCCGGCATTTGATTTTGGATTGTTTAGCAAACCGCTAACCATACTTTGAGATCCTTCTATTGGCAAACCCAAAGAGCGACTGATATTCATTTCAGGAAAAGACCAACCTGAAGCAGTGAGTACATTTCTCACACCGCTTGTTTCTCCTTGTCTTGATTCAAACTTTTCGCTGAGCTGTGCGTGGACTTCACCACATACAACCAGCAGCACTGCCGCCACAAACTTTTTCACATCTCTTGGAACTGGTATTCAAATATTGCAATAAATTCTGAATTAGTTTAAATTCTTAGTTTCTCTTTACCTTAGTTTTTCTTAAAATCAGGAATTAAAAGCACATGCTGAATTGTTGTTGCGATGCTAATTTTACAAGCTATAAACTTGTTATAGACAGATTTACGGCTTTTTGGCACAGTTTGCTTTGTTGGTTTTTGGCAAAAAAGAGTTTGAAATCTTACGTAATGGAATTTTGAACTGTGTATACTATTTTCTCAAAAAGGTACATGTGCTTCCTGGGATGCGCCTATGTTTGCATTCGAAATGAAAGTTGCAGGATTCACCATTGTAAGAAATGCCCTTTTGCTCGACTACCCTGTAGTTGAGGCAATACAATCTATTTTGCCGGTTTGCGATTTTTTTGTGGTGGCAGTAGGCAAGAGCCAAGACAAAACGCTGGAACTCATCCAATCCATTGATTCGCCTAAAATCAAAATTATTGAAACAGTTTGGGACGACAGCCTCAGGCAAGGAGGTAGGGTGCTGGCAGTTGAAACCGACAAAGCTTTTCATGCGATACCTCCTGAATATGATTGGGCGTTTTACATTCAGGGCGATGAAGTGCTGCACGAAAAATTTCATGCCCCGGTAAGGCAGGCTATGGAAGCTCACCTGAATAACCAACTAGTGGAAGCCTTGCTTTTCGACTACCTCCACTTTTATGGTTCTTTCGACTTTGTGGGCAACTCGCTTTGGTATCGCCGGGAAATCAGAATTGTGCGAAACAACAAAAAGATTTTCTCGTATGGCGATGCCCAAGGTTTTAGGAAACAGCCTAACGCAAAGTTGAGGGTGAAAAAAGCAAACGCCACCATGTATCATTACGGTTGGGTTCGAACGCCGGAAGCCATGCAACGAAAAAATGAAATGATGCATAAATTTTGGCACGACGATGCATGGATGGAGGAAAACGTGCTGAAAAAGGCGCCTTTCGATTATTCAGAGTTTGAATCTTTGAAGCGTTTTGCAGCGACACATCCCCAGGTGATGCTTGCCCGTGTTGGCAACAAAAACTGGGATTTTAATCCAAATTTGAACAACCCAAACCTGTCTCTAAAAAATAAAATCAGACTTTGGATTGATGAACAAACTGGCTATTTGCCAGGTGAATACAAAAACTTCAAATTGGTTTAAGAGACTTCGTTTATTTTAAGTTCATTCATTTTCAATTTAAGAAGCTTTATTTATCTGTATCCCATTTGTTTTCATGGTACTTTAAGGCTATCTCGGGAAAGCCTTAATATAAATAGCCGTGAATGAGAAATTTTTTGAATTATTTTGTCCCAAACTAAAACACCATGGTTTACCAAAAAGTAAATATCCTTCTATCTATTGCCGCCTTACTTTTTTTTGGCTGCGGAAAAACAGAAACGAAAGAGCAAACTGAAACCGGCGAAAAAGGCATTAAAATTGCCGTTATTCCAAAAGGTTCAACCCATTCATATTGGAAAAGTGTTCAGGCAGGTGCCATGAAAGCTGGCGAAGATTTGGGCGTAATTATTCTTTGGCAAGGTCCTCAGAAAGAAGACGATAGGCAAATGCAGATTCAGGTAGTGCAAAACTTCATTAGCAGGGGAGTAGATGCCATGGTGCTGGCTCCGCTCGACGATAGAAGCCTTATGCAGCCGGTGCATACTGCAGTTCAAAAGGGAATTCCAATTGTAATCATTGATTCTGGTTTGAGCGGAAGCGATTATTCCAGTTTTGTAGCCACCGACAATTTTATGGGTGGAAAAATGTGTGCCAAAATGCTTTCTGACGCTTTGGGTGGAAAAGGAAAAGTAGCCATGTTGCGCTATCAGGAAGGCTCAGCCAGCACTGGCCAACGAGAAGAAGGCTTTTTAGCAGGGATAAAAGAATATGCGCCTGAAATTGAGATTGTAGTCGACAATCAATATGCCGGTGCTACCATCGAAAAAGCATTTCAAACCTCGCAAAATATGCTGAATCGCCACAATCAAATCAACGGCGTTTTTGCTTCGAATGAATCGGCGACCATGGGCATGCTTAGGGCTTTGAAAACGGCTGGAAAAACCAAAAAAGTTAAGTTTGTTGGGTTCGATGCCAACAAAGACCTTATCAACTCATTGAAATCCGGTGAAATTCAAGGTTTAGCAGTTCAAGATCCTTACCGCATGGGCTACGAAGGCGTAAAAGCTGCAGTAGCGATTGTTAAAAAACAGC
>JBBRCC010000050.1:0-29167 GCA_038205175.1 Cytophagales bacterium | reverse complement strand
CCTTTTTCATTGGCAAACGCAAAATGCCACCAGAGCCGATTTGGGAAAAGGTCTAATCTACATTGATCATGAAAAATTAGGCAAAAGAATTCTGAAATTTGTGCGGGAAAAGGCCAAAGACGAATACGGTAACACAATGGGTCATGTCTTCCTAGGTGAAGTAGAATATGTAAGTCTCACAGGATCAAAACCCTACACACTCCGCCAGAAAGGTGGTACAATACTTTATCATTTATTTATGGCTTCAAATAATCGAACTGCAGTTAATATTGCAAATGACATTGTCAATAAATACAACCTCTTAAATACATGAAAACCAGCAAAATAGAATGGACTGAAATGACCTGGAATCCAAGTACAGGTTGCAACAAGGTTTCTGCCGGTTGCAAGTTTTGTTATGCCGAAACGATGGCGCATCGGCTTCAAGCTATGAGGGCACCAGGCTACGACAATGGATTTGAATTTACCCTTATGCCAGATCGGTTGGAGATGCCAAAAAAAATCAAAAAACCGACTAAGTTTTTTGTCAATTCAATGAGCGACCTCTTTCATGAGAAGATGCCTTTTGAGTTTTTAGATTCAGTTTTTAAAACCATTGAAGAAACGCCAAGGCATAGTTACCAGATCCTTACCAAAAGAGAAGATATTCTGATAAGCTATTTCAAAAACCATGTTGTTCCAAAGAACGTTTGGATGGGCGTTACTGTCGAACATGCTAAAACTAAAAATCGAATTGACTCATTAAGACGGATAGATGCCAATATTCGCTTTTTAAGCATTGAACCATTGATTGGTCCAGTTGGGGAATTAAATCTTTCAGGAATTCATTGGGTAATTGTTGGAGGTGAAAGTGGCCCTGGTGCCAGACCAATGAAACCAGAATGGGCCGAAGATGTGAAACGCCAATGCGAAGAGCAAAATGTTGCTTTCTTTTTCAAGCAATGGGGTGCCTGGGGTTCTGATGGAGTTAAGCGAAATAAGAAAGCGAATGGAAGAATCTTTCAAGGGAAAGAATGGAATGAGGAACCTGTTTTTATACTGTAGCTAACGGAGTGTTTAATAAGCACATAAATTCCAAATTACCAATCCGTTTTTCTCTATTCCGATCAGCCAACCACTTGCCCAACGTGCGGAGCCAGAACAGAAATAAAATTGGATTTGTCTTACACAAATACCCAAACAACTGTTAATCAATGCCTTGCCAAAAGTTTTGGATTTCAATTCATAGTTCAGTTTGACCCCGAATTTGTAGAAGCCAGTTCCGAATGAAATCTGGATTTTTAAGGTCACTTTATAAGAAAAGCCAACTGGTGGAAGTTGCTGCCGAATAGTTCAACTCACTTCTAGTTGTTCGCCACTGTTCGTTTTTTTGAACAATTCAATAAAAAAAAGGAAACGAACGAAAGCAGTGCAATCAAACCCAAAACAAAATCACCCAAAGAGAATGGTTTTGTTGCCACTCACAAACACCTTGTCGTCAACAATCAAATGGAGGGCTTCCTGCAAAACGGATCTTTCTACTTCGTGGCCTGCATCCACCATTTTCTTCACCGTAAAGTTATGATCGATGTGCACCACTTGCTGGCAAATGATGGGCCCTTCGTCCAGTTGATTGGTCACAAAATGTGCTGTGGCTCCAATCAATTTTACCCCACGGTGAAAGGCTTGCCGGTATGGATTTGCTCCAACAAAAGCAGGCAAAAATGAATGGTGGATATTGACAATGCGGTTTTCGAATCGAGCCAAAAAATCAGCAGAGAGAATGCGCATAAACTTGGCTAGCACCAGATAGTCGGGCGAATACAACTGGCAGGTGGCCAATAGCGCTGACTCAAAGTCCTCTTTCGAAGGGGCTTCGTGGCTCACAAAGTGAAACGGAATGGCAAACTTTTCTACAAATGGTTGCAGATAGGCATGGTTGCTCACCACTGCCAGAATGTTGGCGTTGATCTCACCAAAATGATGCTTGGTGAGCAAGTCGCTCAGGCAATGAAACTCTTTGGTAACCAAAACCACGATGTCCTTTTTCGTTTTGGGATTCAGTCTGATGTGGGCGTCGGTGGGCAGGCAGTTTTCCAGGGCTGCTTGTAGTATAGGAAGGTCTACCGGACCGGATATTTCGCAGCGCATGAAGAACTTGTTGGTTTCCGGCTCCACAAACTCACGCATCAAAACAATGTTGAGGGAAAGCTTAAAAATAGCAGTGCTCACCTGAGAAATCAGCCCTTTGGCATCGGTGCAGGTGATGAGCAAAATATGGATGTCCATTGGCTGGGAGAGGGTTTTTACAAAATGAAAGCGGCCAAGGTAATTGAATAATGGAGCCAAAAGAAACGAAGTCTAAGGCTGTTGCTATTTTCATTCTTTGCCGTTCTTGTGTGTACTGTGACTCGAAACGGACTCAATCGAAGGTTTGCCTGGGGCTAGGTGCTTTCACAAACACAAGGCTTTCATGTCTAGGCATCTTTCCCTGGCTAGCATTCTATATTTCGAAATCTAATCAGGTAAACTGCTGTTTTTCGAATTCCGGAATTTTTTGAAATAGGCTATTGTTAATCCAAAATCCAGCATTCAATCTCAAATCATCGGGTTCGTTTTTAAGATCAGTACATATACCTGGTGTCTCAAACCATTACCCTAACTTAAAGACTGAAGCGCTGAATATTGTTGATATCGTGGGCCAGATCCTCCAAATGATAATGTACCTCTATTTTATTTTTTCCTGGCATGGCTTGAAAGACAATGATATCCAATTCAGAAAGTCGCCCTGCCTGGCCAAAGCTTAGAATATTTCTTTCGCAAATCACCATAGCAAGCTGCAACTAAATTTCTGCTTCTGTCAGATGTGCATTTGCCAGGAATTAATCAGGAATCTGAACGATCATTTTTTCTTGGATTATAGAAAAAAGTAGAAATTTTCGATAAAATAAATCCAGCCTTCGCAAGCAGATTTTAACTTCCACCTACCGTGCCGGGTTTCCTCACCTGACGCTGTTGGAAGAGGTAAAATTCCTTGTGACTGAAAATTGTTGAGTCAGGTGAATACGCCATGTATCAAAAATTTCTCTGAGGGCTCAGGGGTTACCTGCCTTCCATCTAAACCAAAAAAGCCTGATTCCAGATCAGGCTTTTTGTTGTAGCATAGTTTCAGCTTTACTTCATTAAAAGTACCTCCACGGCTTTTTCAAGCTGTTGGTCTCGGCCAGTGAGCAACACCTCCGGATCTTGGTGCTGTTTAAAATCTGGCTCCAACTGCATGTTTTCCAAATAGTTGCCTCTATTATCTCTCACACCAACCTGTGGTATGCCAAAGTATAAACTAGGGTCAATCTGGCTTTCCCACCACACGGCAGTCGCAGTGCCGGGAACCGGCATACCCACCAGTTTGCCAACGCCTAGTTCTTTGTAAACAAACGGAAAGAAATGTGCATCAGAATAGTTGCTTTCGCTCATAAGCACCACAGAAGGCTTTGTCCATTTTCGGGTAGGATCAGAACCAATTTTTTGCTCTCTAGGCACCAAATCAACGTATTTTTTGCCTCCTAAAAATGTGGCCAAATCATCGTGCAGCCAACCGCCTCCATTGAAACGGGTATCTACTATCAAGGCATCCTTTTCAATGTTTTTGCCCAACACTTCTTCATACACCACCCTGTAGCTTCCGTCGTTCATGCCTCGCACATGCACATATCCGATTTTTCCACCCGATAGTTTATCTACTTCTTTTCTTCGGTTGTCTACCCAACGTTTGTACATCAGCTCGTTTTCTTCGCCCTTTTCTATGAGTTTTACCACTTGCTCTATGTTAGACTTTCCGTTTTCTGCCGCCAGGCTCAACAGCACTTGCTGTTTGCCTCTCCTGTTCAGCAATACCGCCGGATCTTCTTTTGAGGTCACAGGCTGCTCGTCAATTTTTTCAATTATCATTCCAGCTTTTACCTTCGATTCTGCATTGTCGAGCGGCCCGCCTTTCAGCACTTCAGCAATTTTCAAGCCTTCGCCTTTGTAGTTTAAGTCGAACAGCAGACCCAAAGAAGCTGTGCGGTCGCCAGTTGGGGCACTGTATCGAAATCCACCTCCTGTGTGCGAGGCGTTTAGCTCACCTAGCAGTTCGCTCAGCATTTCTTCATAGTCGTAGTTGTTGTTGATGTGGGGCAAAAATTTGCGGTACGACGCTGTGTAAAAATTCCAATCCAAACCATGCAAATCTGTTTTGTAGAACTTTTTGGCTACCTGACGCACACAATGGTCGAAAATATACGAGCGTTCCTGTTTTTGGTCCAGCTTCATTTCGCCTGAAATGGCTACAGGCTCAGATTTGCCGTTTTCCACTTCCACCTTCATAATTTTGCCGTCGGCTATAAAAAATATGTTTTTGCCTTCCTTGTCCAATTGCAGGCCACCAGCTCCACTTGCATCTAATTTTGCCAAAATTTTGGTTTCCTTGTCCCTTAAATTGGTTACCCACAGGTTGTAACCTTTTTCGAATTTAGAGAGGTAAAACAGCTTGTCGGCATTGGGGCCAACAATGGCATCGGCCAGATTTGAAGAATGGATGGTGAGCCTGGCTTTTCGGTCTTGAATGCCATCAAGTTCCATTTTCACAACTTCCAAAGCCTCCTTTTTCTCGTCTTTTTTCTTTTTGCCTGCATCAGCTTTTTTGTCTGCCTCTTCTTTTTCTTTCTTTTCCTTGTCTTCCTTTTCTTTCACCAGGGCAAACTCTTCTTTGCTCAACTTGTACCTATCGAAAGCATCTTTGGTAAAAAAGATCCCATAAATATCAGATTGGGCACCCCAGCTTCCGTGGTTTTTCTGTCCGTCCCGCCAAGATTCAAAAATCATCATTTTGCCTTTGTTCATCCAGCGCCCGCCTCCATCATCGTATCCGTTTTCGGTCAGGTTCACAATTTTTCCTTTTCCGTCAGCCGAAATGAGGCCTATTTCGCTTACCCAAAGTTCCTTAGGCAAAAACTGAGTAAGAAACCATTTGCCATCTGGACTCCATTCATAATATTGATCGCCGTCGGAGTAGCTGTAATTCATTTCCTTGCCCAAAATTTGTCGGGTTGCTTTCGACACCGTGTTCAACACTTTCAAAATCACCCGTTCTTCCAAATAGGCCACTTCTTTGCCATCTGGCGAAATGGCAGGTTGAAATTCATCAGCGTCTGTAGCTACAAGGGCTTCTTCTTTTACCACGGTGGAAGTGAAAAAATATGGCTCTTCTTTTCGCACAATACTGGCTTTATACACATCCCAGCTATTGCCTCGCTCGGTAGCGTAAATGATGCTTCTACCATCTGGATGGAAAGAGACAGTACGCTCCTGAGCGGCAGTGTTGGTTATTCGTTTGGTTTGGGCACCGTCTACTGCCGTCACAAATACTTCTCCCCGGTACACAAAAGCAATCTCTTTTCCATTTGGACTCAAAGCCATATCACCAGTGCCACCTTGAACAGGCATGTTTTTATAGTCTACATGATCTTGTTCGATCGGGATTACAATACTGATTTTTTGGGGCTGTGCACCTTGTTTCAGGGTGTAAACCTCTCCATCGAAAGTGAAACACAAGGTGCCATCGTTGGCTTTGGAAAGGAAACGAACCGGATGTTTTTTGAACTGGGTCATCTGGGTCGATTTTCCACCAGACAAACTCATTTTGTGCACATTGAAATCTCCACTTTCTTCGCTGAGATATACCATTTCGTTGTCGTTCAGAAACCATGCGCTGCGGTCTTCCCCTTCAAAAGTGGTGATCTTGCTGTATTTGCCGGTTTTCACATCGTGCATCCAGATATCTCTGGCGATGGATGATTTATGGTGTTTTCTCAAAGGATCTTCATAGCCTTTTTGATCGTGGAAAAGCATTTTAGACCCGTCTGCATTAAGCTGAGCACTTTCTGCCGGAATAGCCAAAACCTGCTCTGCACGTCCACCAGATATGGGCACTTGATACAATTCATGCAAAATGCCGGATGGAAACTGCACACTCAACACAGGATCTTGTCGGCTGGCGTTGAACAGCACATGCTTTCCGTCTTTGGTAAATGTTGCTGGCATATCGCCAGAAGAATTGAAGGTGAGCCGCCTGGAATCGCCCCCGACAACGGGAATCACAAACACATCGAAATTGCCGTATCGGTCTGAAGCAAAGGCAATGTTTTGACCATCGGGACTCCAAACTGGACCCATTTCATGCGATGAACTACTCGAAAGGAGTGTGGCTACTCCGCCAGCAGCGTTGATTTTAAACAAGTCGCCTTTGTAGCTGAATACAATTGTTTTCCCATCGGGAGAAATGGAAGGCTGACGAACCCATAGTGCATTGGATTGTGCTTCAGCCAGATGTGTAACCAAGCCAAACAAGCAGGCTACCAGTAAAATCGAGGTTTTATTCATAAATTGGTTTTTCGAGGGGCAAAATGTACAGTCAAATAATTGCTTGGTAAAAAGAATTACACAAGTGGTTGAAACCAGACATTAGACTATGCTTTTATTGTGCGGCAATTCAAACCTGAAAAGCCAAGTGAACAATAGATTTGAAAGGCGGTTGATGAATAGTGCATTTTTCAATTATACATTTCTGCTACTTTCGCCACGTAACTACAAACACACATGACAACTTCAACCAAAAGAACCATTAAAGCAGAAACCGGTACAAGCCTCAGCTGCAAAGGCTGGGTTCAGGAAGCTGCCTTGCGCATGTTGCACAATAACCTGGACCCCGACGTGGCCGAACGCCCCGAAGATCTCATTGTGTATGGCGGAACAGGAAAAGCAGCCCGAAACTGGGAAAGCTTCGATTTGATTGAAAAAGCGCTTAAAGACCTGAATGAAGATGAAACCTTGCTCATTCAAAGTGGAAAGCCTGTCGGCATTTTGCCTACACACAAAGATGCGCCAAGGGTAATTATCAGCAATTCCATGCTGGTGCCACACTGGGCAACCTGGGAAAATTTTAGAAAACTTGAAGCCATGGGGCTCACCATGTACGGGCAAATGACAGCGGGATCATGGATTTACATAGGTTCCCAAGGCATAGTTCAAGGCACTTACGAAACGTATGCAGAAGTAGCCCGGCAGCATTTTGGTGGTTCGCTGAAAGGAACATTGAACGTTACAGCGGGTTTGGGTGGCATGGGCGGTGCGCAACCATTGGCCATCACCATGAACGAAGGCGTTTGTTTGGCTGCAGAAGTAGAAGAATGGAGAATCGACAAACGCATAGAAACCCGGTATCTCGACAAAAAAACCTTCAATATAGACGAAGCCATTGATTGGGCGTTGGAAGCCAAAGTGAACCAGGAAGCCATTTCTATTGGCGTAGTTTGCAATGTGGTGGACTTGCTAAGTCGATTGATTGAAAGAAACATTGTGCCAGATACACTTACCGATCAAACATCGGCACATGATGCGCTGGTAGGCTATTTTCCGGAATGCATGAATGTGGAAGACGCCCGAAAGCTGAGAGAAACAGCACCAGACAAGTATGTAGAACGTTCGCTCGACACCATGGCTCACCACGTGAAGTTGATGTTGGAACTGCAAAAACGAGGCGCCATAACTTTCGATTATGGCAACAACCTGAGAGGCCAGGCTTTTGATAAACGAGATGTTAAAAATGCATTCAACTTTCCTGGCTTTGTGCCAGCTTACATCAGGCCATTGTTTTGCGAAGGCAAAGGCCCTTTCCGCTGGGTGGCATTGTCGGGCGATCCGGCAGATATTGAAGTAACAGACCAAACGCTGAAAGAGCTTTTTCCTGAAAACCATTCCATGATTCGCTGGCTAAACCTGGCCAAAGAAAAAATTGCTTTTCAGGGACTGCCCGCCCGTATTTGCTGGCTTGGGCAAGGCGAGCGTGAAAAAGCGGCACTGGCTTTCAACAAGTTGGTGAGAGAAGGCAAAGTGAAAGCGCCCATTGTGATAGGTCGGGACCACCTCGACACAGGTTCTGTGGCTTCGCCAAACAGGGAAACCGAAGCCATGAAAGACGGCTCGGATGCCATTGCCGACTGGCCAATTCTCAATGCACTCATCAACACTGCCGGAGGAGCCAGTTGGGTTTCGTTGCACCATGGCGGCGGTGTAGGCATTGGCTATTCCATTCATGCAGGTATGGTGATTGTGGCCGACGGCAGCGACGATGCAGAACGCCGACTCAAACGGGTGTTGCACAACGATCCAGCCATGGGAGTTATAAGGCATGCGGATGCTGGTTACGATATTGCCAAAGACACCGCCAGAGAGCATAGACTCGATTTGAAAAGCCGCTTGGGGTAAGGGATTTGCTGCCAATTGTTCATCCAAATCCTTTGTTCAGGATTTTATTTAACAACAAACCTTTCCCTTCAAAACATGCTGCTCCCCTACTCTACTTGCAGAAATTTGATGCCTTTGGGGGTAATAAATGCCCTATTCATGGATGAATCTACACTCAAAAGGCCTTCTCGATTCAATTCTGACAAGAGGGTTTTACCTTCCTGAATAGAAAAACCCAGTTGCATAGCCAGCACAATTGGATTCAATGAAATCAAAAAAGGCCTTGCAGGACTTGCCTGAGCAATAACATCGTAAAACGCCCGTACAAACGATGACTTAGAGGAAGAACTTTCTGTTTTGGCAACCATAACGACCTGTTTCATTTTAGCGCTCAAAGGTCTTGATGCATTGTTAATCTGAGATTAAGAGATTGTGATGCTTCCATTTGAAATGGCTTTTTGCTGTTAAATTTCAACGCATTCGGTCCTCGGTATGGAATATACGAATAGGTGTGGTTATTTTGCAGCCAATTCAACATACATAGGATGGACAATATTATATGGGAAATTGAACCCATTGATCTGCATTTGAAATATACCTGGAAGCTTTCCCGAAATGAAACAGACGTAAAAACCAATTTCATTGTCAAAGCAACTTTGGATCACCATAGCGGTTATGGCGAGGTAGCGCCGAACATTAGGTTTGGCGAAACACCTGCACTTATTCAAACAAGTTTTGAAGCATTTTTGGCGGCCTTGCCTATTGGAGCAAGTCAGGAAGAAACGTTGGCTTTGATTCAGTCAGGCCAGTTTCCTAAGTCGTTACAGTGTGGCCTTGATGTAGCTTTTTATCATTTATTGGCCAGGGTTCAGCACAATACCATTTCCTCCTATTTCAACTTGCCAGCGCCCCCTGTAGTTTCAACTGCCTACACCATTCCTGTGATGGAACCCGGTGATATACAAGGGTTTATTTCCCAATGGGATTTGGATCAATTTCCAGTTTGGAAGGTCAAAATTGCCAAAGATTCAGGATTAGATGCCTTGCTCGCCGTGTCGAAGTTGAGTGAAAAAAGAATCATTGTAGACCCGAACGAAGCCATGGACGGAGTGGAGGAATTGATCAAAATGATGGAAAAGTTGAAAAACAAACCCATCCTTTTTTTCGAGCAACCCATGCCCGCAGAACTCACCGAAGAATATTTATATCTTAGAAAGCATGCCATTTTTGATGTATTTGCGGACGAATCGATAACCAATGACCCAGATTGGGATTTTATTGGCAGGGCTTTTAATGGTGTAAATGTAAAAATGCAAAAGGCTGGTGGCTATGCCAATTCCAGCAATATGCTCAAGAAAGCCAAAGAACTTGGATTGAAAACCATGGTGGGTTGCATGGTAGAAACCTCGCTAGGAATAGGTTCTGCTATTCAAATTGCCGGAGCTGCAGATTTCTGGGATTTGGATAGTTTCCTGATCATTAAAAATGAACCCTTTCAACAAATTGTCTGTGAAAACGGCATGCTTCAATTAACAAATTCGTTCCCATTTTCAGTATCTCTAAACAACATATCAGTATGAAACTTTCCATCATTTCCTGCGGAATAGAACCATGGGTTTCAGATCTGATTTCCAGCATTGATATACCTCATCGTTGGCTGCATCTCGACCAAAACACATCGCATGACGAATACAAGTCATTTTTAGCGAATGACATCGATGACACAAACGGTTTCATTTGGGTGTTTCCATTGAAACCAACAGGTATACCTGGTTTGCTTTTGACGCACAACGACGCATGGATGAGTGAAATTGAGCAACTGGAAAAGCCATTCGAAAAGCTGCCAGGTTTAATCATCACTTACTCTGAGGAACCCGAAATCAGTTTTTCGGTTGGCGGCAGGTTTGCCCCTGTTACCTGGATGCTCGAACCTTTTCAGCAGGGCATGTTCAGAATGACTGATATCAGATTTTCTGCTCCTTTGATTATGTTCGACTTCAAACCTGATGAAGAAGAAGTGATTCAGCAGTTTTTACAGTTATATAAATTCAAAAGTAAAACACTGAAACGACTTGATGCGTGAACAGCATAGCCTTTAATCCGCAAATAGATTCTTATTTACCCCTCCTTATTTTTGGAGGAGGTGCTTTGCTGTTTATGGGTATTTCACTCAGTATTTCTGCTTTGTTGCGACCTTCAAAACCTACCCAACCCAAACTTGAAGTGTACGAAAGTGGGGAAGACACTTTGGGAAATGCACAAGCAGGTTTCAACATCAGATATTTTCAAATTGCCTTGCTTTTTATATTGTTCGAAGTTGATATCATTTTGCTTTTCCCCTATGTGATAAAGGCCGCAGAGCCAAACTTTTTGTCGGCCAACCCTTTGATTACCATTCAATTGTTGTTTTTCTTCTTGCTCCTGGTTTTGGGGTTGTGGTATCCCTGGTCGAAAGGAAATTTAGAGTGGGAAAAAGGTACCCCCGATCAACTGGTTTCGCCCTCTTCAGTCCCCGATGCAGTGTATGAAAAGCGTACAGCAGCATTGAAAATCCACAACAAGCACCGGGGAAATAGCCAGGAATAAACCATGGACAATTCGCTGGCAAGCAACAACCTGGTTCAAGCCGACAAGCAATATATCTGGCACCCGTTTTCGCCATTTTCAGGCTTAGACGATGTGGTGGAAATCACCCACGCCAAAGGTGCTGTGCTGCATTCGGCAGATGGAAAAGAGATTATTGATGCCATTTCGAGCTGGTGGGTCAACCTACATGGGCATGCCAACAAGGAAATAGCTGATGCGATAGCCAAACAAGCCCTCCAATTAGAGCACGTTATATTTGCAGGCTTCACCCATAAACCTGCGGTAGACCTGGCACAAAGGCTTCTTGCTCAATTGCCCTGGACTGCTGGAAAATGCTTTTTTTCTGACAATGGAAGTACCGCTGTAGAAGTAGCATTGAAGGTTGCACTACAATATTGGCACAACCAAGGCATAGAGAAAACCAACATCATAGCACTCGAAGGTGCCTACCACGGAGATACGTTTGGAGCCATGGCAGTGGGCGAAAGAAGTCCATTCAGTGCGCCTTTCAACGACAAATTGTTTGAAGTCAGTTTTTTGCGTGTTCCTTATTGCACAGACCCATTGGATGCTCAGGAGCTGAGCGAACTTGAAATAGACAATGCCGTGGCAGCATTTGAGCGTTTGGTAGCCGATGGAAAAACGGCGGCATTCATTTTCGAACCCTTGGTTCAAGGCGCATCAGGCATGAACATGTACCCAGTTTCATTGCTGGAAAAATTGATGGCAGTTTGTAAATCAAATGGCATCATCGCCATTGCAGATGAGGTGATGACCGGTTTTTTCAGAACAGGGAAACTATTTGCTTCTCAGCACCTTCAACATGCTTTTCCCGATATTTTATGCTTGTCTAAAGGAATCACGGGGGGCTTTTTGCCGTTGGGTTGTACCTTGATTGAAGAAAGAATCACGCAGCCTTTTCGGGTCGACGATTTGCTGAAAACTTTTTTCCACGGACATTCCTACACGGCTAATCCTTTGGCTTGCGCTGCAGCTATAGCTAGTTTCGATTTGTTGATGGGTGAAGCTTGTCAGCAAAATATTGCCAGGATTTCAAATGCATTTAAACAGTTTAAAGAGGCATTTTCCACACACAAGGCTTTCAGGAATACCCGCACTTTGGGCTGCATCTGGGCAAGCGACTACCAAACCACCGAAGAAACAGGCTATTTTCATGAAGCACGCAACATGCTCAACAAATACTTTTTAGACAAAGGACTCTTGATCAGGCCTTTAGGCAATGTGCTGTATGTGCTGCCACCTTATGTAATAGCTGATGAGCAGTTGAAGCAAGTATTTGAGGCATTCGAAGGGCTGGCCATTTCGGATGAATCAATGGGTTAACCTGGGGGTTGATCTGGTTTTCCACCTTACGTATCCTTGCTCGCCCAAAATCCATTTTAAAAAACTGTTGCCATACTTTAACCCGAAATACATCATCGAATCCTTGGTTAAGCGCTGAAAAGCCAATCCCTTTCTGCCACTTCTCCAGTCAATCCAGGCCAACTCCTGAATCAGTTTCCAGGCGTAGCTAGCGCCGCCAGCCCTTTTGTAAGAGATATCGGTTTGGCAATGTTCCATCAATTCGCCGCTATCTTTCAACCTAAGCATCAGGTCGTAATCGGCAGCAAGGCGGTAGCGTGTGTCGAACAAATGCATCTTGTGCCAGGCTGTTTTCACAAACATACTTCTATGGTCGAGGCCGGGCCCGAAGCCCAGCAAATGATGGTTGACCACAAACTGATTGGCGAGCAAAGGTTGTTCTTGAACTACATGCAGGCTATTTCCATAAATTACTGTAGGGCAGGTTTTTATATAGCAATTTACTACCCGAAGCAAGGCATCGGGCAAATACCAGTCATCGGCATTTTTCATACCCACCAATTCGCCTGTAGCCAGCAAAATTCCTTTGTTCATGGCGTCGTAAATGCCACTATCCTGTTCAGAAACCCAATAAGCTATTCGATCCTCGTATTCCCTGATAATATCAACGGTAGCATCTTTTGAGCCTCCATCTACTACAATGTATTCCACATTTGGATAACTTTGACCCAACACACTTTCTATGGTTTGGCGCAGGTGTTTTTCAGCATTAAAAGTTACAGTAACCACCGAAATCTTGGGCAAATCCTTTTCAACAGAAGTCACCCTTCCGCTAAGATTATATCCTCCTTCAAGTTTTCCGGTCATTCGTTGTAAGATTTAACACTTGCCAAATATCCGGGCGAAGAAGCACAATTGTTACGAAACAACTTGAATTTACCCTTAGAGCTACAGCTGCAATGGCCTATCTACGCCCCTATTTTCAAAGAAGTAATGGAAAGTGATCCTCCTAAAGCTTTGTCGTTGAAGAAGTTCACTGGTTCGCCTGCATTTTTCAAACCCAACACATACAGCAAAGGCAAATAATGCTCCGTCGTGCAAAATCCGGGAACCATCCAGCAGCAGCATGTGCAAAAGGCAAACTCATGATAATTTTCAGAAAATCTACCCTGTTCATCTGGAATACAGGAATTTAACCGTTCGATCAAATATGTATCCTTACAAGCGAATTCAAATTTAGAACACGAAAAAACACCATTTTCTTAAACATGATTAACAAATAATTACCTTTGCCCCGATTCCGTAGTTCAATTGGATAGAATATCAGATTTCGGCTCTGAGGGTTGGGGGTTCGAGTCCCTCCGGGATCACAACATTTCAAAAGGGCATTTAGCTCAGTTGGTTTAGAGCACTACCTCGACAAGGTAGGGGTCAGGGGTTCGAGTCCCTTAATGCCCACCATTTATCTCATGGCACACATTTAACTCCGCCGATGTTCGTTTCACCTTACGGACATAAAATTCAACTTGCGCTAAGCACCTCGCTGAGAATTTTAAACGGCTAGCTCAGCGAAAATTTTTTACTGTTTACTTACGCTTTAAAAAATCAGCAGGAACCAAATCAGGTTCATTTCAAGAAGTTCGTTTGATGGCAAATCCGTTTTCCATTTTTTCAAAACCTACTTTGGGCAGTACTCCATGGATGGAGTTGCGGAGAGAAGCAACAGCATGGCCTGTTCGCCAATTCTTTCTTTGGTCAACTCATTCAGTTTTTTGCCGCTGCCTATACTTTTGTATTGTATCCTACCGGTAAACCACGTCTTACATTTTTAGTAAATAGCCTTATTGGTGGGTTGTTTTCCAATTTTAGGGTATTAGTTCGGCGATTCTGTTGATGGGCTGATCCTGGATTTGAGCCAGCACGTGACTGAGCCATTCCTGCGGATTCACTTCCGCCACCCGGCCCGGAATCGGCGATTCGTCTACCATCAAGTAATGGGCATTCCTGATGCTTTTCAGGCAGTTTTCATAAAGAGGCTCCTATAGATTGAGCCCTTGTTTCACCCAGTCTCCGATGGTGGACTCCGGCATGTCTGTTTTGTCTCTGAGAAACATCTTGCGCTGGCGGTGCAGGGGCAAAGTGGTCTTCGAATTTGGAGATCAGAATGTGTGCCAATAGAGCCGGACATACATTGCTTTTGGGGATGGGCTGGAAGCGGGCAGGCACGGTGGCCACAACGATGGTGGTTTCTGCCGCATTTACCGCCGAGGTGCGGTATTTGGGGCGCTCTATCCGACGGACGAATATTTTGTCAGGCCGAAGCTCAGGCACATCGGTCACCTCTATCCCGATCTGGGTGGCAGAACGGGTATCTATGTTTTCAGGTTCAACGTTGAGCAGCACCCGCTCCAAATGCCCTGGCAACACATTGCGGCTGGGTTGGTTTTTTTGAGGGATTGTTCCGGGTGATGGTTTGGGCTTGAGGTTCCTGCGGGGCTGGTTCAGGGGTCTGAACATCGAACAAAGTCAGCTGACCGTCCGGTGTGGAAAATCGCTCGCTCCGGGAGCCGATGAAGAGTTTTTGGAGCTTGGCGAGCTGGATCAAAGCATCCTGTAGTTTGAGCTCAAGGGAGGCAATGTTCCGTTGCTTCCCGAGCAGTATTTTCTGCCAATTTTCGGGTGTGGTTATCGCCGTTTGCATGGCACAAATATCCAATGCAAAACTTTAATTAACAAGTGTTTAGCAAGAAATAAGCGAACTATTTTTACCCCTTTCAGCGGGCCTGAAAACGGTCTTTTTGGCGGCACTTTTCTACCTTTATCCCCTGCCCGGGAAATAGCCAAAGCGGAGCACTGATCGACGGTTTTCCCGGCGTCGAACACCCATTTTTCCAACCGCTTGCAGTAGAGCACAAAGCCTCCGTTTTCCCAATGAAGCAGCTTTATGGCGTCTTTGCGGGTGCCGATAAAGATAAAAACCTCGCCCGAGGTAGGGTAGCGGCTCATTTGGAAAGTCACCAGGCTGCACAAACCGTCGAAACTTTTGCGCATATCGGTGCGATGGCTGTAGAGAAAATATTTGTGGGAGGAGGTAAGCGAAAACATTGGTCAACCGTGGGGAAATACTACCGGGAACCACAAACCCTGGTGCTCCAGGAAAGGGAGCGGTACAAAACCGCCTTCCGCTGAGGCAGGACGGCTTTCTTTCAACAATTTCCTTAAATGATGCTGAGCTATACCTTCCTGAAGGCTAAACCGGGAAACGCTCAAGCCCGGGTTATAAAACCGGGCAACCAATGTTGTTATAGATTCTTGATCTATCATGCCGCAAACCTAACCCTCTGGCTAGCCTTGGGCAATACGGAGTTTACCGGAGGGATACAATTAACTTACAGGAAAGCTACTTCTGTAGCAAAAGCTTGCTCTGGTTAAACATGCAAATTTAAAAGTCTTTTTTTAGTTCTTGAATCCTATTTTGATAAGTTTATCCACATCAAGTCAATATTAATTATTCTTCGTGAGAAAAAATTGATTGAAGTTTCTGCTTCCTGCTCACTTTATCGATTAGTTTTTCGTCAGTACAACCTCCCCCTAGCAATTCACTTATTTATCAGAACAATGCTTTTAAAAGTCCTCTCGAAAAGAAATCTCATTTCTACCTGAAAAGCAAACATCTATCTATTAATAGCATAATTATAGGCTCAATGCTGCTTCGCCATTATTTTTATGTATTTGAATGCTTTTCAAAAGTCGGCTCCAAAGGTCCATTCACAAAATACATCTCCACTTCCCCTTTATTTTTTGCCTTTATTTTCCCTCGTGGTGTGCAGCTAAAGTAGTCCTTTATGAGTTCATATGTGGCTTTTGAGACATTTACCATTCCTTCCTCACCACTACTTTCCATTCTTGAGGCTAGGTTAACCGTATCTCCCCAAATATCGTAAGCAAATTTTTTGGAGCCAACAATTCCTGCCACCAAAGGGCCAGTATGAATACCAATCCTTATTTGAAAGCTTTTTAATCCTTTTTTAGCCCTTTGGCTTTGATAAACCTTCATAAACTGAACTATTTCCAATGCAGCATTTGTAACATCCATTGGGTGTGTTACATTGGGTATTGGAAGACCACCAGCTGCCATATATGCATCTCCTATTGTCTTAATCTTTTCGACCCCACATTTTGAAACAATTTCATCAAAGGCTCTAAAACAATAGTCCAATTCCTGAACCAGATCGGTTGCTGATAATCCTTCGGCGATTTGGGTAAAATCTTTGAAATCAGTAAACAAAACAGTAACGGAGTCAAAACTCCTTGCTCTACTTTCACCTGAACTTTTCAATTCTTCTGCTACTTCAGTAGGCAGAATATTGAGGAGCAAATTTTCCGACTTTTCTTTTTCGATTTCGATGATGTCTTTTTGTTTTACAATTTCTTCGGTTCGTTCTTTTACAACACCCTCCAGTTTTTCCTTTTGTTTTACCAGATTACGTGTTCGAAATTGAACAGTTGCATACAAGATTCCACCTACACCTAGTAGTTCGATGAGACGGAACCACCATGTTTCCCACCAAGGGGGCAAAATTCGAATACTTATAGAAGCTAATTTGCTCCATACATCATTTGTGCCTTTTCCTCTAATTGAAAATCGATAATCTCCAGAAGGAATTCTGGAATATTCAATTAGGGAGCTACTTGTTCTACTCCAGTCCGACTCTAAACCTTCAAGCCTATATTCAAAATCAATATTGCTTTCCTGAAAAGACCTTCCAGTGTATCCTACGTCGAAATTGATTTGATTTTTTTCGTAGGCCACATCAAAAAACTTCACTGGAACATCCATTTTATTTGAGCCTACTGCACTGATAGCTCTAAATCCATTTGCTACTTTGGCGTATATTAAACCATTCCCAAAGTTTACTTTGAATATTTCAGGTGTCAGGCAGGATGTGTCGAACAGATTACACCCCTTCAATTCAATCAAACTATTATCTGCCCCCAGAAAAATTGAATTTTTTATTTTCGCTCCCACATAAGGGGTAAAAGCATCATAAGGCAAGCCTTCTTTTTTGGTATATTTTTGAATCTGATAAGAGAAGTCTTTAGCAAATCTAATTACAGCAAGGCCTTTTCCTGTTCCACATAAAAAATTGCCAAATTTATCTTCTGTTATAGAAGATACCAGATCATTTGGAAGACCATCTGCCTCTTTAATGGAAGAAATACTGTCTCTATGAATAATACTTAATCCACCTCCAAAAGTTCCTATTAAGACGATTTCCGGTTTGGCGAGGATAGGATACACAACATTTCCTGAAAGACCGTTGCTCACATCAATTGCTCCAATAGAATCTTCTTTGAGTATCAAAAGCCCATCGCCGTTTGTTCCAATAAAAATTCGACCCTTTTCATCTTCCGACAAATTGTAAATAGAATTGGATTTAATCCCATGACCAGGCCCAAAATTAAATAGCGTTTTTCCATCCCATTGATATAAACCAGCACTGTTGGTTCCAATTAAAAGCCCGTTATTTTTTGAATATAAAACTGCATTTACATCTGAACTTAAAATTCCTTGGGCAGCATCTAAATTGTAGACTGTATTTTTATCTAAAATATCAAGGCCGTTTCCAGAACTGGCAAGGTATATTCTGCCCTGAGCGTCCGAATCCAGATTCATAATATTGTTGCTCGACAACCCATTTTGGGTGGAGATGGACTGTACCAAGTCACCTTTCCAAATGGATATGCCTCCCAAAACAGTAGAAACAGCCAATGCGGTGTCTCCAAGACTTTTTAATGAAATTGGAATTTGACCATTCAAATTTTGCCCTTGAAGTGTAATTTGTATCGGCAATGGATTGAAAATGGCAATGCCACCGGCACCCCCTGAAAGTATCTTGCCGTCAAAAGTTTCCATAAGACACAAACTCACAGATGGTGTAAAATAGCCATTGCTTGAATTTATGTGCGTTATCTGAGAAGTGTTAGCAGCTATCGCAAACACACCATTCGAATAGGAAGATATCCATGTTCGTTTGGCCTGATCGATATAAACGGAATTGACACTCAATTTTAAGAAGGCTGGAATAGAACAATTTAATTGAAAAATGGAATCATTTTTTATGCGAACTATGCCTTGATCAATTGTTCCTAACCATAATTCATGATTGGAAAATGCTGCCGACGAAATCATATTTGAAGGCAAACCATTTTCTATACCCAGGTGCTCCATTCCCTTACCTGAGAACACATCAATGCCTGATTCCTGGTAACAAACAATAGTTTGGTCAGCATTTCTCGAGCTAATGTTGTTTACAAATATTTGGTTGGCTCCAATCATAGGAGCAAGCGTTCTAAGGACGTTTTGGTAAAACACTTGAACTCCCTTGTTACTTCCTATCCATAAGGAGCCTTTTTTGAAATGCATGGCTGTAACCCAATCAGAAAGCAAACCGTTTTTTGCATTCATGACTGTAAATTTTATCCCATCAAAAAATGCGATGCCACCTTTTGTGCCAATACAAATCACCCCATTTTCACCCTCTGTTAAAGCCGAAATAAAATTATTAGGTAAACCCTGATTGATATTCAAAATTTCAATAGATGAACCTGTGTAAACAGCCAATCCATTATCCGTTCCAATCCAAATTTTCCCTTGTTTGTCTTGCAAAAGGCATTGTACACTTGACCCAGGTATACCATGGTCTGTGGTGAAATGCTTTAAACCAAAATGCGTGGTGGTCAGGTATTTGAGGCCCCCTATTTCAATATTTTTTCCCGGAATGTAGGGTTTTATTGAACCCAAACTGCCCTCTTGTACATTCTTCCAAACGGAAGGAATCTGTTTTTTATGCTTTAGTTTTCCAATGTAAGTCCAAGTGCCTTGTAGTTCATTTTTCTGTTTAATAAAAACAGGAGAGGGACGGTAGGGTTTAATACCAAACTCAGCTAAAACCAAACTCCTAACTCGAGTTGGACTAACCTTTGAATAATTTATATGTAATGGCTTAAATATCAATCGCTTGTTTTTAATTAATTTGATTTCAGCACTATTGTGAACCCTTTCTTGGCACGCAGAAACAAATACAAGCAAAGCAACAATACAAGCAAACTTCATAACAAGTGAATACTACTTTTTTAATTCCCTTCCACATAGTTTGGAAGGGAATAGCCCATGTATTTATTTTGTTTTATCTTTTAATGGATAATTTAACTTTCCTGACCTTACCCTCACCTTGCATTTCTATAATGTAAATCCCTTGCGGAAGTTGCCCAATAAATATATTTTCATTTGACTTTAAGGGACTATCGCTTTTTAAAACAGTTTTACTAAATAAGTCCATAAGATGAAATCTCTCAATTCCTTTTCCTATAAAATTAAGATAGTCGTTGGCAGGATTTGGAAATACTAACCAAGAAGATTCTGCGAAGTTGTGTGTTAACGCAGTAACAATCACCATTTGATTGGCAGAAGTATCGCTACAACCATCTTTTGAAATTTGAACCTGATAACTACCTGATGTATTGGCTTGATAGCTGTTTTGATTGGCACCAACTATAGGGTTGCCATTTAAAAACCACTGATAAAATTGCCCAGTTAATGGAACGGCAGATAATAATGAGCCATTCACTGAAAAAGTAGCATTATTAAATGTATTTACGAAGGCCAAAACTGGTGTTCGTTCACTTTCACAGTTGTTTAAAACCACTGAAACATGATAAGTAGTATTGACATTTAAAACGGGCGTTGAAAATGTACCAGTTGTAATGCCAAGTAAAGGCTGCCCGCCTATTGCTGCCGTGTACCAACGATAGGTATTACCTCCAATAGCCTGTAAGACTCCGGAACCGGATCTGCAAATGGTGTCGCCTATGGTGAGTGGCGGATTAGGAATAGGGTTCACAGAAATGGCAACAGCCTGACTGGCAACCGAAGTACAACCGCTGGCAATCGTTCTAACTGAATAACTGCCTCCTGCAGTCACCGTGATGCTTGTTCCGGTTTGGTTGTTCGACCAAACGTAGGTGTTGTTTGCTATTGGATTGGAGACTGTTAAGGTTACCGGCGTTCCAGCACAAACCGATTGCGAAGCTGATCCAGCAATGCCTGGCGTGGCTGGAATTGGAGTTACAGAAACGACAACCATTTGACTAAGGGATGAAGTACATCCATTGGCCACAGTTCGCACACGGAATGTGCCAGCAGTGGTTACTGAAATACTAGACCCAACAGCGTTGTTCGACCACAAATAAATATTGCTAGGAAGCGGATTTTCAACAGATAAGGTAGTGGCGCTTCCTTCACAAATGGAAATCGTTCGAGGACCAGAAATGCTAGGCATGCTTGGCACAGGATTCACTAAAACCGACACAGGTGAACTCACCGCAGATGTACAACTATTGATGGCAAAGACTGTGTAACTACCTGCCGATGAAACAGTAGTGCTCGTGCCGCTACCGTTGTTCGACCAAATATAAGCTGTGTTGCCTTGCGGGTTGCCTACCGTTAAAGTTAGATTTGAGCCATTGCAAATGGATTGTGAAGTGGCGCCTGAAATAGTAGGTGTTGTTGGCAGAGGTAAAATGGTGACGACTACAGGTGCGCTCACTGCCGATGTACAACCATTTGAAACAGCCCGAACACTAAATGTGCCTGCGGTTGAGGTGGTAATGCTGTTGGCTACAACATTATTAGACCACAAATAGGTTGTGTTGGTTTGAGGATTACTAACGGATAGCGTTCCAGACCCTCCTGAACAAATAGAAATATTTCCACTCACTGAAATAATGGTCGGAGTGGCTGGCAATGGCGTTACTGTAACTGAAATCCTTGGACTTACAGCAGAACTGCAACTTCCAATAAATGCTCGCACCTGATAAAGTCCTGCCGTGGTAACTGTAATACTTGTGCCGGTTTGGTTGTTCGACCATTGATAAGTCACTCCTTGCACTGGATTTAACACGCTCAATGTCAATGAACTTCCTGCACAAACCGATTGTGAAGTCGATCCAACAATATTTGGTGCAGCTGGAATAGGGTTCACGGAAATCGCAACAGCCTGACTGGCAACCGAAGTACAACCGCTGGCAATCGTTCTAACTGAATAACTGCCTCCTGCAGTAACCGTGATACTTGTTCCGGTTTGGTTGTTCGACCATTGATAAGTCACTCCTTGCACTGGATTTAACACGCTCAATGTCAATGAACTTCCAGCACAAAAGGATTGACTGGTTGCCCCGCTGACTTGCGGTGTAGAGCCAAGGATGGAAAACGTGTAGTCTGTGGTGTCTCCGTTCACAATTAACAGCTTACATTGGGTGGAAGTGAGACCTGCTGGCACGTTAAAGATTGCTACATCAGATCCTTGAATATTAGTGACCGGGATAATCGGTGTTATGACACTCCATGTAAATCCGTTGTTGGTTGAAAGTTTAAAAACATCTGTAATTTCATATCCTTGAAAACTCATTGCAAATGTGCTTTGGTTGCATATCACAGCGCCCGCCACAGGTGTTTGAATCACCCTTGACCTCATTTGAAGAAAAATAGAGTCTGATTTTCCAATCAGATTATCTAAATTCCCTCCTCCCGCTGGTCCTGAAAAAATTCGAGATTTAAACCAATAGTCTCCAATACTTGGAATGAAATAGTCGAAGAATGAATCGTTGCTATTTCGACTTGGGACATACCCATCAACAATTACATTGCCTGAGCCATCATAAAATGAAGCTCCAATTGCTACGCCTCCGACGCCTATGAAATCAAAACCCAATCTGTCGAATCCAAAATCAATAAATTGAGAATAGGGGGTACTGAAAAGCAACTTTTTTGTTTTTGCAGGAAAATCTACCGGTGCAGTAAACACCACATAAGGGTTGTAAATCAACATGCTGTCGATGCTGAAATTGTTGGGGTTGCTGGCTTGGGCCACCCGCACATACATTTGCGCCTGATTTTGGTTGTTCACCCCAGCTTTGGGAATGGGCACCCAAACATATTCTAATGCTGTAACCCCACTAATAATAGGACTCCAAGGGCCATTGCGGAAATTTGAATACGATAAATTATAAGGTACGTTTTGATCTACAGAGCCAGTCCAGGAAATGGTGATTCCTGTGCCTGCTGTGGCATCGTCTGGCACATTTGACTGAAGTGCGCATGATGTGGTCGTGATGGAAACTGTGTTTGTGGTACTTCCTTTTGCACCAGCACAAGCTCCCCCTACTTTTAGTTGGTATTGTGAACTACTTATTAAACCACCGAGATTAAAGGTATATGAGTAAAATTTAACATCTTCATTGTTGTTAAAGTCAAAATAGTTTTGTAAAGTTCTGGTTACCTTTGTTTTAACCCCGTTTGTCCACGTAGAAACGTTGTTGCCCTCCGATTGTCTTTTGTAAAAAACATAAATAGAGTCGAGTCCAAACCATTCCTCTTCGGTGAGAAAATAATTGTCGTTTCCTGTGGTAAAACTAAATCTTGCGCCATCGCAGAAGACTTTGTTTGAGCCAAAATTCTTAATTTGCATGTCGCACAAAACTGGGCTTGAATTTGGGTTCAACACACTCCAATCCACTTTGGTAAAGGCTACCTGAGGTGTGTTTTCACAGTTGTATCGAGACACCTGCACATACACTGCCCCATCGAAAGTTGAAGTCCAAGCAATCCTGGAGTCTATGCCACAAAAGTCATCGTTGTAACATAGCGGCTGCAAAGTGCCTGCGTGAAACAAGGTGAGCTGAACATCAAAATCATTGTATTCCAAATTGCAAGTACTCCATTCATAGGTTTTTCCTGCTTGAACCCTATAGAGTGCACCTGAACCGGCTGCCCCTGTATGATCAAGTCCAAAAATTTCTCCATTGGAATAATATGGGTATCGACCTGGCTGCATGCTGCCCATGTTAGCATTTGAGTTTAAACCACAGGCTTGACTGAGTGTGAGGTTGCAATCAGTATTTTGTGCTTTTATGGTGTTGAAGCCTAAAAGCAAGGCATGCAAAAGCCAAAGGTATTTTGTTAGTAAAACTTTTGTCATTAGGGTTTTTTTAGCAAATAATCATTTAATCTTACTGGCGTCCGAGGGAAAGTGGTAAAACCTTGATTTTATCAATCTTGGAAAAATACAAAAAGCAGCAAATTTTGGTCTAGCCGCTTTTTTTGATGAGCTTGCTTCGACCAGGAAAAAAACTACATCGATGCAAGAAAGCAAAAAAATCAAAGCCGGCCAACCTATAATTTGCCAGTTGATGTCATTCATTCCTGATCAAGTTTTCACCACAGCTCTTCAAGCCACACATGCCAATCATTACTATAAAAAGATGTTGACCAAAGACCACTTTCTTTGTTTGTTTTATGCTGTTGTTACCCGTAGTACAAGCCTGCGGGAGGCCTAAAAACTAATCATCCTTCCAGGTAACTCACTTAGCTATTGCGGAGTAAAGCAAATTCCCAAAAAGAGCACGCTCTCCGATGCAAACAACAATCGAAGTCATGAGTTTTGCCAGACGCTTTAATTAGAGCTCTACAAACACCACAAAAGCTATTTGAATAAAACCAATTTTTCCTTACTCATTGGAGCAGAAATTGCTCCAGAGTTGATTGAGATTTTTGATTCTACCACCATTAATCTTTTCAAAGAAATCCTCAAAGGAGCTGGCCGCAACGCCATAGATGGCAAGAAAAAAGGTGGGCTCAAAGTCATTACCAAGATTGATTTTCCGGAAAATGTGCCAAACTATATTTGTATAAAGGCCGCCAGTGCCAACGAAACAGGCTTTTTAAAGCTCATGGAGATGGAGAAAGGCTCCATTGGAGTAATGGATAAGGGTTTTAATAAGTACTTCTATTTTGATCTATTAGATAAAAGTGGCAGATTCTTTGTGACCCGAAAAAACGCAAATGCTTGTTACGATGTATTGGAAACAAGAGCTGTGGAACAAGGATCTGACATTGTCAAGAACCAGGTAATACTACTCAAATACAAGGACTAGAAAGTATCCTGGACAGTAAAGTTGAGATTGGCAACCTTTAGAGACCCGATTAAGGGAGAAGTACTGGAGTTTCTCACCAATTAAATGGAAGTATCGGCCAAAACTATTGCTCAATTGCATAAAAACAGATGGGTAATAGAAGTGCTATTCAAGCAGTTGAAGCAAAACTTCGAACTCAAATATTTTTTGTCGGACAGTGAAAATGGAATTAAGTCGCAAATATGGGTAGCCTTGATAGTCATTCTTATATTTACAGTGATAGAAAGGATGACAAAAAAGGCGGAGGACTTTTCGACCCTGGTTTCGATAGCGGCCAAGAATCTATGCTCCTATATTTCTTTCATTCAGTTCCTGACCAGTCCTGAATTATATGAGAGTTTTTGGAAATGTAATGAACAAGATCTGGGAAAAATGCAATTAAAAATCTTCGAAGATCCGGGGGGAGGGTAGTTTTGAAACTCAGTCTTAAAAGTGCTTAATTTACGCCACTTCGATGTTTTCGAAGCAATCCGTCATGTTCGTCGGACGACGGTAATTCTAGTACATTTCTTTAAAGAATGATCAATCAAAAAAAGGCTTTCTTTAAAAAGCGATCGGTTGCTGCCGAAATAAGAAGCAGGTCAAGATATTGTTGCTGCTCTGTGTATGATATCAGATACCCAACCTGCGTATAGTTGGCACTTCGAATCCTGTCTATCTTTACAATTAAGCTTGGGACGTGGAGAGCTAGTACAAAAAGAACTGTTATTTATCCTTGAACTTGTGCCCAAGTTGTTCTGAGAGCCAGGAGCTGTTTGTCTCAAGTTGTCCTGAGAGCCAGAAGCTGTCTGACAACGCTTTATAGCCGAAATTTGTCTGGGAATAAACATCGTCCTGGCCCAATTTCCGAATAAATTCCAGCCTGCATCTATATTACAATTCAAACGGATAGCTGACTCCAATTTCCTTGCGCATGGCATCCATAAGTTGCATAAGTGCCAGGGAAAAAGTATGGGGAAAAAGACTTGATTCAATCAGTCCATTTTTAACACATTGTTGAACTTCCATGGCTTCGTATTCAAATCCATTGGCCAGTGGTGGGAATTCAAGTTTTGTTGTTTTGTTTGTTTCAGAGTCGGTTATCAACAGGTTGGCTGGTCGTAGCCATTGCTCTTCAATTTCAATTTCACCTTTTTCAAACACAATTCTGGCTGCTGTTTTCGACTTGTATTGGATCGTCGACATCAATTGAGCCTTGGCTTGGTTGCTAAAATTGAGTTGTATGTAAACTGATGCATCAACACCAGTTGGAGCCAAATCTGCATCTATGGTAAAGGATTGCGGAAAGCCCAACAGAAAACAAGCGAGAAACAACGGGTAAATACCAATGTCAAGCAAGGCTCCACCAGCCAGGTTCGGATTGTAAAGTCTTGATTCCAGATCAAAAGTGGAACTGTAGCCAAAGTCTGCTTGTATGAATTTAATACTGCCCAAAGTACCTGCATTCCTGATTTCTTCCACTTTTCTGATGTGGGGCAAGAACCTGGTCCAAAGGCCTTCCATCAAAAAGGAATTATGTTTTGCGGAAGCATCCAACATGGATTTCACCTGACTCACATTCACTGCGAGTGGTTTTTCGCATAAAACAGGAATTTTTCTTTCAAGGGCCAGCAAACTGTGTTCCGCATGAAAGTTGTGTGGTGTGGCCACATACACAGCGTCTATATTTCCCGCATCGAGCATGTCTGCATAGTTGCCAAAAGCTGCACCGCCAAATGGCAGTATAAATGCCTTGGCACGTTGAGGATCACGGGAAGCCACAGCCACAATTTTAGCATCAGGTACTGCCCTAAGCCCTAATGCAAACTTTTGTGCAATGCGGCCCGGGCCAATAATTGCCCAGCGAAAAGGCTGGTTTGGAAAAAATGACATGCCGCAAAGGAATGGCAAAAACCTTTATTGGCAATGTGAAAAATGCAGATTCAACCCGACAACCAACTTTTGGCTTTCTCTACTGAAGGGAACAAACGATTGGCAATTCCTTTTCTTTGATTCAGCAGCATGAGTTGCTCAATAGTGTGAATGCCAAACAAACTTTGGGGCATGACCACAGCCATTTTCTGTAGCTGAATGCATTCCTTCTTCATCAATTCGCTGCACCAGAAAAGATCTTCCTGGGAAAGAGCGCCTTGCTTTCTGGTGTCAGACAACCAGCTCACTGGTTTATCATCCAGCAAGTGCAGTTTAAAGCATTCAATTCCCTTTTTAATGGTCAGTCGAAATTCAGAACTGGTTTGTGGTCCATGATGCATGACACAAACTGACTGCGTAGCTTTATCATAACCTACTGTGGCGTAGGTTTTTTGAAAGTAAATCGTTTCCATGCTTCATCTTAATAAGTGGTGCTTCTTTAGAACGTTGGGCAAGTTAATTGAGCTAGTCAGTCATTCAAGATAAATTATGAGCCGTGGAAAATGATGTAATAATTTATTGCATTTACCCACATGTTGAAAAACGAATGAATAAATTTCAACGGCAAAAACTTACTTTTTGTCGGTAAGTTGAAATTGAAGCAACTAAATCAAGTTGAGCTGAATGCAATAAAACGTTGATTCGAGTTAAAAACAATAGGCGAACAAATCAATTTTTTTTATCTATATCACTACAGACAAATGGACTAATAAAATACGCTACAAAGACTGCTTTTAGTCGTTCAATAAGTTCTCTCTTTGACGCATTTTGCCTGCCGGAATTCCAAACATCATTTTGAAGCGTCGGCAAAAGTAAGCCGTGTCTTTAAAGCCCACGTCCTCCCCTATTTCCTTGATGCTTCTTTTGGAGGTACGCAGCAATGTCACGGCCTTTTCCATACGTTGATATTCTATGTAATCCTGTGGATTGATGCCAGTTAACATCTTAAAATATTGCCCGACATAGTCTTCTGAAACTTCTGCCACATTAGCCAAAATTTTATTCGACAGATCACTGCTCATATTTTCTTTGATGAAAGCAAAAATCTTAAGCAATCGGGGATCTTTGAAGTAGGTGGAATTGGTTGCTAGTTGTTCTACAAAAAGGCGATTGTTTAATATGTATCTGATGATTTCGATTACAATCCGTTCAGTGTTCAGTTTTATAACCCGCTCCATGCCCGCTTCTTTATTCAGGTGTTCTCGAATCAAATCGAAAATAATGCCTGAAATCCGGTTGTTCTCGCTGATTTTGAAAGGTTTGATATCCAGCGATGAAAAGAAGTTTACCGAATCGAAAATGCGTGCATCGAATGTGACGTAGGAATAGTTGTCTCCATTCACTTCAACAGGAGAAATGGTTTTATTGATCTCGTAGTAGGTATCAATGTTGTTGAGAAAAGTTTCCTGACTTAGCTTCACAGCTTCTTTGGTAGATCCATAAGTGAGCACAACAGCGGTATTCGACGGAATGAACAAAAGCTCGCCCGGCGATACTTTTTCCTTTTCTCTTCCATAGCTGATTTCGCCACGATGCAGCAAAATAATGGTGTTGTCTACATCCCGGAAGTTTTCGAGCGTCAAGGGCTTTATGATCCTGATGTTTCTCGATTTGATATGCCGAACGCTGAGGGACTCAATGATTTTATTGTAATCTTCCATGATAGGCTGGTTTTTTGTGTGTGTCGTTTTAGTTTGTTTGATGCTTCCGCATTAGTTTCGAAGCAAATCTCTCGCAATCACAATTTTCTGAATTTCAGAAGTCCCTTCGTATATCTGGGTTATTTTGGCATCACGCATCAGGCGCTCCACATGATACTCCTTTACATAGCCATAGCCTCCATGTACCTGAACTGCTTCAATGGTTACATCCATGGCAACCTGCGAGGCAAAGAGTTTTGCCATAGCACTGGCTTTCGCAAAATCTTTCTTTTGGTCTTTCAAAGACGCAGCATGCAAACACAACAACCGTGCTGCATCTATTTTAGTAGCCATATCGGCCAGTTTGAACTGTATAGCTTGATGTTGAGAAATGGGTTTTCCAAATGATTTTCGCTCTTTGGAATAGGCCAAAGCCAGTTCATAAGCACCACTGGCTATACCTAATGCCTGAGCCGCTATGCCAATACGGCCGCCGTTGAGCACCGACATGGCAAACTTAAACCCAAAACCATCTTCCCCAATCCGGTTTTCTTTTGGCACTTTCACATCGGTAAACATCAATGAATGAGTATCGGAACCTCTGATACCTAACTTATTTTCTTTAATACCCACTTCAAAACCCGGCATTTCTTTTTCAACGATGAGGGCATTTATTCCTTTATGGCCTAAGTCAGGATGCGTTTGAGCCATCACCAAATAAACAGAGGCAGATGAGCCATTTGTAATCCAGTTTTTGTTTCCATTTAGGATGTAGTGGTCGCCTTTGTCTTCCGCACTTGTACGTTGAGAAGTAGCATCAGAACCTGCTTCTGGCTCAGAAAGGCAAAAAGCACCGATAACTTCACCTTTTGCGAGTGGCGTTAGGTATTTCACTTTTTGCTCTTCCGTTCCATAGGTTTCTAAACCCCAGCAAACCAAGGAATTGTTGACCGACATGACCACGGAGGCAGAAGCATCTATCTTAGAAATTTCTTCCATGGCCAAAACATAACTCACTGTGTCCATGCCTCCTCCACCAAAAGATGGAGAAGTCATCATGCCCATAAAGCCAAGCTGGCCCATTTTCTTTATCTGATCGGCTGGAAACTTTTGGTGTTCGTCTCGCTCAATAACTCCAGAGAGTAAGTCGTGTCTGGCAAATTCTCTGGCAGCATCTCTTACAGCAATATGTTCTTCGGTCAGTTCAAAATTCATGGTTAATCTGATTGTTACAAAAACTGATTAAAATACAATGAAAACCCTTGTTTTGTTCTTGTAAGGTGGCAAAAAAATAAAAAATATCCAAAAAAAGAAAAACCTTCCCCGAATTAAGGAAGGTTTTTAAAAAGAAAGCCTTTGAGGATTAGTCCTTGCTTCTACCCATCAATAGCATTACATAATACAAAAGGGTA
>JBBRCC010000049.1:0-29306 GCA_038205175.1 Cytophagales bacterium | reverse complement strand
TAGCGACAAGTGCTTGTTATTAACTTTCTTTTCAAAAAACGGTAAATCCATCACTTTTTACCTGGACGACCTACAGATTGGGAACAACATTACCAGGCCGCTCAACAAATATACAGCCTCATGGCCTGCCAGGGAATGTGCCTTAGACTGTGGCCGCTATGTATCAGCCGATGGCAAAGACTATCAGACAATCGAAAACCACATCGGGCAAATCAAACTGCTTTGGTTCGATTACCAGCGAGGCTATGTGGCAGGCACTTTTCGGTTTAAGGGCGTGCACCCGCCCACTGGAGAAACGATGGAAATAACCGAGGGGCGGTTCGATATTAATCTGAATATTTACTGATAGATGTAAATCAAGTTGGCGAAGGTTTTAATCTTCGCCAATTTTAATATTCAGCCCTATACCTCATTGCCACGGCCAAATCGCTTTTTCAACTCATATATGGCATCGTAAAGAGGTTCAGGTTTTTGCCGGGTTGTGGAGAGTATATGTTGTTTGGAAGCAATTGCATACGTTATTCACCAGTATAAAAATTTGAGTATATCTGAAAAGTATATACCTTTGAGCAAACATGATATCATGAAAAACCTATCATTAAAGCTTAAGGACGATATATTTAAGGAGACTGAGGCTATTGTGGCAAAAGTGAATACAAACCGCAATAGATACATAAACGAAGCCATTGAATTCTACAACAGAATTCAAAAGCGTAGACTTCTTTCAAAGCAATTGAGTAAGGAATCAACCATTGTTTCCGGTGACTCCTTGGAAGTATTAGCAGAGTTTGAGAAATTGAACGATGAATAGTAAGCAATGTGAGATTTGAATTGCTGACTTAAATCCAACAATTGGGACAGAAACCGGAAAAATCAGACCTGTTAGAGTTGTTCAAACCAACTTGTTGAATACAAAACACCCATCCACAATAGTCTGTCCTATAACTACCCATGTAAAGCCGGCCTCAGACATATTGAGAGTCTATCTAAAAAAATCCAAATTTGGATTGAAGGAAGACTGCGATATCATGATTGACCAGGTAAGAGCAATCGACAACAAACGGCTGATAAATAAAGTTGGAATAGTTGACAGCGATACGGCTGCAAAGGTTAAGGAGAATATAAAAATTGTTTTGGATCTGGATTAAAACGGCACCAATATAAATAACATGTTTGCAACACCGCTTGGGTGCCGATAGCAGATGTATTTTAGCTTTTCCATACTGTTTTAAAAAATCAATGGAATAGTAAAGGGGTTCGGGTTTTGTCTGATTGTCGAAAAGCATGAGTTTATTGGTATTTATGAACCATTGCTGCTTGCCAAACCAAAAGCAGGTTTTCCGGCCTTAGCCGTTTTTTCCAGAAACAAATAAGTTATTGTGCTACTTTTGTATACCAAACCTTTCTGCAACCACTATGCTGAAGAACCTTACAACCATGGCTTTATGCCTTGTTGCCTTGTCCTCCATGGCCCAAACTTATTGCCTGCAAAATCCATGGCCTTCACTTCAGTTTTCAAGCCCAATCGACATCCAAATCCCACCGGATGGCAGCAAAAGACTGTATGTGGTAGAGCAATCGGGCCGTATTCGTCATTTTTTAGACACTTCCACAACCACCTCAAGTACCTTGTTTTTAGACATAAACAGCAGGTTGTTGGCTGGCGGCGAAATGGGTTTATTGGGACTTGCTTTTCATCCCAATTATGCCGCAAGCGGCTATTTTTATGTGAATTATACCCGGGGAACAGGGGCTAACCGCCAAACTGTGGTTTCCAGGTTTTCCAGAAGTGCTGCAAATCCGCTTTTGGCAGACCCTGCTTCAGAATTGATATTGTTGACATTTTCGCAGCCCTACTCCAACCACAACGCTGGCTGTTTGCTGTTTGGTACCGATGGATACCTCTACATCCCAACGGGCGATGGTGGAAGCGGCGGAGACCCTGAAAATTATGCCCAGAACAGGCAATCACTTCTTGGGAAAGTGCTTCGCATAGACGTGGACAATACCAGCGGAGGTAGAAATTACGATATTCCTGCTGACAATCCCTTTATCAACGATCCAAACACGCTTGATGAAATTTATGCCATTGGCTTGCGAAACCCATGGAAAGCAACCCGTGACACCCAAACGGGAGAAATTTGGATTGGCGACGTGGGTCAAAATGCCAGAGAAGAGGTTGATGTGCTGAAAAGGGGTGCCAACTATGGCTGGAAAATTTTGGAAGGTCGCCGTTGTTATGGTGCTACCAATTGCGATTCTACCGGCATGACACCACCTGTGGCACAATATCCACAAACAGCGGGCGACAGGTCTATTACAGGTGGTTATGTGTACCGGGGAGCAGATGTTCCTGAGCAGCAAGGAGCCTATATTTATGGCGATTATGTGACGGGTAGAATTTGGGCTCTCCGAAAAAATGATCAGGATCGGGCTATTTCAAATACCTTGGTTATTGCAGCAGGTAGCACGGTTTCGTCTTTTGGTCTCGATACCAGAGGCGAAATGTTGGTGTTGATGTATTCTCAGGGTAGAATCAGAAAACTGGTGAAATCACCTGAAGCGCCCACTATAATCTCAAATACGGGTGAATTATCGCTTTGCCAAGGCCAAACGCTCACGCTCATTGCACCCCAAGCCAATGGCTACATTTGGTCGAATGGTGGCAATGCCCAACAAACCGACATTACCACTACTGGCACTTTTACCTTGAGAACTGTGCTGGGCAGCTGTACTTCTGACATTGCATCAGTGAATGTTACCGCAGCGCCTGCTCCTGAACCTCCAACATGGCAAGTTAGCGGTGCCACTGCATTCTGTCCGGGAGATTCTATTCTCTTAACTGCATCAGACGGCTTTGCCTCTTATACCTGGTCGCATGGCCCAACCACCCGTGAAGTGGTGGTGAGAGCTGCTGGAAATTATACAGTTTCGGGAGTGAACAACCTGGGCTGCAGAAGCAATCCTTCAGCGGCCATTGCTGTGACATTAAAGCCAGTGCCAAACGTACCTGATCTTCAACAGGTTGCCGATTCGCTTAAAATTTCGAATCAACAGGCAGGTGTAACTTACAGTTGGTTTAGAAATGGCAACATCATTCCGGGCGAAACCGGCTCTTTTTTGATTTTGGGTGTGACTTCTGCCACCTATTCGGTGCAAGCCAGCTTAGAAGGGTGTACTATTTTCTCGCAGGATTTTTTGTTTAACCCAACGGCATTGCATAAAAACTGGGGCAACAAATTCAATCTGTATCCCAATCCTGCTTCAAATGTGTTGTCTGTTTCTGCTCCTATATCAGAAATTGGGAAAGCTAAATTTCAAATATACTCCGTGGACGGACGTGCTTTGGGCAGCCCCATTTTGCATGAGAATTCAAAAAGTGAATTGCCGGTTTCGAACCTAAAGCCAGGAAACTATTGGTTGAAAATCACCGACAACAAACGGTTTGTCGTGAAGCCTTTTGTGAAGGAGTAGAAGTCAACAAATATTCCTCTTATCTTTTTGCCCGTTTTAAATTTGAACAAGCTGTATTTTCGATTTCAAAGGAAAAGTTTCTCATTTAACAGCATCATGCCTGCGTTTTGAAAATACCGTTTTGTCCATTTTAGGTGTATTTTCAGGGTCTATGCCGCACGCCGCACAAGTGAGGTGCCACGCTGCTCTGAAACGTTTGGCGGCGGGTTGCTTCATCCAATATTCACGGGTATTGCCAGCCTCCTCGAAGTTTTGCTTTTTGAATGCCGATTTATAAAGCCTGTACATGTATGTAAATTTAGGCCATTTACCTCTGATTAACAGGTTTTTCGCACTTTAGAACTTCACCACGTAGGTATATTTGTACTTACCTGGCTTAATCTGATAAGGCTCAAGCGGCCATGCACCCCAACTATCTACTCCACCCACTCCGGCTTGCTTATGGTCAATGTGCAAATGGATGTTTTTGTCGGGAACCAGGTCTGCGGAATGGTATTGCTTCTTCTCATTTTCAGGCCAAAGCTGCGCTAAACTGTAAGGCAAAACCGAGCAACTTAGCGGTTCCCGAACAGCATGAAACTGAATGCCAGGCTGGTTTGGTTGGTGCACCCCAAAATATTCTACATCCGTTCTGTTGCCTGACTCTTGTGGCCGAATATAAGGGTGATAAGCATTTATAACTGAATCTGTGAACAGCCCAAAATATCCAGCATTTTTTCGATCTGAATAGGTTTCAAAAGGCCCTTTGCCCAAATAACTGTAAAGTGGAAACGCAGGAGCAGGCAAACTCCAATCTGTGCCAAGTCTAAAAGCTGGTGGCATAGAGTCGCTGATTTCATACTCAAAATCGAGCACAAATGTGCGAACACCATATTGCCGAATACTTTGGGTGATTTTTACATTGTTGTTGAATAAACTATGTTCCCAAACAAATTCTTTGAGTTTGTGCTGAACTTCAGAATATGGATCAAAAAAATGGGTGTTTTCAATCAGTTTAGTTTTCACTGGGTAGGTCAAAAACGCCTCTTGTTTTGCTGTTGGCATCCACTTGCCCCATTTCTTGTGGAGCCATGCTCCAAAATCGTTATCAGTTAATGCTCGCCAAAAAGCTGGAACAGGACCGATTACTTCGCCTTCCAACACAAACCGACCTGTATTCAAATCAATAGATAAGCCCGGGCTGCTGTAGCTGGTTTTGCTTAGTGTCCATGGCCAGGACTTTGCGTCTGTAAAGTCTTTAAAGTCGAGACTATACACCTTTTTGTTCAAACTGAAGTGGGTGCTGAGCAAAGCCAGTTTTTCTTTTTTGCTTTCAAAGACATCGAGTTTCAAATCGAAATAAGGGTATTTTTCACTTTCTACCAGCCGCAGAAACTCGCCATTTCTTGCCATGGTTTTGCCTTGCAAGATCGAAAAACTGAAAGCCTTTTCTTCTCCTGCATTCAATGCAAAGGGCAATGAAACTTCGCCAATCAAGCTATCCCTTCCGTTTTTGAACAGCTGATATTTCAATACCAAGCCTTCGAGTGTCTTGAAATAATTTCTGTTTTTGATGCGAACAGTAAGTAAACCAGATACTAAATCATATCCCGACTTTTCAACAGCAACGGGCGCATACCACCACTTTACTTCTTCCGCATGCGGATGTGGTACCCGATCGGGGTTTACCAGTCCGTTGTTCAAAAAGTTGTTGTCAGAGTTTATGCCTGGTGGGCCCCAGTCACCGCCATATCCAAAAATGGTTTTGCCGTTGCGGGTTGTTCTGAAACTTTGATCTACCCAATCCCAAATAAAACCTCCCTGAAGCTGTTCATGGGCATAGATCAACTCCCAATATTCCTTGAAGTTGCCTACTGAATTTCCCATGGCATGGGCATATTCGCACATGATGTAAGGCCTGTCTTTTTTAGTTTCAGCATATTTTGCCAACTCTTTTGGTTTTGGATACATGGGGCAAACGATGTCGGTATTTCTTTCAAACTCTGCCCTTTCATATTGCACGGGTCGGGAAGTGTCGGCTTGTTTCAACCATTCGTAAGTTGCCACAAAGTTAGAGCCATTCCCAGCCTCATTTCCCAAACTCCAAATTACAATGCAAGGCTGGTTTTTGTCACGCTCAAACATGCGCCTGGTTCTTTCTATGTGCGGCACCAGCCACTCAGGTTTGTTGCCCAAGGTCACGTTTTCGTCATAACCCATGCCGTGGCTTTCAATGTTGGCTTCATCTATCACATATAGCCCATACTCGTTGCACAGTTCATACCAACGAGGATGGTTGGGATAGTGGCAAGTGCGCACTGCATTGATATTCAGCTGTTTCATCAACAAAATGTCTTTAATCATCGAAGCTTCCGAGATCACATGGGCCTCGTCGGGGTCATGTTCGTGGCGGTTCACACCTTTAAACTTGATGGCTTTTCCGTTTAATAAATAAATTCCATCTTTGATTTCTGAAGTTCTGAAACCTACTTGTTGTTTCAACACCTGTTTTGTTTCTCCTTTTTCCGTTTTGAGTGTCAATACTAGCATGTAAAGATTTGGTATTTCTGCACTCCAGGGTTTGATGTTGGGCAATGAAGCCTGGAAAAAAGGGCTCAAACGGGTCTCTTGCTCCGGCTTGGTTGAAAAAGTACCCGACTGTTTCCAGATTTCCTTTCCTGAACCATCTTTTAAAACAGCTTCTGAAACCCATTTTATAGGTTTTTTCTCTTTTGAAATGAGCGAAATATCTACCGACAATTTGCCATCCTGGTAGTTGTTCGCCAGCGGACTTTGCACCTTAAAATCACGAATCCAGGTTTTTTCTGTGGCAAACAAATACACATCACGCTCTATGCCCGAAATGCGCCAAAAGTCCTGACATTCGAGGTATGAAGCATCGGAATAGCGAAACACCTGAATGGTGATTTGATTTTGCCCAGGTTTAACGTGGCTGCTCAGGTCAAACTCTGCCTCCAACTTGCTGTCTTCGCTGTAGCCAACTTTTTTGCCGTTGCACCAGAGGTAAAAAACCGATTTCACCGCTCCCAAATGAATGAAAACCTGCTTGCCTTCCCAGCCTTTTTTCAGCTCAAAAGTTTTGCGGTAAATGCCAACAGGGTTGTCGAATTCAGGTACAAGCGGTGGTGTTGGCCTCATGATTTTTCCTTTGTCATCCTGCGCCCCAAACTCATAAGGAATGTTGGTATAAATGGGAATGCCATAGCCTTTAAACTCCCAATTAGCCGGCACCGGAAAATTTTCCCAAGCGGCATCATTCAGGTTTTCCGCTTCAAAACCTGGGAGAACATCTTGTGGCTTTGGCACCCATTTGAACTTCCAAATACCGTTTAATGTATGAAAATTCGAAGCTTTCTCTCTGCCGGACTCTGCTTCTTTTTGGTTTGCAAATGGAAACCCGGTGGCCCGCATGGGTTCTCTGTTTACCTGCACCACCTCAATTTGCTGCCATTCAGGTTTTTGGCCTACAGCTGCATGCACACCTAGTAAAAGAAAGAAAGTTGTTAAAGTTCTCATACAATGCATTCTAAATTATTTCCCGATTTGGGTTATCAATAGACACGAAATTAAAAAACGACATCCAATAAAAGATGACGTTCTAAAATCATTTTTAAAAGAAAACAGGAACGCTGTTGGTTTAAACCTTTTCGATGATAATAGCCGAAGAACCTCCCCCACCGTTGCAAATGCCGACAGCACCATATTTGCCATGGTTGGAGCCCAGCACATTGACCAACGTTGTAACAATGCGGGCACCTGAAGCACCAAGAGGGTGGCCTAAACTCACGGCTCCTCCAAACACATTTACTTTTTTGGGGTCAACGTTGGTTATTTTGTTGAAAGCCAACGGAACAACCGAAAATGCTTCATTCACTTCGAAATAGTCAATATCAGAAACAGATAAGCCTGCTGATTTCAGCGCTTTGGGAACGGCGAATGCGGGTGCTGTGGTGAACCACTCAGGTTCTTGATCGTGGTCGGCAAAAGAAACAATGCGAGCCAAGGGGGTCAAATTCAATGCTTTTAACTTTTCTTCGCTCACCAAAATCAAAGCTGCAGCTCCATCGTTTATGGTCGATGCATTGGCGGCAGTTACAGTTCCGTCGGGCGTGAAAGCAGGTTTCAAACCTGGAATTTTGTCGAACATCACATTTTTGTATTCTTCATCTTCCCAGATTTGTATGGGGTCGCCTTTTCGCTGGGGCACCTCTACAGGCACTATTTCATTTTTGAACAAGCCCGATTGCGTGGTTTCTGCCGAGCGTTTGTAACTGGAAATGGCAAATGCATCCTGCTCTTCTCGGCTAATGCCGTATTTGACTGCGGTGGCATCTGCATACACGCCCATCGCTTTTTTCTGGTACACATCTTCGAGGCCATCTTTAGCCAGGCCATCTACAAATTCAGCATTTCCATATTTGTAGCCAAAACGAGCTTTAGGTACATAGTAGGGCACATTGCTCATACTTTCCATGCCACCAGCAACTATGACATCGGCATGCCCAAGCATGATGGACTGCGCAGCCAACATGATGGATTTTGTGCCTGATGCACATACTTTGTTTATTGTGGTGCAGGCTGCAGACTGGGGCAAACCTGCAAATAGTGCTGCCTGACGTGCGGGCGATTGGCCTAAATTTGCTGAGCACACGTTGCCAAAAAATACTTCCTGAACCTCGTTTGCCTCAATTCCAGCTTTGCCAAGCGCACCTTTTATGGCAATAGATCCCAATTGGGTTGCAGATATGCTTGCCAGCATTCCCCCAAAGCTACCAATGGGTGTGCGTACAGCGGCAACAATAAAAACTTCTTTAAACTTCATGATTGTGGTTGATTTGGTTCTTAGTTTCTCTTTTTCAGCGCTTTACATAAATTTTTTATTCTTTCTGTAAAGCCATTCGATGATGCCATCTTTCAAGCCCATGTCAGGTACCATAATAGTTTTAACCCTGGCTCGCCGCATAACATGCACATATATTTCTGATGCCGGAACAATCACATCGGCCCTGTCCGGGTTTAGCATCAGGTTATTCAGTCGCTCCTCCATGCTCATTTGAGAAATTTCGAGTTGCACCAAACTCAGTTCATTCAGCGAAATGGACTTGGCTTTTTTGCTCTTTTTCCGGGCAAGCTCAAACATTTTGTTGATGTTTCCGCCTGTGCCAATGGCGATGAGCGGGTGCCTCTTTGACTTATGAATTTCCTGGTTTATCCACTCTTCCAACTGTACCCACACTTCTGGTTTTTCTACAGAATGCATGTTGCGCACACTTCCTACCTGAAACGAGGCAGAGGCTACTTTTTCCGATTTGTCGTAGAGGTTCAGTTCAGTGCTTCCGCCGCCCACATCAATATGAAGATAGCATTTTTCGTCTATTAAATGACTGATAGACAAGTTGATGAGGTGTGCTTCTTCGTCGCCAGTAATGACATTTAGATCAACTCCAGCCACTGCCCGCACCCTTTCCATCACTTCTTGTTTGTTGGTGGCTTCACGCAATGCAGAGGTTGCGCAAAACATATAGTCCTGCACTTCGTACAAATCGATGAGCATTTTGAAGGCCAGCATCAACTTGCACAGTTTTTCTTGCAACGCCTCGGAAATGTGACCCTGAGAAAATACTTCCTGCCCAAGCCTGAGCGGAAAACGAACGTATTCGACGGTTTTAATAGCGTCTTTGTTGTTGAAACGAACAGCCGCAGAAATTTGCATTCTGATGGCGTTTGAACCTATATCGACAGCGGCTAGTCTCATTGCGTGTATTGGGCTTGTTTTGGGAGGGTAAAGCAAACGAAAAAAACGAAATTCATCATTTTTTGAGTAAAAGTTCGGGTTAAATAGAATTTATATTACTTTTGCACTCCCATTTTTGGGCGGGATATTAAACTTACAGTCATGGCAGTTACCAGGTTACATAGAAAAGACATGCGCAATAAGGCGAAAGCCAACAACAGGGTTAAACGCATCAAGCAGTTAACCAAAATGCCTGTGATCAAAAATGTAGACATTGAAGAGATTAAAAAGTCTTTCGCTACAAAATAAGTTTCTCTTTTCAAAAAATTTGAAAGCCTCTTTATCGGGGCTTTTTTTATGGCTTGTCAGTTTGAAAAGTTGATGCTGTTTCGAAAATTTCCTGGCAATCCTCCAGAAAGCCCTAGGCTAACAAAGGCCGATGCGGAAAGCGTGTTTTTAGAAACAGATTCATTTTTAAAGTCTATTAGTAGCCCGCAATTTGAATGGTTGAAAATTCTGGTGTATCGAATAACAACTGTGTCAATTTGCCCCGGCCTGAAAAAAAAGTACCTCGTTGAGTCAGCGTTGGTATTCACAGGAAGTTTGAAGTCTGAATAAGTTCCAGACCCTCCGCTAAGTGTTTTAAGTACAATATTTCTGTTTGCATTTTCGGCAACAATACGGTCGAACAAAGGCAATTCTAACGAACCGCTAAAAGATACATCGAGGCTCACTTCTTTATCGGCACCGCCGGGACAGCAGGCTTGTAATAATACGAGGCACAAAAAACCGAAAAGCGATTTCATTTTGTTGGAATTAAATAATGAAGACTCACAGAAGTTGAAGAAGCCAGTCTGTATCGACCTGTAACACCTAAACCAGGAGCATAATAACTTGACCTGGCTCGTTCTTTTTCATGATTAATCAGATAGCCGCCTGCTAGTTGAACGCCAACCTGAAAATGCTTATGGATTGGAAAAAGGAGTTGATTGGAAATTTGGACGCCCAGTTGAACATATTCATTTCTGAATGCCTGCCTGTAATCCTGAAAATAATCTCCGGGAATTACAAAAAACCCGGAATTGGTTGTGTTGGCAACGTTTGCAAAAACGCCAAACAAATATGCACAGTTACTTAAACTGGCAATCGAAAAGAATTCCGAGTATTCAATACCGAATTTAACGTACTGACCTTCAGATGAATAGTCGATATTTCTTACTTCCAAATATTTTGATACCTGATAAGCTCCGGCGCCCAAAAACAACCCTGGACCATTTTTTCTGCCTGTTCTGCCCTGTATTTCCAGAACCCATCCAGGAGCTTTCATGAATGTGTTGGCATACAACGTTTTGCTTAGGTCTATGCCAACCAAAGCATATCTAGATGAAGTATCCGTTTGAGCTAAGCCACACTTCAACCAGCAAGTTGCAAAAATAATAATTACCGCCCGAACAAAGAATAGTTTCACGCTCGAAATATGGCGGTTGTATTTGGAAAAATAAATAGATGGAAGAAATAATTATAGTGATCAGTTTTCTTTCAAAATCAAGATGGTCACCTATATTTGCAGCGTTAAAAAAACAGATATGACTACCACAGATTATTTGACCATTCTATTTTTTGTTGTCCTGATGGTTGCCTCTTTCATCACGGGAGTTTGGTTGGAAAAAGGCGAAAAAGAGCGTAAGCAAAAAACCAGCCGATAGTAATTACAATCTTTTCAAATGCATGTCGGCACCTGTGAGGGTGGATGGAGGTTTTGCTTCATTTTGTCCGACTTTAACGCTAAATCCTCCATTTAGCACGCCTTCTTTTACTTGAACAATAATTCTGACCGGAGCATTTTTTAAGCTATCAAAACCAAACAGACTTCCAGAAATTTTGGCGTTAATCACATAGTCTGTTTCAGCGAAGTTGTTTTTTTCCAATGTAGCGCCTGGCTCAATATTGGCATCTCCTATTTCACCCAACACATCGGAATCGCTGCTGATGATCAAACTCATGTGTGCAACCTGAGTTACTTCTGAGGAGTCTTGGGCTACATCTACAATTCCTTCCCAATGCCCGGCCAGCGAAAATACTTCATCTTGCTGTTCACAACTCCAAAGCATAGCCAGGTGCGACAGTACGACTAAGAACAACCAAAATTTGGGTTGACGAAGCATCTTGAAATTTTATGCGAAATTAGCTTTTATTCCCAATTCTCCATTACCGAACCCATAAAACCAGGCCCTTGAGGTATTCACTTTCTGGATGATAGATGTTTATCGGATGGTCGGCACTTTGAGAGGCGTGGTGCAGAATCTGAACTTCTCGACCTACATCGGCAGCAGCTCCAAATACTATTTTGCGAAATAATTCACGGCTGATGTGGTGGCTGCATGAATAAGTGAAGAGTAATCCATTCGGCTGTATGTTTCGAATGGCTTCCATGTTGATTTGTTTGTAGCCCCTTGCCGCAGCATCTACTGCGCCTTTGTTTTTGGCAAAAGCTGGCGGATCGAGCACGATGAGGTCGAACTTGATGGGCATATTTTTCAAATACTTAAAACAGTCTTCCCGAACGATGTGGTGCTTTTCAGTTGGAAGGTTGTTGATGCTTATATTTTCTTTGGCCAGTTGCAATGCAGAAGCAGAGACATCGAGCGAGTGAACTTCTTTGGCACCACCTGCCAAAGCGTAAACAGAAAATCCGCCGGAATAGCTGAAGGCATTTAGCACAGTTCGGTCTTTTGCATATTCACCCAACAATTTTCGATTTGCCCGTTGGTCAATAAAGAAACCTGTTTTTTGGCCATCTTGTATGTCTACCCGAAATTGTAGTCCATGTTCTGTGGCTATCAAATTTTTATTATCAGGAGAATTCATCCAGGTTCCTGTACTTTTCTCCTGGTCTTCGTGCTGCATTTCTCTGATAAACAACGACTTGAATCCCTGTTTTTCAAAGGCTTCAACCCACATTTTATTCCGGGAAATGGTTCCCGGAATAAGCAGCTGAATAGAAACTACCCCAGCATACACATCGGCAATGATGCCCGGCATGCCATCGCCTTCTGCATGTATAAGCCGGTAGCAATTGCCATAATGCAGGTCAGGAAGTTGTTTTCGCAAAATGGCTGCATCTTGTATTTTCTTACTCCAATAGTCAACCCAAAATGCCTCTTCCGGTGGAAAAGCTTCGTCGCCAAAATGAAAAATGCGGCAAACAATCTGACTGCCGGAATCAATGAAACCAGTGCCAAGTCGCTGTTTTCTGGCAGAATAAACGGCTACCATGTCGCCAGCCTGGCTGTTGGGCGTATGCTGAACCGCACCTGAAAAAATCCAGGGATGCCGGTTTAGTACTGATTTTTCTTTTCCCTCTTTGAGGACGAGCTTTTTGAACTGCATGATTAAACTTGTGCTTCCAGTGCTTTTTTGCGCTTTCTTTTTTTGTGCGAAAACCGAAGATTTAGCACGACTCCAAACAAAACCAAGGCCATTCCGGCAAACGACCAAAGGCCGTATGTTTCATCGAAAAAGAAATATCCCAGTCCAAGGGCATAGAATACGCCCAGGTAATTGATGTAAGTGATGTCGGCGAGCTCTTCTTGTTGAATGGCTTTAGTCATGTAAACCTGTCCGCCTTGGGTTAAAAGTCCCATGGCCAACACAAGTACCCATTCTTGCCAGCCAATAGGCCAAACCCAGTGCATGATGCTGTACAAACCGGTTACAGGTATGGCCACCAAAGGAAAATACAGGATGATAACCAGTGCATGTTCGCTGGTGTGGAGTTTACGCACTGCATTGTATGCCAGACCAGAAAAAACAGCACCACCAATGCCAACAAGGAGGTATTCGTATGGAATTCGTTCATCCCAGCCTTTGATAAGAAATACACCCATGAGCGAAAGCATTAAAAAAGCCCACTGCTTAGGTGTGGTTTTTTCGTTGAGAAATACCGTGGCGAGGGCTGTTGTAAATATTGGCGACAAATACTGAATGGTGACTGCACTGGCCAGGGGTATTTGCTGCAACGTGCTGAAATAGAGCAACAAAGCTAGCACACCAAAGATGCCCCTGGCAACCAGAACAGGCTTGTTTTTGCCAAAAAAAGGAATATTGAGCCGCCACAAATAGAACAAACAAATGGCGCCCGAGATGAGTGACCTAAAAAGAATGAGCTCTGCAGAGGGTATGTTTGGCAAAAACTTTACACACACATTAAGTAAAGCGTAGCACAGGGTAGAATATACCATGTAGCGAATGCCAGAATTCATAAAACTCATTGAGGCAAAGGTATGAATTTAACCCTCTCTTAAAGTTTCTCTGGCTTTTTCTACAGCAGGATTCATGAGTCGAAACCAAACCGGAGGAATGAGACCCGCATAAAAGCTACCGAAATACCCACATGGTTGTATTTTGCTTTCAGAAACTGTGTTGAGCAAATGATAGGGAACTCGTGTGTCGTGGTGGTGGTGGCCATGTCTCGATAGTTCGAACAAGAAAAACCGGCTCAAAAATGTGTTTGAATTCCAAGCGTGATGAGGTTCTACTTTTTCACCTTTTTGGCGAACCAGCCCATAGTGTTGCATGTAGTTTACATATTCGAGCAGAAAAAATGCAACCCCACCTTGCATGAGCCAAGCCAATGCAGCGTTGTGACTAGTAGTGTACCACAGTACCACAAAAAGGGCAACTTCAACCAGGGTAACACTCAAAGTGAAATTTGACAAACCAAATGAAAAACGGTTTTCACGTTTCAATCGATCTGCTTCCAGGTGTAGAGCACTCAACCATTGAGAAGGAACCGTGCGGAATAGATAACGATAAAAGCCTTCGCCAAAGCGTGCTGTTGCCGGATCGGCCATGGTGCCAACACGTGCATGGTGGCCAAACCGATGTTCGATAAAAAAGTGACCATAACAAACGACCAACAAATCCACAATTCCCAACCATTTGAAGAACCTGGCTTTTCTGTGAATAAGTTCGTGGGCCGCTGTTATACCCAACATGCCAGCATTGAGCCCTGTTGAAGCGGCTGCGTACCAAACAAAACTACCTGAAAGTATGCCAGTTTGAATGCCATATATGAGCGAGAAAATGCAAACCAAATGCAATAGACTGGCAGCCCATAGCAGCAAATCAGGCAAAAGATGGTCGGAAGTGCTATTTTTGTCTGAATTTACAGGAACAATAAAATCGAGGATCACGAGGAAGCCCAGCGAATAAGCTATATTTCCCCAGGCCCAATGCCCGCCCCACAAGTTGCCTAGCAACACAAAAACGGATGGAGTAAAACTCCATAAATACCTGAAATGATCTGTTTGTCGATGTGTTTTCATAAACCATCTGTTTGGTATATCCAAACTACAAGTAGTCGTCTTTGATGGGTGCTACAAACTTTTGGCTTCGGGTAGAGTCTCTCGAACTGCTATCAACTGCCGAAAGCTTCCGGCAATTGAGCTCGATAGAAAAATTTGCAGGTCGTTTGAAAGGTCCTTTTGTTACGCCGGTCCAGGAATCAGCATACACTTTGTCCATATAATAAGACCAAATGGGCATAGCCATTCTGGAACCTTGACCAAGGTTGAAACTTCTAAAGTGAATGCTTCTGTCTTCACCTCCAACCCAAATGCCAGTCACCAAATCTTTGGTTATGCCTATAAACCAACCATCGGAGTAGTTGGAAGTTGTTCCGGTTTTGCCACCAACTTCGTTATTCTGAAGCGTTTTGCCCAAGCGATAGAGGCCAAGTGCTGTTCCGTTTCGTTCCGTAGTTGAACCTTTCAGCATGTGCACCATTTGGTAGGCCGTTTCTTCGTTCAGGGCTTCTCGTTTGTCGGTATAAAACTCTTTCAGCACTACGCCATTTTTATCCGTTATTCTGCTCACGTAAAAAGGTTTTGTAAAAGTGCCATCGTTCACAAAAGTGGCATAAGCGCCAACCAATTCATACACACTCACATCGCTCGAGCCCAAACAAAGGGCAGGAACAGGATCGAGTGGGCTTTCTATGCCTAGTTTTCGGGCATATTCAACCACCGTGGTCGGCGATAGCTTTTTCATGAGGCCTGCTGCCACGCTGTTGATCGATTGCGCCATTGCTTTTCGTAAGCTCATGCGTTCGCCGCTGTATTTGCCGTCGCTGTTTTTGGGTGTCCAATAGGAATTTGTTTCGGGATTAAAAAAAGTAACAGGTGCGTCCACCATTTCATAACAAGGATTGTAACCATTGTCAATGGCAGCTGTGTACACGATGGGTTTGAACGCAGAACCAGGTTGCCGTTTGCCTTGACGAACGTGGTCGTACTTAAAATGCCTGTAATTGATGCCTCCAACCCATGCTTTAATATGGCCACTTTTCGGATCCATACTTAACATGCCAGCTCGGAGAAAATGTTTGGTGTACCTGATGGAGTCGAGTAAAGACATAACAGTATCTACTCCACCTTTCCAGCTAAATAGCGACATGCGGTATCGGTTGTTCATGGCCAGCATGGCCGAGTCTTTGTTGCCATTGTACTGCTCGAGAAAACTTCTGTACACAGAGGTGCGCCGGGCAGCTTGCTCAATAAACCCTTTGATCTCTTTCCCATTTTCGTCGACCCATGGATTTCGGCCTTTCCAGTAGTTAAAAAACTGAGCCTGAAGTTTTCGCATGTGGCTGTCAACCGCCTGTTCTGCATAGCGCTGCATGCGTGAATTGATGGTGGTGTATATTTTTAAGCCATCCTGATACAGGTCTAATTCTCGTTCTCTGCAAAATTTGAGCATGTCTTTTTTCAACTCTTCCCTGAAGTAAGTCGCCATGCCTTCGTTGTGGCTTTCTACTTTGTACCGACTCATGTCGATAGGTGTTTGCTTTAATGAGTCGGCTTTTGCTCTTGAAATGAATCCGTACTTTTCTATTTGTTCCAACACCGTGTTGCGTCTTTGCAAACTCATTTTGGGGTTGTAGATGGGGCTGTAGCGGGTGGGCGCTTTCAATAAACCGACCAAAGTGGCCGATTGAACCAAATTCAACTTATCAGGCGTTGTGTTGAAATAAGTTTTCGCCGCAGTTTTAAGGCCGAAAGCGTTGCTACCAAAATCCACCGTGTTCAAATACATGGTGAGGATTTCCTTTTTAGTATATGCTTTTTCAAGCTTTACAGAGGTTATCCATTCTTTTGTTTTCACAAACAAGGTGCGCAGGCTGCCCGAGCTTAGTGTGCCTTCATAGGCTTCGCTTCGGGTTGAAAACAGATTTTTTGCCAGCTGTTGAGTAATGGTGCTTGAGCCTCTTCGGTCTCGTTTTATTACGTACCAAACAATGGCCATGGTGCCTTTGAAGTCGATGCCGGAATGGTTTTCGAAACGAATATCCTCTGTGGCATACAAAGCTTTGATGAGGTCGGGCGAAATCTCATGGTAGGCAACCGGAGAACGATTTTGGCGGTAAAATTTACCCAGGAGCACATTGTCTTCGGTGTACACCTCCGATGCCAGCTCGCTTTTGGGGTTCATCAGGTTTTCGGTCATCGGCATGCCGCCAAAAAGTCCAAAAAGGTTAATTGAAACTGCCCAGACAAATCCAATCAGCCCAAAAATTCCTCCAAGAAAAAAAATCCAGATGTATTTGATAAGCCTTTTTGAATTCATTTATCTGTCGGAAGTTATGGAAACTTCGTGGCAAAAGTAGGGAAACCACGGCAAGATGGGGTGGAAAAAAAACGACAGGAAAAATCAGAAGGTTGGGTTTCGGTTTTAACCGGGAATTTATCGTCAAATCCGGGTTACTACTCAACCTGCAAAAGCATGGGTTTGCTTTGTCCCGATTCATCGGAAATGGTGTAGAGAAACAGCCCGCTTTTCAGCGTGGAAAGCTGAATTACTGTTTCATTTTGATCCAGATTTTTGCTCAGATGCAATCTTCCCAGCTTGTCGTATAAATTGAATGTGCCTGGTTTTTGAGTTTTGATAAACAGCTTGTCTTTGGCAGGATTGGGGAAAACCTGCAAAGGTGAAAAATCTTCATCTTTCGATGGGATGCTGAGCGCAAAAGCAAACTCCGGCAATTTGCAATCGAACCAAGGTCCAACTCGCACAATGCCTCTTATGGACCAAATGGCGCCTTGACCTGAAATGCGGGCGGACCGATGCAACGTGACCAAACTACCGGGATTAGAATTTACCCTGGCCCCATTCAAAAATAAGGAGTCGAGCTCAAGAATGCCGGTGATATCCATGCTGCTATTGGGTTGCATGGTGAGGGAATAATGGCCGCAAAGCCCACCATTTGCCGAAATATAAATATGGCTGTTTGAAAGAAGTTCTAAGTTGGATTGCACCACAACCGGATGCATCAACTTCACTGTGTCGCCAGCAGAAATTTGCGGAACTTGATTGGCAGTCCAAACCGTTGAATCGTTCCAGAAACCAGGCTTTTGAGAAACCCAAACACTATTAAGTTGAACTTGGCAAAAACCAAATCCAGACAGCAAAAACAGAATGATGAACCAGATACTGCGCATTTGAATTTATTTTTCTTCGTGGTATTCCTGCTCGGTATTAATATCCCAAATATTGCCTTTGGTGCTAAGACCATCTTTGATGTTCTCAACAACGGTCATTGCCGTTAACATGCTATGATCTTGGTTGTTGTATTTGTGCATGCCATTTCTACCCATCAAAAACAGGTTTTCATAGCCATCCAGATACTCACGCACTTTGTCGAACTCATCGTAAGTTCCAAAATATGCCGGATACGTTTTGGGCATGCGGATTACCACGGCGTCGACTACGTTTTCCTTGGTTACAATCCCAATCTTTGAAATTTCTTCGATACCAAGTTTTTTAAGGTCTTCGTCGGTTTGGATCCAAAGTTCATCACCTTCATTGCAAAAATACTCAAGCCCAATCCACTTTAACTTGGGGTCGGCCACCATGTAAGGAGACCAGTTGTTGAAAATCTGCAAACGTCCAACCTTCACATCAGACTCTTGTATGTAAATCCAATTGTCTTTTATTTCGCCAACTGCCAGATCAGAAACCAGCAAGCCCACAGTGAAAAAGTCCCGGTACATGAGCCCGTCGCTTACCCTTTGCACTTCGGTTGGTACTTTTACCGACAATTTGTTAACTAATTCCTGTATAGGCATGGTCGACAAGAAATAATCGCCTTCAATGGTGCTGATTTCGCCGGTTTGGGTGTTTTCAACTTTCAGCGAAACTATCTTATTTCCTTCGGCATTGAGGCCAATTACCTTGGTATATTTATGCAAATCACCACCTTTGGCACCCACCATTTCGGCTACGGTTTCCCACATCTGACCGGGGCCAAGTTTGGGGTACATGAATCGCTCGATAAGCGAAGTTTCAACGTCTTTTTGTGAAATGTCGGATTGTTTCCCACTACTAAAGACTTTTTTAACCATGTGAACCACGGTTTTCGTGAGTGATAAACCTTTGATCCGCTGTGCGCCCCATTCCGGAGAAATTTTAGAGCAATCAACGCCCCATACTTTTTCGGTGTAGTCTTTGAAAAAAGTTTTATACAGCTTTTTGCCAAAGCGGTTGATGAAAAACTCCTCCAGGTTTTTCTCGTTTTTGATGGGGAATAACGATGCCCATACGTAAGAGATACCTACACTAATGGTGTATGGAATGCCCAGATTTTTTACTGTTTGGGCACTCATCGAAATGGGATAACTGAAGAAACGCCTTCTGTAGTAGATGCGTGAAAGTCGGTTTCTGATCAGCATTACTGCATCAGGATTTGCGGGTTTCACGCCCCCGGATTCCACCGTTCTTTTTTTGTTTTGATAGCTAATTTCGAATGAACCTTGTTGAGATTCTTCGATAGGCATAATTTCAAGCCACCACTGCATAACCCTGTCAGACTTCGAAAAAAATCGGTGTCCACCAATGTCAATGCGGTTTCCTTTGTACTTTACTGTGCGTGAAATACCACCCCAGTATTCCGACATTTCGAGTACAACTGGTTGAATGTCTGTGTGTTTTTGAAATTCGAAGGCAGCTGTAAGGCCGGCAGGGCCACCGCCTATGATGATGGCTTTTTTCATGAATGATTAAAGGAAAGAACGGTCACGCTAAATGGTAAAATGTGAGACGAAGGATTGTTAGAATCTGGATTTAGGTGAATGCCTACTCAAATGAATTTGGGCGCAATATGCAACTGAAACTGCAAATGGGGAACAATGTTTTTTCATTGTAGCCGGAATTTAGGTTTTTTCATAGACATTGCCGACTGAAATTCAGGTGCTAAACGCCATGTCAAATCAATCTTCGACCGGAGCTATCAAAACCTTTCTTTTAGCCTCTTTTTTGCTGCTTTCGGCCTATTTTACCCTCAATGGCAACTGGTACAAGACAAGGTTTCCCATTCAAATGGATGCCAATGGATATTACGTTTTTCTGCCTGCCATTTTCATTTATAACGATCTTGAAAATCTGTCATTTGTGAACGACATGCCAGAGCAGTTCGACAGAAAATACTTTTTGTATGCCAATGCTTCTGGTGGCTACATGACCAAATATAGTCCAGGTCTGGCCATACTCGAACTTCCTTTTTTTCTTATTGCCCATGCATCGGCAAAAGTTTTAGGAATAGAGGCAACCGGATACTCTCCGCCCTATCGCCTGGCCATGGGCATTTCCTCTATTTTCTATTCTTGTTTAGGGCTTTGGTTTTTGGCCAAAGTGCTGCTTCGGTATTTCAACCCTACATCGGTCTTGTTCACCTTAGTGCTTATGTTGTTTGGCACAACTATTTTTCACACGACCCTTATGCAATCGGGCACTACCCACAACCATGTGTTTATGGTTTTGGCCTTGTTGCTTCTGTATATCGACAAGTGGTATCATGGCCAACAAGCTGTAGATTTTGGACTGGCTGCTTTTTTTGCGGGGTATGCTGCCTTAATCAGACCAACTGAGGCACTTGTAGCTTTGATTCCAATAGGCTACTTTTTTCAATATTGGAAACATCAAAAGTTTAATTTCAGATACCTGTTTAGTCAGGTAAAAGGAATCGTTTTTGCCTTGATCGGCTTTTTGGTTTGTTTGCTTCCTGTGTTGTTGTATTGGAAGTTTGCTACCGGCAACTGGGTGGCTTACACCTATGAGCAGGAAGGTTTTTATTTCGACAGACCTTGGCAAATCTGGTATGGCTTGTTTGGGTTTAGAAAAGGTTGGTTCATTTACACCCCTTTACTTTTTTTGGCTGCATACGGCTATTTTTTGATGCGTAAAGACGAAAGGTTTGCGGCTTATAGAAGTGCCTTGATCTGGTATTTGCCTTTCAACCTGTTTATCGTGCTGAGCTGGTATGGATGGTGGTATGGCGGTTGTTTTGGAAACAGGGCACTAATTCCTTGTTTGGCGCTGGCGGCTTTTCCGATTGCCTACCTCTTCGATTCACCAAAAATAATGAAACTGCCTTTGCTAGCTATTTCCGGGCTTTTTGTATTGCTTAACATTTTTCAAACTTTCCAGTACCAACAAAGAGTTATGCACATGGATGCCATGACTTGGCGCTCTTATGTGTATATATTTGGGAAATGGAAACTGAGCGAAGAAGAAAAGCAACACATGCAAACCCTGCTAGACCACCCGGACTACAGCCAGCGGGGCAAAAAACTGGACGAATACTTTAAATAAACCCAGCAGTTAAAAAATAATGTCCCCGATTCCGATTCAGTACCAATACCACCCCGACCATCTGAAAAACTCAGAGCCGGGAAAGTATGCTGAAAAAGACCTGAAATGGGGTGAAATGGTTATAAACCTTGGGCCACAACATCCATCAACCCACGGTGTGCTCAGGTTAGAAACCATTACCAACGGAGAAATTATTGTTGATGTTATTCCACATATTGGCTACCTGCATCGTTGTTTCGAAAAACACGCTGAAAACCTGCCATTCAACCAAATTATTCCATTTGTTGACCGAATGGACTATTTGGCCAGCCTCAATAGTGAACACGTGTATGTGATGGCCATTGAAAAAATGTTGGGCATAGAAAACACCTTGCCCAAACGGGTAGAGTATGTGCGGGTGTTGGTGTGCGAACTTAATCGGCTGGCCTCCCATTTTCTGGCTTTGGGCACTTATGGTATGGACATTGGCGCTTTCACTCCTTTTCTTTGGATGATGCGTGACCGGGAACATATTTTGCGCATGTTGGAATGGGCAAGTGGAGCCAGATTGCTTTACAACTACATTTGGGTAGGTGGACTCTATTTCGATCTACCGCCCGGGTTCGAAGAAAAGTGCCTCGAGTTTGTCACCTATTTGGAACCAAAATTGAGTGAGCTCGAAACCATTTTAATCGACAATCAGATTTTTATCAGCCGAACAGCCAATGTGGGTGTGTTGCCTTTGCCGGTTGCCATCAACTATGGAGTTTCTGGGCCCATGTTGCGTGGGAGTGGTTTTCCTTTCGATTTGAGACGGGTAGATGGTTATTCGGTTTACCCTGAACTTGACTTCGATATTCCTGTAGGCGAAGGAAATATGGGCACAATTGGCGATTGTTGGGACCGTGCTTCTGTCCGGCTGAAAGAGTGTTTTGAATCGATTAAAATTATTCGGCAGTGCGTAGACAAACTGCTGAAAGATCATAAAAGAGGACCAGAATTTGATCCTCAGGCGCATTGCCCAAAAAAAATCAGGCCTCAGGCAATGGAGTTTTATTTCAGAGCAGAAACGCCAAGAGGGGAAGTGGGCTTTTTCATCAAAACCGACGGTCGGTCAGATATTCCTGTGCGCTGCAAGGCCCGTTCAGCCTGTTTTAGCAACTTATCTGTAATTGGCGAAATTTCAAAAGGCGCTATGTTGGCAGACCTCATTGCCATAGTTGGATCTATAGATTTAGTGCTCGGCGAAGTAGATCGTTGATATTTGGCATATTAAGTTTAATCTTTTGTGTCCAAATTTTGTTTCAGTGTCCAAACTCCCCAGACCTGTTTTGGGTTTGGTATTGATTGAAAGTAACAGAACAACGTCCTTTGCAAGCGAATGACAACAACACAAACTTCCACACCATTCCACGATCTGCAATCAATGCTTGAAGGCGAATTGCTAACAGATGCTACAATCAAGGCACTTTATGCCACAGATGCATCTGCGTATAGGGAAATGCCACAGGCTGTTGCCTTTCCTAAAAATGTGCAGGACCTTCAAAAATTGGTGGTTTTTGCCAAAGTAAATAAAATTGGACTCATTGCACGTACTGCCGGTACTTCGCTGGCCGGGCAGGTGGTGGGCAGTGGCATTGTGATGGACGTGAGCAAGTATTTTAACCAAATACTTGAAGTGAATGCCGCAGAAAAATGGGTTAGGGTGCAGCCCGGTGTAGTGCGTGACGAATTGAACAGGGCACTCAAACCTTTCGGGCTTATGTATGCCCCGGAAACATCAACCGCCAACAGGGCTATGATCGGCGGTATGATTGGCAACAACTCATGCGGAGCCAATTCGGTGTTGCATGGCTCTGCACGAGAGCACCTGCTGGAAGTAGAGGCTGTGCTTTCTGATGGCACCTTGACCCAAATCAAAGCCGAAGATGAGCAAACTTTCAGATGGAAAACGCAAGGGGTTGGAGCAAATGGACCAGTTGAGCACAAGGTGTATCAACTGCTCAACTCCATTTTGGGCAGCGAAGAAAACCGAAAAGAAATAGAAGTAAATTCACCTAAAAAAAATATACCCCGACGCAATACTGGCTATGCACTTGATTTGTTGGCCTCAACCAAACCCTTCGACCCGCAAGGCTCAGATTTCAACTTGTGCACATTGATTGCAGGTTCGGAAGGCACCTTGGCCATAATTACCGAGGCAAAACTCAATCTGGTGCCGCTTCCTCCCAAAGAAGTCGGGCTGCTTTGTGTGCATTTTAACAACATAGATGAGTCGCTGAGGGCTAATTTGTTGGCCTTGGAACAAGAACCCGGTGCTGTTGAACTCATAGACCACTACATTTTAGAATGCACAAAAGGCAATATTGAACAAAGCAAGAACCGCTTTTTTGTACAAGGCGATCCAGGTGCTATTTTGGTGATAGAATTTGCCCGGGAAACCCGGGAAGAGGTTGAAAAATTGGCTGCCATTACCGAGCAAAAAATGCGTGCAGCTGGTTTAGGTTATTATTTTCCTTTGCTTTTTGGCGACGATACTGCTAAAATCTGGACCCTAAGAAAGGCTGGCTTAGGTTTGCTCTCCAACATGCCCGGCGACAACAAGCCTGTGCCTGTAATTGAAGATACTGCAGTAGACGTGCAACAGTTGCCACAATATATCCGGGATTTCACCGAAGTGCTGAAAAAACATGGTTTATACGCAGTGCATTATGCGCATGCGGGCTCGGGCGAGTTGCATTTGCGGCCTATTTTGAATCTGAAGACAACAGAAGGTCAGCGCATGTTTCGGGTAATAGCCGAAGAAATTGCCGATTTGGTAAAAAAATACCAAGGCTCGCTGAGTGGAGAACATGGCGATGGTCGCCTGCGAGGTGAATTTATCCCTCGCATGGTGGGCCCCAAGGTTTACGAGTGGTTCAGGCAAATCAAATATACATTTGATCCTGACAACATTTTTAATCCGGGCAAAATTGTAGACACAGCTCCTATGGATAAGTTTTTGCGCTACGCACCAGATCAGCAGGTTGATGTGCCGGAAACCTATCTCGATTTTGGGATTCAAAATGTGCTGCAACATGCCGAACAGTGCAATGGCTCTGGCGACTGCCGGAAAAGTCAGCAGGCGGGCGGAACCATGTGCCCAAGCTATATGGTCACCAAAAGCGAAAAAGATACCACCCGTGCTCGTGCCAACATTTTGCGGGAATTTTTGACCAATTCTACACAAACCAACAGCTTCAATCACAAAGAAATTTATGAGGTGATGGACCTTTGCCTGAGTTGCAAAGGCTGCAAAAGCGAATGTCCAAGCAATGTGGATGTGGGCAAGCTCAAAGCTGAGTTTCTGCAAAATTATTACGATGCCAACGGAGTTCCTTTCCGCAGCTGGCTCATTGGCAACTTCGACAACATGAATCGCCTGGCCTCCTTGGCACCCTGGGCTTACAATTTTGCCTTTTCTGCCCCGGGAATTTCAAATGTACTAAAACGGGTAACAGGCTTTGCCGAAGGCCGAAGCATACCAAAACTAAGCAACACAACCCTGAAGCGTTGGTTGAAAAGCAGGAAGTCGACTGCAACTTCAGCTGGAAAAAAGCAGGTTTATCTCTTTGCTGACGAATTTACCAACTACCACGATGTGGGCATCGGGCAAAAGACGGTGCAGCTTCTTGAGCACTTAGGCTATGAAGTGCTGTTGCCGAAACACGAAGAAAGTGGAAGGGCATTTTTATCGAAAGGAATGCTGAAGGATGCTGCAGTCATTGCCAGAAAAAATGTAGAACTGTTGCATGAAATCGTAACAGAACAAACGCCGCTCATTGGCATTGAACCCTCTGCCATTCTCACATTCAGAGACGAATATCCTGACCTGCTGCGGGGCGAGTGGCAACAAAAAGCGAGATCGCTTGCCCCTTATACACTGATGCTCGACGAGTTTTTGGCCAGGGAATTCGAGGTCGGAAACATCAGAAAAGACCAATTTAAAGCTGAAGAAAAGTTGATTCGATTGCATGGACATTGCCACCAAAAAGCTTTGGGTTCAGTGGTGCCAACCAAAAAAATGCTGATGATTCCGCAAGGCTATCAGGTACAGTTGATACCATCAGGCTGCTGTGGCATGGCGGGCTCATTTGGCTATGAAGCCGAGCATTTTGAGCTCAGCATGCAGATAGGCGAACTCATACTTTTCCCTACAGTTCGCAGTTTGCCAGCCGAAGTGTTGGTGGCCGCACCGGGCACTAGCTGTCGCCATCAAATCAAAGACGGCACCGGAAAAGTGGCTCTGCATCCTGTAGAAATTCTTTGGGATGCATTGAAAAAGTAGCTCAATTCAGTTGGCAATAAAATCTGAATATTTAAGCAAGTTATAATTTCTAATTTTGCGACATTTTTTGTATAATTATCTTTAAATCAATTATATAACTAAATATTTAATATATTTTATCCATGAAAATTTGAAATCAGATTTTAAATTTTCACGGATAGTATCTATATCTGTTCCATGAAATTTCGAAAAGCCTTTGGAGAATTGTCTGAAATATTGGATGAGTTTCCGGTGATAGCGCTGGTAGGTGCCAGGCAATGCGGGAAAACCACCACGGCCAAAATGGTGGGCGAAACATTGAACAAACCTGTCTTGTATCCTGACTCGGAGCTCAGCAGTGATTTGGCCAAACTCAATGAAGCCGGGCTTTTTCTAAAAGAACACAAGACAAGCTTGTGGTCATAGATGAAGTGCAACACAAACCGGATTTGTTTCCATTAGTCAGTGCATTGGTAGACCAAAAGCCTGCCAATGGCCGATTTCTGGTTCTCGGTTCTGCTTCGCCTCCATTGCTGAAGCAGTCGGCTGAGTTGCTAACGGTCGAATTTTTATATCGAAATGACACCATTCACCTTAAACGAAGTGGGTGATGAAATGAGCAATGAATGGGCATTGGTTTTTGGGTGGTTATCCTAAAAGTGTTCTGGCGAAATCGGAAACTGCTAGTCAACGTTGGATTCAGGCCTATGTGAAAAACTATATCGGGCGTGATTTGCCAGACCTGGGACTTAACATTCCTGCAGTGGTGATCGAAAAGTTTTGGCGTATGCTGGCTTCGTACCATGGTGGGGTGTGGAATGCCAGCAAAATTGCAGCATCCATAGGGCTCAGCAGCAATACCATTGGCAAATATTTGTATTACCTGGAAGAAGCTTATTTGGTAAATGCATTGCCCGCTTATTTGCCAAATTCATTGAAAAGGCTGGTGAAAGCCCCGAAAATTTATATGCGTGACAGCGGTGTTTACCACTATTTGAGTTACATCAGATTGTTTGATCAACTTCAGGGCGACGTGCAATTGGGTGCTTCGTGGGAGGGCTATGCGATTGAACAAATTTTTGCCCGAACCAAATGAAATTACAAAGCTTACGATTACCGAACCCACAATGTTGCCGAATGCGACTTGGTGCTGTGCAAAAACGATAAACCTGCTTTTGCACTAGAAATCAAGTATAGCAGCCATCCGCATATCACAAAAGGCTACTTTGAAAGCATCAAACACCAGAATGCTGCACACAATTTTGTAATTATTCCATTTGGAGCGTCATATCCCATCCACAATGATGTAAGAGCAATAAACCCGGCTTATTTTTGAAAATGCTAGCTTAGGTTGATTTTGCTTTACCAGCGAGCTTGTAAACTTTACTCCGTTCTCAAATAGCCTTGCCACTTTTCGAGCACACCTGCAAAGTCTGCGGGGAGAGGTTGCTCAAAGTACATTTCCTGGCCTGTAGCGGGGTGAAGAAAGCCCAGGCTTCGGGCATGCAGGGCTTGGCGAGGCATAATTTTGAAGCAGTTTTCGACAAATGCTTTGTAGCTTGAAAATGCCTGACCAACCAGCAGCTTGTTGCCTCCATACATTTGGTCACTGAAAAGTGTATGACCTATGTGTTTCATGTGTGCCCTAATTTGGTGTGTTCGTCCGGTTTCCAGCACACATTCAATCAAGGTTACATACCGCATCCGTTCCAGCACTTTGTAGTGTGTAATGGCTATTTTTCCGTGGGTACCGTCGAGCACAGGAACCACCAAACGCCTATCTTTTGGGCTGCGGCCCAGAGGCACGTTAATGGTACCTGCATCGTTTTTCACCACACCCCAAACCAAGGCAGTGTAGGTTCGCTTGATGGTGTGAAAAAAGAATTGTCGGGCAAGGCCAACCATAGCAAGCTCGGTTTTGGCAATCACCAACAATCCTGATGTGTCTTTATCAATTCGGTGAACCAATCCGGGTCGTTGCGCCAGGGAGGCAGTGGTTGGCAATTGCTCAAAGTGAAATACCAACGCATTCACCAAAGTTCCTGTCCAATTGCCATAAGCAGGATGCACCACCATGCCCGCTGGTTTGTTTACCACCATCAGGTCTGCGTCTTCATACACAATGTCGAGTGGAATGTCTTCAGGAAGAATGTCTTCGTCTCGAGGTGGTTTAGTCAGCAATACTGAAATCAAATCGCCGGCTTTCACCTTGTAGTTCGACCTGGTGGGCTCATTGTTCACCTTCACCAAACCGCCATCAATGCCAATTTGCACCTTGTTTCTGGTGGCATTGGCTATTTTTTCGGTCAGAAATTTATCAATCCTGACAGGAGACTGTCCTGGGTCAACTATTATTCTATGATGCTCGAATAGCTGAACCGGGCTTTCCTCATGCAATTCTTCTTCTTCGTCCGAAAATTCCAGGTCTGTATTCATCTGCTTGGTTTGGGTGGTTGGCAAATATCGACTTTATATTGCCGAAAAAACAGTTTTTGGTGCAATTGCAGGCTTTCTATGAGCGAGTTGTTTTGTACCACCTGGCATAATCTTTTGCAAAATAGCTAAGAATAACCTGTGCCCCCGCCCGACGAATGCTGGTCAAACTTTCTACCATAACCCTTTCCAGATCGAGCCAGCCGTTTTGTGCTGCTGCATGCAACATGCTAAACTCACCACTCACCTGATACGCCGCAATGGGAATTGGAAATTTGTCGGCCAGGGTTTTGATCACATCCAGGTAGCACATGGCTGGTTTCACCATCATCATGTCTGCTCCTTCATCGAAATCGAGTTGGGCTTCTACTATAGCTTCCTTTACATTGGCTGGGTTCATTTGGTAGGTTTTTTTATCGCCAAACTTGGGTGCCGAATTCAGTGCATCACGAAAGGGGCCATAAAAACCGCTGGCATATTTTGCAGTGTAGCTCATGATGCTTACCTGGGTAAACCCTGCTTTGTCAAGTGTTTCTCTTAGATACCCAACCCTACCGTCCATCATGTCGCTTGGGCCCAACACATCTGCACCGGCTTGTGCTTGGGCAATGGCCATTTTGCCTAAAATATCCAGGGTTTTGTCATTCACTATTGCCCCGTTTTCTACAAGGCCATCGTGCCCATCGCTGCTGTATGGGTCCATGGCCACATCGGTCATCACCCAACTTTCAGGAAACCGTTGCTTAATCTGGCGAAGGGCATCGAGGTAAAAATTGTCGTCTGCATAACTGTAAGTGGCCGTTTGGTTTTTGAGCTCATCGGGCACACATGGAAACACATCGAAAGCCTGCACACCAAGTTTCATGCATTGCTCTACTTCTTTCAACAGCAAATCGAGGGTAAGTCTTGAAATGCCCGGCATGGACGAAATGGCTTCTTTTTTGTTTTCTCCCGGCAACAGAAACAAGGGGAACACCAGATTCTGAGGCAGTAGCGTAGTTTCTTCTGCCAGATTTCTTACGGTTTGAGAAATGCGATTTCTGCGAGGTCTGCGGTGTAGGTAGTTCATGCCACAAAGGTAGGTGCTGACGAATAGTTTCTGAATAAGTTCGAAAAAATGAACCAAACCTTTGATCCGTTTATTTCTCTAAAATGCAGCTATTCCAGGAACAGTAGATAATTAGCCATTTTGATTGTGGCAAAATTCGCTTTTGAATTGCCTGATGGCGTGCAAACCGATTCTGGAATTTACCCCCACACCATGTCTCTTGTCTCACAATCGAAGTAAAGGCAATTGGGTAAACATCTTGTTTCAAACTCAGATCTTTTAAAAATAGGTTTGTTTTCAAATCTCACGCTTTTAAAGATGCCGATGGTGCTTTGACCAGGTTGTATTGAGCAGCCCATTTTAGAAACGAACCTTGAATGGTTTATCTTGCATTGAGGCCTTTTGTGCCTAATTATGGTGGTTCATAGAGCCCCATCCACAGTGGGTGGAATCGCAGAAATAGGAAGAGCTGAGATAGCGAACGGGGCAGAATATTCAGAATATTACTCAGGAGGCTTTTGTAAGTTTTGGCCATCATCTTGGTTTTTCAGCCTGTTGGTAGCTTGTTTGTTTTTCAACAAAACCTGATAACCAATAAATTCAAACCTCAACCCAGAAAAATGCATGGTCTCTGTTTGCATGACAGGCATCGAAAGTTACGCCATCAATTTCGGTAAGCAGGTCTA
>JBBRCC010000048.1:0-29885 GCA_038205175.1 Cytophagales bacterium | reverse complement strand
AAAAAAACGCCTTCAGGTAAAACCCAAAGGCGTTTCGATAAGATGTTTACTTAAGATTACCTGATTGAAATCATTTTCTTGAAAACCATTCCGTTCTGGTGAATCATCAATTGGTACAAGCCTTTAGGCAATTTTTCTACTGAAATATTTGCCTGACCTGATGTAAAGTTTGCATCTTGTGTTAAGTCAATTGACCTTCCTTCCATTGTGGTAGCCGTAAACCTGGTATTGCTTTGGTTCATGCCTTCCAAGCTAACAGATACCTGGTTTGAGGCTGGATTTGGCCAAACCTGAAGACTGTTTTCAAGCATTGGTTTATTGCTCACACAGACTTCGACCACAAAATCTACAGTGCCAGAACCTGTGCAATTTTGCGGAGTAACAAAGGTATAAGTCAAAGTATGAGTGCCAACACCTGCTGTGGCGGGTGTTAAAACATTATTAGCCACTCCAGGTCCTGAATAGGTGCCACCGGCAGGAGAACCATTGCTGAGTGTGATGCCAGGTGATTGCAGGCATAGGTTACTTTGGAAAGGCGTAAGTGAAACAGCAGGATTTTGATTGATGGTCACTACTGCATTGCCTGTGCCGGGGCTTTGGCAAGTTGTAGCGTCCTGAACTGTTGTTACGGTATAAGTTCCAGATATGGCAGCATTGATGATAAAGGAGTTGCTTGCATAACCTGTAATAGGTGTAGGATTGCCGCCAACTGCGTAAGTGAAGTTATAAGGTGGTGTACCAGTGAAAGTAATGGATACCGGAACAGTTTGAGAGCCGTTGGAACAAATGATAGCACCACCTGCCACAGTTGCCGTTGGAGCGGCATTGATAGCAACAGTTGCATTGGCAGTTGCAGCCGAACAGCCTGCTGTAGCAGCAATAGCATTTGTGATGGTGTAAGAGCCAGCTTGGCTTCCGCTTAAGGTAATGATACCAGTTGCAGCGTTCAAATTCAGTCCGGCAGGTGTAGCTGAAAACGTACCCAAAGAAGCACCAGAACCCATATTAGGTCCTGGATTGGTTTGGCTGTTTAAACAATAAGAAGTGGCACCGTATGCAAAAGAAGCAGATACAGTTGGAGCAATGGTAACTGTGGAACTAGCCGATGTGCTGCAAGCACCTGCAGTTGTGTAGGTTACAGTGTAGCTTCCTGGATTGCTATTTTGCAGGTTAATTTCCCCTGTTTGTGGATTTGTAAATATCAAACCTGTAGGAGAAGCAGAAAAAATACCACCTGGAGAAGTTAAAGTGGCTGAAGGATTTGGACTTCCAACGCAATAGGAGTTTGTGGCGTAAGTAAAGCTTGCATTACCAGTTGGATTGACTGTGGCTGCAAGAGAAGTAGCATTGCTTTGGCCGCAAGAGTTAATGGCACGTACTTGAATGTTTCCTCCTACAGTTCCAACTGTTGCATTGATTACGTTTGAAGTAGAAGTGCCTGACCAACCTGCTGGCAATGTCCAAATATAAGATGCAGCTCCAGCTACTGGCGCAGCTGTGTAAGTTTGGGTAGTACTTGAACATACACTTGAAAAACCTGCAATGTTAGCAGGAGCTGAAGGGAAAGTTACTATAGAAACTTGAAAATTAACAGGAGAAGAAGTGCCGCAAGAGCCTGTAGCCGTTACTGAAATAGTTCCTCCTGAGCTTCCAACAGATGTGCTGATTGAATTGGTGGTTGAAGTGCCTCCCCAACCTGCTGGCAACGTCCATGTGTAAGCAGTAGCACCCGGTACTGTTGCAACTGAATAAGTAAGGCTAGCTCCGGCACAAGCACCTGATTCACCTCTGATTGGGCCTTGAACAATAGGCGTTGGGTTTACTGTTACGGCTAAAGTTCTCGGTAGGCCGCTTCCACATTGGGTGCTATTTGCTGAGACTGAAATATTTCCTCCCATTGAGCCGGCTGTTGCTGAAATGGTATTGGAAGTAGATGAACCTGTCCAACCGTTTGGCAAAGTCCATGTGTATGATGTTGCATCCTGAACAGGTGCAACTGAATAGGTGTTGGTAGCGGTTGAGCAAGCGCTTGTAGCACCAGATATCTGATCAGGTTGAGCTGGAGGGGCGCATCCTGCCACCACTTCAAACATCAATCTGAATGGTAAAGTTGGTAGCGTTGCTATATCGGTCCAAACAGCGCCAACGGTACTTGTTTTAAAGTAAAAAGTGCCAGTTCTAAGTGGGTTTTCATTTTCACAACCAACATTTACAAGTGTGGTAGTTTGCTGCACCACAACTACCCAGAAATCTCCTGAAACAGGAACAGCCGGGCTCACAGGAATTTGGTTTAAACCAAGTGTTGAATTTCTGTTGGCTGCTGAAAAGAAAAGCTGTGCACCAGGGAGCCCACCAGTGCCAGTGGCATCATATATTTTAATACGATAAACAGCTTCAGCAGCATTGAAAAACACATTTGCTTGTGCAATTGAAAAGTCTCCATTGTTTTTGAACTTAACACCAATTTCTCCATTGGCTGTATTAAATCCTAGACCATCTACAGGAGTTGTGCCAACCGTGTAGGCAAAAGAAGTTGCATTTGCATTCTGGGTAATAGTTTTTACGTTGTTTGCCGGCACATCATCTGTGTCAACCACCCGAACTGTAATGGTGTTCGTGCCAGGATTGGCTGAGCTAAAACTTTCAAAATTTACAATCCGGGTTTCATTTGCACCTAGATTAGTAACTTGTATATTTCTGCTGAATGTATTTGCACCCGATACTTCAAAAGAGACTCCTAAAGATTGAACTACCTGAGTGCTATTGTTTTGAATTGCTGCGCTAACTGTATGGGGGTTCCCATTAGGAATCATTTTTTTAGAAAGCGAATAAACCTCGGCAACAGCTACATCAGTGATATTTGGGATAGCTCGCCAAACCAAAGTAGAAACACTGCCACCTGCAATGATACAATCAAATACATTGATTTGCACCTTTACCGTCCCGGTAAATGTGGCAACGTACCTGATTTTTGGATTAAGCCCACAAAGATCATCGCTGTAGCACAATTCAGCATTTGTATTTGTGTAAAGCGTCATCTGCGCATCATAAGCTGCAACTCCACCATCGGCAGGACATAGAGACCACTCGTAGGTAGTTCCGCTGGTTACAGCACAAACTGAGAAATTTCCAGGTAATAGGTTGGTTGCAACAGGTGCAAATGTTGCGCTTGAAGTAGAAACTGTGGTGGCAGGTCTTTGAGTTCCGAAACCAAAAAGACAGCCATCTGTCTCGCATTCACCGTCCTGTCCAAAAGATGTGAGGGTGATGGCAAAGAAGCAAAAGATCAGGGTTGAAAGTATTCGTAGATTGTTTTTCATGTTATTTCTCAGAAGGGGTAGTTTGATTAGCTTGTTTGTACGTTTTCTCATCCATCAACACCGGCTGAGTTGTTGGTTTTGGGTTTGCATTCAGCTTTTTGTGAAGTTCCGGATTCTGAGCTACCCAAGCTCTTTTCGCAGCTTTGTAATCTTGTTTGTCTTTCAGAGAATTGCCCGAATTGGTTTTTACTGGAAAACCATGGTTTTTAATAGCCTCTTCGAGTGAAATCGATTGGACTGCAGCTGGCTTATCTAGTGACTTTTGACCAAATGCCAAACAGGCTACCATCATGGCACCTGTAAATAGCAAACTTGTTTTTATCATGTTTAAAATTGATTGAAAAATTGAAGTTCAAAATACAAGATAATATTATTCTAAAAAAAATTCTCCTACTCTAAGTTTTTCAAAATGATCTTTTAAATGTTGTGAGCCATCACAATGAAAAGCGATACCAAAAACCATGAAAAAGAATGAACATTTTCGCTGAATTTCTAAAATTGTTCATCCTAATAAAACCAATGAGTTTGATTATATTGGGAAATAGATTGGAATTCACAACAAATCATCCTTTCTTTGCACTCCTTTTTTAAAACCATAGCATGGCTATTGTAAGTAAAATCCGAGAAAAATCAGGTTTAGCTGTTGGAATTGTTGCCCTAAGTTTGGCATTTTTCATTGTTGGCAGCGATGTTTTAGGTCCAAATTCTGTTTTGTTTGGCAACAAACAAGTAGTGGGCGAAGTTGCAGGCGAAGAAGTTTCTGCCCAAGATTACCAAGACCAGCTCAAGCAGATTGAGAATGAGTATTTCCTAAATTCCGGTAAAAACCCAACGGAATCTGAAATGGTTGGTTTGCGAGAGCAAGCATGGAATACCATAATTTTCAACAAGGCACACAAGCCAGAATTTGAAAAGCTGGGAATCACTGTTTCTGACGCTGAATTGGAAGACATGGTTCAGGGAAATAATATTCACTCATCCATAAAACAAGCATTTACTGATCCAAACACACAAAAGTTTGACCAGCAACAAATTGTCAATTTCCTAAAGAATATTGATAAAGTGCCACCTCAACAACAAGCGGCTTGGTTCAATTTTGAAAGAAAGCTTCCTGACGATCGTCAAAGGTTGAAATTTGAAAACTTGTTGACGAAAACCAATTATGTAACTACCGCTGAGGCTAAAAGAGAATATGAAACGCAAACTGCTAAAGCAGATGTCCAATTCTTATTCGTGCCTTTTGCAATTCTTCCTGATAGTAGTTTCAAACCGTCTGATAGCCAACTGAAAGACTACTTGGCGAAGAATAAATTAAAATACAAAGGTAGTGATTCAAGAACTGTAGAGTATGTGCAGTTTACTATTACTCCAAGTGATGCAGATAATTTTGAGTTTAGAAGAGAGCTTGAAGAAATCAGGGACGAATTTAAACAAACTGAAAACGACACTGCTTTCGCAAAAGCGAAATCTGATAAAGATGAGCAACTTTTGATTGTCAGTCCTGGTGATTTGCCTGCAGAGTTGGCAAGCGCTCCTTCTCTTTCTGTAGGTGAAGTGTATGGTCCCTTCATGAAAGACAACAACTATGTCTTATACAAAGTGCTTGATGTGGTAAATGAAGGGGATTTTGCAGCTAAAGCCAGCCACATTCTTTTTAAAAGTGATTCGCCGTCTGATGAAGACAAGAAAAAGGCACTTGCTAACGCAAAAAATATTCTGAAAGATATTAAAGGTGGACAAAGCTTTGAAGCAATGGCCGCTATTCACGGCACCGATGGGACTAAAGACAACGGTGGTGATTTGGGTTGGTTCACCTCTGGGAGAATGGTAAAACCTTTTGAAGATGCTGTTTTCAAAGCTCAAACAGTGGGTTTATTACCAGAGCCTGTTGAGACAGACTTTGGGTATCACCTGATCAAGATTACAGCTCCTAAAACGAATTTAAAATACAAAGTAGTTAGCATAAGTCGTTCAATTACAGCAGGGGATGAAACCCGTGATTCAATCTACAGGGTTGCGAGCGAGTTTAAGGCAATTGTAACTAAAGCTGCGGACCTTGACTCTAATCTTAAAAAGTTTCCAGGAGCACAGAAGTTGTCAGCTAAAAGTATTCAAAAGTCTTCAACCAATTTGAATGATATCACAGATGCTCGTCGATTGGTTGTTTGGGCATTTAAGGACGATACTAAACCAGGTGAGCCTTCCGGCGAAATTTTTGAACTAAACGACAGATTTGTTATTCCAGTTCTAACAGGTGTTACCGAAGAAAATAATCCAAAATTAGAGGATGTGAAGGAGGCTGTAGAAAACGAGGTGAGAAAGCAATTGAAAGCTGAGCAGATTATTGAAAAGCTTAAAGGCGCCTCCATCGAAGAAATGGCAAAAGCGTATGGCAGTTCGGCTATTGTAAATATTGCCACTGGGATTACACTAAATTCGACCTCGATTGCCGATATTGGATATGATCCAAAATCAGTAGGCAGGGTGTTTGGTATTCAAAAAGGCAAACAATCAAAGCCATTTGCGGGCGAGAATGGCGTTGCAGTCTTGAAAGTTACAGAGTTTACGCCAGCACCGGAGACCAAAGATTTTGCAGCCCAAAAACAAAGTCTGTCTCAGAAAGCACAATCTAAAGGTGGTTATTTTGTAAACGAAGCACTTAAAGATATCTCAAAAGTAAAAGACAACAGGGTTCGATTCTTCTAGGATTTACTTCAGATTTAAAAATAGTAAGATGCCCGGACTTTTTTAGTCCGGGTATTTTTTTATGTCATTTTTGAGGAAAAAGCAAACTGGCACGAGCCCCGTTTTTATTTGCAAGTTCTAGTTTTCCATTCAGATCACGGCAGAGCATTCTTACCAACATTAGTCCCAGCGACTTGTTTTCCTCGTTTCCAGGTGTTTTCTCGAATCCCGGGCCATTGTCTGCTACTACAAGTTCAATTCCCCCCTGTTTGGCCTCAAAGCAAATTTCTAAGGTTGGATTGTAGGTGTGCTTCAGACCGTATTTGAATGAGTTTGTAACCAATTCATTTACGATTAATCCTACAGCAACTGCTTTGTCTGAAGGCAGTTCTATTTTTTCATAGTTGGTTCGAATGGCATAACTACCAAAAGTTCCAAAGCTATTTATCAAATAGCGAATCAACTGCTCCAGGTATTGCTGCATGTCCACAACATCAGTTTCTAAGGTGTTGCATAAATTTACGTGTACCAAAATCATGGAATGAATCCGTTTTTCGCAGTCATCCAGAATGGAACTAATTACCTCATCCTTGGTTAGCATTTTTTGCAAATAAAGGAGTGATTCAATCATGGCCATGTTATTTTTTACCCTGTGAAACACTTCCTGTTGGATGGGTGAAACCGACTTGGTTACTGCTTCGCTTTTTGGCCAGGATTGAACAAGCCATAAGTTTACATGGCCAGGCACCAGGTTTACTTGCCACTGGTAGCCTTCAAATTCCAACTGATGTAGTTCGTGTTTTTCGCTAAGCAAAGCAGCCTTGAACCTCTCAAAATCTTTGGTTGTTTGTTCTATTAAAGATTGAAGTGCTGCATTGGTTTCAAGCCAGGTTTCTTCCCCTTCAACCAAAATGCCCGTTGGGTAGATGTACGCATGAATAAGCGAGGTGTCAATATGCTTAGTGGTCATAAAAAATAAACAGCCGAAAGTTGTTGCTTCCGGCTGTTAGTTCTGTGCTTTGCTCTCATTTACAGTCACACATGTAAGAATTGAGCCGATTACTTGAGTTCCAGTGTATGGGGTTTTCGCCTATGCATCGGGTATCGTTGGTTGACACATTACCAACAGTAGCTCAAGTAATACACACACGGTCATTCACGATTCAACAAAAAATCTTCCAACTTCTTCATGTTTTGTGGTTTTAAAATCTCGTTGATCTGAGTCGAAAATTTAAGATCTTCAAATAGAACAGAGGTGAAAACAATGGATTCAACCCCTATTCCTTTCAAAGCTTTTGCAAGTTCTATTCCATCTTCCCCGCTAGCGAGTTGATAATCCAGAAAAACCCATTCAGGTTTTATGATTCTACATTTATCTAAAGCGTCTGAAAATGACGTGCCAGTGGCAACAAATTCAAATCCAAGTTTATTGATGGTGGATTTCAAATGTTCATGAAGCCCTTCGGCATCTTGAATCACCAAAATTCTTTTTGACCTGTCTTTCTTCCAACCAAAGTCCTTGTATGGATCATGTTGCTCATGAAGCTCGGTATTGAAAAAACTATGATCAAATTGGTTGTCTTTTGAAGAAAAAAATCCAACTATTCCTGTTACAATGGAATGAGGGTCAGTCACTGAGGTTAAAAATACTTTGAGCTTTTTGAAAGTGCCATTCTCTGGTATTTTCACTTCAGTGGCCTGAGGTAAGCCATCCAATACTTTATACCAAAACATATTTGTGGCACTATCGGAATCAAAGCTGAATTGAAACAAGTTTTTAAATTGGCCTGAGTTGGAATTTTCTGTCGATAATCCTACAAGCTTTTCAAAGCAACAATTTGACTTGATTATAGCTCCGTTCAAATTGAAGTAAGCCATTCCCACACTTTCGTTTGCACACATAGCCAACTGCGAAAAGGTGCTGTTTGAAAATATCTGGGTAATTGCAGTTGATCTCATGGTGCATTTGAAACACTACAAAGGTGATGCATACTCCACTGGAAATCTTGAGCAGTTTATCTCAATTTAAATAGGTATAAATGACTATTTATAGGCTTAGTCTATGCTTTTTTTAAACTCAAATACATTCTGATCACCTCTGCAGTATTTCTTGCTTCCGTCTTTTCCAGGATATGAGCCCTATGATTCGACACAGTTCGTTCGCTGATGAACAAGCGCTCTCCAATTTCTTTTGAGCTTAAACCCTCTGATAGGAGGTTTAATACTTCAATCTCTCTTTTGCTTAATTCCTGAAACCGTACCTTCGAATTATCTTCTTTTATGGTGCCTTTGAGCATTACCTGCGCTATTTCGTTGCTAAAATAAGAATCGCCACTTAATATACATCGGATGGCCTTTAAGAGCTCCTCTTTAGCTGAATACTTGGTAAGATATCCTGCTATGCCAAGTCGAATTGCCTGCAAAACAAAGTCCGATGTATCGTGCATGCTCACCACCAACGTTTTTATTTTTGGGTGTTTTTTTTGAATCTCTTCCAGTACTTCAAAAACAGGCTTTCCCGGCATTGTTAAATCTGTTATGAGCAAGTCAGGTGTTTTTATTTTTAACCATTCTAATATCTGATCGCCATTTGAGGCTGCCCCAACAAGTTCTAGATCTGGACAGTCTGCAAGCAAAAGTTTCATTCCTTCTCTGAGAATGGAGTGATCGTCGGCTATCAGGATGCTGTATGTTTTAGAATCATTCATAATTTATGTCAAAACAAACCAATTCAACGTCAAAAAAAAATGCCACCTAATTTAGGTGGCATTCTTTATTAATTAAGTTGCTTTAGTCGAGTGTAATTTCAAGTGCCAGACCTCTTAATTCATGAACCAAAACATTGAATGATTCAGGAATATTTGGTTTCGGCATTGGCTCACCTTTCACAATACTTTCGTAAGATTTTGCTCTTCCTACCACATCATCAGATTTCACGGTAAGAATTTCCTGAAGAATGTGAGAAGCTCCAAACGCTTCGAGTGCCCACACTTCCATCTCTCCAAAACGCTGACCGCCAAACTGTGCTTTACCACCCAAAGGCTGCTGCGTAATAAGCGAATATGGTCCAATAGAACGTGCGTGCATTTTGTCGTCAACCATGTGGCCAAGTTTCAGCATGTAAATCACACCTACTGTTACCTTTTGGTCGAATCGCTCTCCGGTTAAACCATCTGACAAATAAGTTCTGCCAAATTCAGGAAGTCCAGCTTCGTTAAGTTCGTTAACTACTTGCTCTTCAGTAGCGCCGTCAAAAATAGGTGTTGCATAGCGTCGTCCTAATTTCAATCCAGCCCAACCTAATACAGTTTCATAAATCTGACCAATGTTCATCCTGGAAGGAACGCCCAATGGGTTCAGCACGATATCTACAGGTGTTCCGTCTTCAAGGAATGGCATATCTTCGTGACGTACAATTTTAGCCACCACACCTTTATTTCCGTGTCGGCCTGCCATTTTATCACCAACTCTTAGTTTACGCTTTTTAGCAATGTAAACTTTTGCTGTTTTCACAATGCCTGCCGGGAGTTCGTCGCCTACTTCCATTGTGAACTTTTCTCGCTTAAACTTACCTGCAATTTCATTTCTTCGGTTGCCATGGTTTTTCACGATGTCGACAATGAGGTTGTTCATACGCTCATCATCGGTCCAATTTTCAAGCAGAAGATCGCCAATGAGGTTTACTTCTTCTTTTACATTGTAATTGCTTTCGTCTTTGTATGGGTTTTTTTCAGGAAACAAGTTTTCAGTAACGTTCTTCCTGTTAAATTTTACGCCTTTTGAAAGAATTTCATCTCCAAATTTATGTCTGATGCCCAAACAGTTTTTGCCTTCAAGCAAGTTCACAAGTTTCTCAATGATTTGAGAACGAAGCTCAAGAAGGTCTTTTGCATAACGGCCTTTCAGAATTTCTACATTCTTTTTAGCCTGTCCACGCAAGTCTTTGTCACGTCTTGGTCTTGAGAATAGCTTGGTATCTATAACTACACCACGAAGAGATGGAGGCGCTTTCATGGAAGCATCTTTCACATCACCTGCTTTGTCTCCAAAAATGGCTCTAAGCAATTTTTCTTCAGGTGTCGGATCACTTTCTCCTTTCGGAGTGATTTTTCCAATTAGAATATCACCTTCTTTTACCTCAGCACCAACACGGATAATTCCGTCGGCATCCAAATGTTTTACTGCTTCTTCGCTGACGTTTGGAATTTCTGAGGTCAATTCTTCTTCACCACGCTTAGTTTCACGCACATCAAGTTCAAATTCTTCGATGTGAAGAGAAGTGAAAATATCTTGTTGAACAACTTTTTCTGAAATTACAATGGCATCCTCAAAGTTGTATCCTTGCCAAGGCATAAAGGCTACAAGTAGGTTTCGTCCAAGTGCAAGTTCTCCACCTTCAGTTGCATATCCTTCGCAAAGTACTTGGTTTTTATGTACCTTTTCCCCTTTCATAACAATGGGTTTTAGGTTAATACAAGTATCTTGGTTAGATCTTCTAAATTTGATCAGATCGTATGTTCTTTCGTCGCCTGTAAATGAAACCATGCGTTGATCTTCAGAGAGATCGTAGCGGATTACAATTTTAGAAGCATCAACAAAAACTACTTCACCATCGCCTTCTGCTGCCACAAGTGTTCTTGAATCTTGTGCAACTCTTTGCTCCAAACCGGTTCCTACAATTGGAGCTTGAGGTCTTAACAAAGGAACAGCCTGACGCTGCATGTTCGATCCCATCAAGGCCCGGTTGGCATCGTTGTGTTCCAAGAAAGGAATAAGCGAGGCAGCTACCGATACAATTTGGTTAGGACTTACATCCATGTACGACAACTTGTCTGGCTCCACGAGTGGGAAGTCGCCTTCGAAACGGGCTTTCACTTTGTCTGCTGTAATTTTACCATTTTCTTCCAAAGGAAGTTTAGCTAGACCTATGTTGCTTCCGTCTTCTTCTTCTGCGGTAAGATAAACTACACCTTCAGCTCCTCCGGCAATTCCATCTTTAACAACCCTGTAAGGTGTTTCGATGAAGCCCATGGCATTTATTTTGGCATGCACACAAAGACTTGAAATCAAACCAATGTTTGGACCTTCAGGAGTTTCTATGGTACAGAGCCTGCCGTAGTGTGTGTAGTGAACGTCACGAACCTCGAATCCTGCACGTTCTCTTGAAAGACCACCTGGCCCAAGGGCAGACATTCTCCTTTTGTGAGTAATCTCAGACAATGGATTTGTTTGATCCATGAACTGGGATAACTGGTTAGTTCCAAAAAAGGAATTAATTACAGAAGAAAGAGTTCGGGCATTAATCAAATCTGCAGGTTTGAAATCTTCGTTATCACGAACATTCATTCTTTCTTTGATGGTTCTGGCCATACGAGCCAGACCAACACCAAATTGGCTATGCAATTGTTCGCCAACTGTTCTCACCCTTCTGTTGCTCAAGTGATCAATATCATCGACAACTGTTTTGGAGTTAATGAGTGTAATTAGATATTTAACAATGCTTATGATATCGGCGTTTGTCAACACCCGTGTTTCACGGCTGATTTCAAGCGACAATTTTTTGTTTATTCTGTAACGACCTACTTCTCCGAGATCATAACGCTTCTCACTAAAGAACAAACTGTGAATAACTTCCCGAGCTGTTTGTTCGTCTGGAGCTTCTGTATTTCTCAATTGTCTGTAAATCTGCTCTACAGCTTCTTTATCAGAGTTTGAGTTGTCTTTTTGTAGCGTATTGTAAATGATGGCATAGTCAGCTGCATTGATGTCTTCTTTATGTAGGATAACAGATTTTACACCTGAATCAACAATAAGATCTTGATCTGCTTCTTGAATTACGGTATCTCTTTCCATCAAAACCTCATTTCTGTCGATAGAAATTACCTCGCCGGTATCTTCGTCAACAAAATCTTCGGTCCATGTTCTGAGTACCCTTGCTGCCAACTTCCTGCCAACCATCTTTTTCATGTTGGTTTTGTTTACGGTCATTTCTTCAGAAAGCCCGAAAATATCGAGAATTTCTTTGTCGGAACCGTAACCAATGGCACGAAGGAGGGTAGTAACAGGAAACTTTTTCTTTCTGTCGATGTAAGCAAACATTACGTTGTTCACGTCTGTTGCAAACTCAATCCAGGAGCCTTTGAATGGAATGATCCTAGCCGAATAAAGCTTGGTTCCGTTCGTGTGCTTGCTTTGGGCAAAAAACACGCCAGGAGACCTATGAAGCTGAGACACAATAACCCTTTCTGCCCCGTTGATCACGAATGATCCACGACTGGTCATGTAAGGGATGTTGCCCAAGAACACTTCTTGCTCTATGGTTTGGAAATCCTCATTTTCTGCATCGTTGCAAGTAAGCCTTAGCTTGGCCTTTAACGGAACAGAGTAGGTAACTCCTCGATCGATACACTCTTCAACGTTGTACTTGGGTGCATCAACTATATAGTCGATAAACTCGAGCACGAAGTTTTCTCGTGAATCTGAAATGGGAAAGTTTTCTGAAAAAACTTTGAATAAACCATCCTGGTTTCGTTTTTCGGGCGCTGTGTCGAGCTGGAAAAATTCCTTGAACGACTTAAGTTGAACGTCTAAAAAATCAGGATAAGGAATGGTCTGTTTGACGATCGCAAAATTAATGCGAGATGTTTTCTTAGTATTAGCCAAGGCGGTACGCTATTTTGCTTTTTAAAAAGAGGGTGCAAACTTAAGGAAAAAACCAACATAAGATTTTATTTCTTGAGGTTATTTTCTGATTAAAGAATATTGTCAACTTGTCAGTCCGTTTGCTCGGCTCGGTATTTGAGTGTATTTTTGTAAAAACAAAGACACAGACCATGATAACAATTACAGATAAAGCCAAAGGGAAAATTTCTGAAATCAGACAGTCAGAAGGTTACGGTGAAAATTTCAACGTTAGGGTGTCGGTGAAAGGCGGAGGTTGTTCCGGTTTAATGTACGAATTAGACTTTGACGATCAGGATTTTGATACTGACAAAAGTTTTGAGGACAAAGGTATTTTGCTAAAGGTCGACAAGAAAAGCATGCTTTACCTCATCGGAACGGAGTTGGATTATTCAGACGGTCTGAATGGCAAAGGTTTTCAATTTAAAAATCCCAACGCCTCAAGAACATGTGGTTGCGGAGAGAGTTTTTCAGTATAAAGACACAACATTAACTTTTACCTCCTTCGGGAGGTATTTTTTTGGGCTGGCTAATCGATTCTGTAGCGTTGGAACCATAGTTGGTCATTTAATGTAACGCCAAGAACAAATCCAATGTAACGATCTCGTCCTTCAAACGTGTTGGGATTTCCCATCTGCCCAAACTGGAAGGCTACATTGAAAAGTGGACGCATGAACTTGCTTTCTTTTCTGATGATGGGAAAAGAAGCTCCCAAAGTAATCAATTGAGATTGAATGGACTGATCTCCAACAGTGTAGGGCAAAGCAGCGAGCTGAATCCCAGCCCGGTAGTTGATGATGTTCACGTAGCGGGTAGATTTTGAAGTTCCCGGAATATATTCTGTGCCAAGTCCAAATTGCCAGCCATTGTTCACCGTTTGAGAAGGGTATGCCAGTTTTAGTCCAGAGGCCATCATAAATTTGAAGTCGGCTGCAAATCTAAAATTGTAAGATCTTTGATAAGCTACACCAAGACCATAAGTGATAGGATATTGAAAGTTAGATGTTGAACCGGTGTTGATGGTGTCGATGCCGTAGGGTCTGAAAACTGTTTCATAATTTTTTGCCTGTAAGGCAGGCAGCATTTGCACGGTTCCACCAATTACAAAAGAAGTAAGTTTTTCCTTGTTGATAGGAATAACCAAACTAAAACCTGGCCTTAACATCAAACCTTTAAATAGCGTTTGACGGTCAATTGAATACTGATTTCCGAAAAAGTTTCGGTATGCTATAATAATGGAATCGGTTTGGGTGAAAGTGCCAAAAACATAGGAAGCTTCTATGCCTAGATTAAAGTTTTTAGCAACCTGAAATCCCCCTGCCAAAAATACCTGACTTAGTGTGCCTTGCACTTTTTGGAAAGAAGAAATGCTGACTGCTGTATCGAAAGGACTGGAGACCGGAGCATAGAATTTATATTCTTTGGCGCTAAATGGCTTAATGCCAAATGCTGCTGTAGCTTTTTTCGAAATGGGTAAACCTATGCTCAGGTGCAAGGGCCCGCCGCCCCAGCGGTCGCTTGAGCTTGCTTCATTTTTGAAGTATTTCCGTTGGGTATGATACCCGCCTTCAATATTTACAAACCTGTTGAAAGGCAGCAGGGCAGGGTTTTGAAGGTTCAAATGATCCGGGCCAATATTAGCAATACCCACATTGCCCATGCCATGATTACGGCTGAAACCATCTGGAAACAGCAAGCCAAGCCCAAACCGGGAAATCGGGGAATTGCCTATTTTACTTTGAGAATAACTACTTGAAGAAATCAGCATCAAAAGGCCGATGGACAAGCAGATTAGTTTTTCATTCATTCAACTGAGCTAAGTGGTTGATGCCTTCGAGCACCAGCCATGGGGATGCAAACTTCTCCTTAATCGGCAAATTATCAAAATAGATGTGATCACCGCCTGAGATAACGAGTTGAACAGAGCCGAATTGTTTCTCTACACGATGGGTGTAACCTATTATTTCAGAAAATATGCCAGAAAATACACCAGAAGCCAACGACTCTAGCGTGTTTTTGCCAATAAAGTCGACATAATGAGAAAGGGAGGCCTCTGGCAAGGAAGCTGTGAAGGTTTTCAATGATTTAAACCTCATAAAAATTCCAGGAGAAATGGCGCCACCCAAATAGTTTTTATCGGCTGTTAGCACATCGAAAGTGATGCATGTGCCCAGATTAATCACAAGTAAATTTTTATCAGGAAATCTGTTTATTGCACCTGCAACAGCAGCAATCCTGTCGGTTCCGAGTGTTTCTGGCGTTTTATAGTCAAGGTTGAAAGGAAGTTTGAGGGTGTGATGAACCTTTTTTACAGGAAACCTGTCATTTATTAAAATTCCAGGAATCGCCTTTCTAACGGTTGAAATCCAAACTGAATCTATTTCAGGTGAATTAATCCAGTTGGCTAAGTCTGATTCTACCGAAATCGGTTCAAAGACTTGAGCCATATTTGTTTCATCAAATAAAGCTCCTTTGAAAAAGGTATTTCCAACATCGATCACCAAACGCATGTACAAAGGTGTTTCAAATGGTTGAAATTACCTTTCTTTACCCATAAATTCCATGACAGAACTTCGGATTGGAGGTGTTCCCGAGCATTTCAATTTACCTTGGCATATAGCTTTAGAGAATGGTCGGTTTGCTGAAGCTGGTATCAATTTGAGTTGGACAAATTATTCAACTGGAACGGGCGACATGGTAAAGGCTTTGGCTACAAATGAGCTTGATGTTGCCATAGTGCTCACCGAAGGAATAGTAAATGCCATCAATCAGGGAAATCCGGCAAAAGTGTTTGCAGGCTTTGTAGCTTCGCCACTCTTGTGGGGTATTCACTCAAATGCCAGGAGTCCTTTTGTTGCTGAAAGTGATTTGCAAACTGCAAAAGTTGGCATCAGCAGATTTGGCTCTGGTTCTCACTTGATGGCGGCTTATTATTTTCAAAAGCGAGGACGGGTTTTAACTGAGGACGATTTTGTTATTGTGAACAACCTAGAGGGAGCGAGAAATGCCATGCAAAAAGATTTTAATTTGGTGTTTTTTTGGGAACAGTTTACAACCCAATGGTTGGTGAATGAAGGAGAATTTAAGCGAATTGAAGTTTGTCCCACGCCATGGCCTTGTTTTATGATTGCGGTAAGCCCTTTGGCCATGATGGAAAAAGGAAAAGCATTAAGCGACATGCTTGTTGTGATAAGAAATGAGATCAAGTTGATGTTAAATAATTCAAATCTGATAAATTTGCTTTCTGACAAATATAGGATGAGCCAAGATGAAACTGAACTTTGGCTTAGTACTGTAAGTTGGGACACTTCCGGGAATTTAGATGTACCAACTATACTGGATCAGACTCAGAAAGCGTTATTCAAAATTGGTTTAACAAAAAAGATTTTAGAGCCCATGTTTTACACCTTCACACCATGAAATATTTTATTGTTTTCGTTTTGCTTGCCAGTGCTACTTTTAGTGCCATAGCTCAATCGGACTATGTGAAACCTGCCACCAGGTCTACTGCAGATAAGTCTTCGGATGAGAAACCTGAAACAGAAGTGAGCGAGATGAAACTCAAAGATCGACTAACTTATGGCGGAAATTTTGGGCTCAATTTTGGTGATATCACAATGGTTGATATTTCACCTATGATTGGTTATAGAACCACAAACAAATGGGTAAATGGCGTAGGGCTTACCTATCAATATTATGAAGATAGACGATTTAGGCCTTCCTTTAAAACCAGCATTTTTGGTGGCAGAGCCTTTAGCAGGCACATGGTGTATAAAAGTGTTTTTGTGCACGGAGAATACGAACTGCTGAAGTTTAATGTACTATCAAGAAATCTAGAACAAAACCCCTCACATTGGTATCCTGCATTATTTGTTGGAGGCGGCGTGTTCCAATCATTTGGTGGTAAAAGTCAAAGCGGCCTTGTTATTACCATCATGTATAATCTCACATACAACCCATCAAACTCACTTTACGTTAGCCCCTGGCAGTTTAGAATTGGCTTTATGATTTAATCTGTTTCCACAACAAGAAACTTGCTAATACTCCAAAATTTATCTGGGTAGCTGATTTTTAAATATATTCTTCCGCCGTCTTTAGCCAGAAAAAAGTAGGAGTCTTTTGGGTGGGTTGAAATCAATTCTTTCTTTTTTACAAAGCCAAGATCAACCTCTAGAACTTTCCGGGTGTCAAGTTTCAAGAATTTATCTTTTGAAAGTTTGGACTCGAGCACTTTCACCGAGCCAATGCCTAAAAATCCACCTTCTTTTTTAATAATTTTTGCTTGTACAAGTTCGGCCCGTGTACCCCGAATAAAATAGGCAAAGTTCATTTCTTCTGCATCTTCACGCAACAATCTTGCTTGCTCTTCTATCAAGCGTTCTTTTGCGTTTACAACTGCCTGAAGTGTATCTATTTTACTTTCAAGAACAACAATACTGATTCTTAATTTTTCAATTTGAAGCTCTTTTTCATAAATAGATTTTTTCAATGTTTTTACCAGATTTGTTAGTGCCTTATTTTGTTGACTTGAAGTAGCAAGTCTATTTTCTAGTTTTTTGATTGAAAGCTGATTTTTTTCCAGGGTAACGTAGATGTCAGCCACCATCGAATTGATTTTTTCTTTTTGCTTAAGATGATCTCGCCTTGGCATACCAAGCAGTAGTTCCTTCTCTGCATCTACTGAGGCAAGGTTGATTTCAATATCGTTGATGGTGTTTGTTACATCTTCTATGTTTGCATCACATTCTTTTACAGCAAGGTAAAGTGAATCACGTTCAATGGCTAAGGACTTGTATTCCGGAGTTTCGGCTACAGGTGTGCAACCAGCAAATAGGGCTAAAACACTGGTGAGAATAATGATGATGATATGTTTCATGATGCAAGAATTGGAAGGCAAGTTGGCTGATTTTTTACCGAAGTCAAATAAAAAAGCCACCCGGGTACTCCAAGTGGCTTTTTGCGAAAGATTATTTCAATTAGTTTTTAACGAAACGGCTTTGGTAAACCTGTCCTTGACCTTTAACGAGTAAGGTGTATATGCCTTCAGGCATTTCACTTACATCCAATTTAAGTTTGCCGTTTTGAGGGGCAACAGCCGGAAACTTAAACGAAGCACCTGATGCAGATACAAACTCAATGGTAGCAAGGCCTGTAAATGTGGTAGGAACCACAATATTCAAGCTGTTTTGAGCTGGATTTGGATACAACCTGATTGAAGAAATGTCTTTCTTTTTCTTATCAGACGTATTGGTTGGCAGAGGTCGATATTGTACCTGCAAACCAATTGGAAAATCTAAGGATTCTTTGGTTCTATGTTGTCCATAAACGCCTCCTGGAAGTTCCAATGCACGGAAAGAAAATGGTCCTGTTCCATGACGAAGCAACGAGTTCCAAACAAAATTGGTGGTAAGCTCTTGAAATACACCAACATAAAGGCTTCCCGCTGTCCATAGGTAAGAACCCATTGGAAGCTCAAATCTTTTTACAACTGAGGTAATTTCAGAACCATCTCTAATGGTTTTTACAAGTTCTCCTGGATAACTTTCCAAATGTGTAATGTTGAAGGAATTTAATAAAGTGCCAGCAGAACCATTAGGACCGTCGTCGCTTCTCACTTCTACCCTAATAGGCATGATGGAATCAGAATATGATGCAGCACCTAAAAAGTCAACTGCATAAGTTGAATCTGTCCAGAATAAATCAACTAATGCATTTTCTACTACCGAAGGGTATGAAGGAGCATCCAATTTCATGCCTGCGCTTTGAACATCAAATGCGATGATAGGATTGACAGTGCTTGGAATGGCGTCAGGATAAACTGAATTTGCAAAGAACACATTCACTTTTCTATTCACTGAGTCACTGACTACTAATTCGCCGGAAACTGTATTGTTTGAGGTAAGTTGGTCACCGGTCAAAGTAGTGATAATGGTCGCCGAAAAAGTTCTAGCCAATGCTGTGTTTGTAAATGGCTTGGGGAAAGATATCAAGGTGTCTTTTCCTTTAGGAAGGCCAGCCAGAATTACTGTATCTCTGTGTGCAATTTGATTATTTGGCAAAATCACATTAATTCTTACAGATATGTTGCTCGTAATGTCTGCTGTACCAAAGTTTCTTACGGCACCTTTTAATCTGCCGATACTACCTCTTGGCACTACAATTCCTTGATTGTCTTCATTGAAAGCTCCAAGAGCACCAGCGTCTCTAAACTGGTAAGTAGTATTGCGAGGATAGTAAAATTTAACAGCTTGGTTTGTTGTTGGAAGCGTAGGGTTCGAAAGCGTCATTAAACCAACTTGGCCTGTAATATTTTCAATACCACCTCTGGCAAAGTCGACATAACCTGAGTAGGATGGACCAGTGAGATTTTGGTAATTAATAACAATAGAACTATCGGCAGCATCCAAAATCATTTGGAAAGTAGCTGCGCCAGAAAATTGTCCGGGTCCTGCTGCTGCATCTTGGCTCCAAAATGGAACTTCAAGAAATGAGCAAATAAATTTTGTGCCAATGGTTTGGTACACACATTTAGCAGCAGGAATGGGTGCTCCGCCATCTGCTCTCACAAAGGTTAAATCTGCAAGATAGCCAGCTACAAAATTGTTGTTGGTAGCTCCGGTAGTTGGGATAATAGGGAAACCTGGAGCAGCACCTCCAGACGATGCGAATGTAGATCCCCGGCCAAACATGATGTATCCGTTCGATCCGATAAATACCCGGTCATACGAGTTCCAGTAAAATGGAAAATTGATGCCCATGTTGAAGGGTCCAACAAAGTTGTCGTCTCCAAGCCCGGTAACATTGGTGCCGGTTTGAGAAATGTCAATCCATTCATAGGTGGGGCCATCTGCGGCTTGGTCTGTTCGGAAAGTGTAACCGTATAAATCAGGACCTCCTGAGGTTTGGGCAAAAGCAATTTGTGCAAATGCGAAGCAGCTGAGAATAAGGGATAGTATTCTTTTCATTACAAAATGGTTCAGTTTGAGTGCGAAACTAAGCACAAGAGTTAAAAAATAAAATTTTTCTAGCTGATTATTATGAAGTGAAAATCACCAGGTCGGCTGGTACATCCCATGCATCAGGCATAAAACTACCAACTGGTAATGGTTCAAACAGGCTTAGCGCAACTTTAATTACATCAGTTCGGCATCGCAAAAGATATTTGTCATAGTAGCCTTTTCCGTATCCAATCCTATACCCGGCTTCATCAACAGCCAAAAGCGGCAAAACGATAATGTCTATTTTTTCTGGTGGAATCATGTTTTTGAATTCAGGCTCCTCTATGCCTAAACTGCCTTTACTCAACTTCGATTCTTGATTGAAAACTACACTTTCCATGTCATTTCCCTTGTGGGTAACCCATGGCACAGTGCACACTATTTGCTGAAAATTGGTCAGTATTGTTTCAAAAATCAAATTGGTATTTGGTTCATTTTGCTTTTCAAGTGGAAGATAGCAATGAATTACTTTGGCTTTGGAAAGATTTACTTGTTCGAAGAAAAGCTGTTTAAGCTGGATTGATTTTTCAGCCCAGGTTTGTCTGTCTAATTCTTGCCTTTGTTTTTTGAAATGAACCCGCCATTCGGCCTTTGTCTTCATGTATTTGGTCAGGGGTCAATTGGCATGAATTTGTTGAGCTAAAATGCCTATACCTTTTTCAAAACTAACCGGATCGTAGCCTAATATTTCCTTTGCTTTTTCAATAATAAAGCCTGTTTTGGCAGGACGTTTCGCTGGTTGGGTAAAATTGCCAGAATTTGCTTTCTGAATCAGGTTTTCATCCAGTTTGAAATATTTAGCCGTTGCTATTGCCATTTCATAAGGAGTCATCAGGTTTTTACCTGAAATATGGAAAATGCCGGTTGCTTCTTTTTCAACAATCAAAAAGCAGGCTGTAGCAAGATCTTCGGCCAAAGTTGGCGTTCGCCATTGGTCCGTTACCACCTGTATTGATTTGCCCTCTTCAAGATTTTTTTTAACCCACAAAATGATGTTTGATCGACTCATATCTTCTGCAATGCCATACACCAAAATGGTGCGGGCGATAGCCCATTTTGCCTTGCTTTGGATGAGCAACTGGTCTGCATCCCACTTACTTTGCCCATACAAGCTCAGCGGATTTGGAATAGCTGATTCATCATAGGGACCATTTTTGCCATCGAAAATGAAATCTGTACCTAGATGAAGGAGAAAAAATCCTCGTACCTCAGCAAGATTCACCAAAGTAGCCACAGCATCCACATTCAAAACCCGACATTTTTCTTGCTCTGATTCGCATTGGTCTACATTGGTCATGGCAGCGGTGTGAATTACTGCATCGGGTTTAAAATCATAGATCACTTGCCTAACCTCTTGCGGAATTGTAATGTCCATGGACACATATTTAATATGGTCGAATTTTGCTGAAAGCCTGTAACTGCCAAGTCCGGTAGCCAAAACATTGTAATCAGTGTGTCGACCATATAGGTTTATCAGCTTTTGGCCTAAGAGGCCATTTGCGCCTGTTATCAGAATTTTTTTACCCATTACAAGGGAAATTGATAACCAAACTCTTTGGTGATTTTGTCTTTTTTCATGGTCTTCACTTTCATGCTCATTCTGATGTTTCGCATCGGCCTGTCCATGAAATTCTTTTGCTGATCTGCTATGGTTTCAACCACTTCCAGACCTTTGATCACCTGCCCGAAAACGGTGTAATTATTGTCTAAAAAATGAGTGCCGGTTTTATTTTCAACAATGTAGAATTGACTTCCACTCGACTCTTTGTTTGGGTTCCCTTGGTCGCCCATTCTTGCAGCAGCTACCGCACCTTGAATATGCCTGAACTTTGGGTTAAATTCTGCAGGAATGGTGTAGCCAGGGCCACCTTGTCCATCGTTGGTAGAATCTGCGTCTTTGCTATTGGGATCGCCTCCCTGAATCATAAAGTTTTTGATGATTCTGTGAAAAGATGTGCTGTCATAAAATCCTGATTTGACCAGCTTTAAAAAATTTTCTTTGTGTAAAGGAGTTTCATCGTATAGTACAAGTACAATTTCGCCAAAGTTTGTTTTGATAATAACTACTTCTTCTTTTTCAGATTTAGACTGGGCATGAGCCATCAATCCGAATGTAAAAGCGAAAAAAAGAGTAAAAAGGACCTTTTTCATAAATCTGTTTTTTTTAGTTTGAGTTGAGTTGTGATTTAATTTCAGTTAAAATTTCTTTGCCGCCAGCCTCCAACACCATGTTGGCCAACAATCTTCCGCATTCCTGCACTTTTTCTTTTTGTTCTTCTCGTTTTTTAGGCAGCATCGCAGTTAATATTTTTGAAATGAATTGTTGCCCATCCAACGAAACAATACCTCCTGTCATGGTTATTTGTTTTTGATTCAATTCTGCATGGCCAAAAACAGGGACACTGCAACCACCATCCAAAGTCGATAAAAAGGCACGTTCCATTTCAATTTCAATACCAGTTTTTTCATCATGAAAAGCGGTGAAAACGACTTGTTTTAGTTCGTTGCTGTTTGATTTGGCTTGGATAGCTATACTGCCTTGGCCAACAGCTGGGACAAAAACTTCTTTTGATAATTGCTGACAAATTTGTGCTCCAAGTCCGAGTCTTTTAATACCGGCATAAGCCAATATCATGGCGTTGCATCGGCCATTTTTGAGCTTGTCCATACGGGTTATCAAATTACCTCGCATGTCTACAATGGTGTGCTGCGGAAATAGCCTTTTAAGCATGGCTACCCTTCTTGTTGAAGATGTTCCGATCACAAATGGTTTTGATTCCAATTTCAGATCAGGGTTAAAAGAAACCAACACATCGCAAGCGTTTTCTCTTTTCCCAAAGGCTATCAATTCAAGGTCAGGGGGAAGTTTTGATGGCAAATCTTTGGCACTATGCACTGCAATATCAATTTCTCCATGTCGAAGCATTTCTTCGAGCTCTTCTGTAAAAACGCCTTTTGAGCCAATTTTATGAATACTAACGTTTAATATTTTATCGCCTTTGGTTTCAATTATGTTTAGTTTGGTTGAGTGTCCAGATGCATTCAGCGATTGTGCTACCAACTCTGCCTGAAACAGCGCTAGTTTACTTCCACGGGTACCAATTGTTATATCCATAATATTTGGAGTGCAAAACTAACATTCTTGTGAATAATGAAGGAAAAACAATATTGACTTCAAGTTAAACAAAAAAGGCTGTTTCGATACCGAAACAGCCTTTATAAGATTAGAAGCGATTATCTAGTAATTTCTTCCTGCCTGAATCATAGCACATCGGAAACCAATAGTTGAGCTGGACGAATCCTGAGCCCAATAACGGCGAGTACCCGGAGAGCACCAATAGGCTACATCTGCCCAGCTACCTCCTTTGTAAACCCTTGGGTGCTTGTTAGTTCTTGCAAGGTCAAAACTTTGAGGGTTAGAGTTGCCTTCAGTAAAGGCTCCAATCAAGGAGTTCTCCTTATCATAAACTTTCATGTCATCTTTGTAGTCGTTTCTCCTCAATGGATTCAGGTCTTCAACATCTTGAAAGTTCATGGGCCGGTAAACATCAAGCACCCATTCGTTTACGTTACCCGCCATGTTGTACAGGTTGTAGTCGTTTGGAGGATAGCTGAACACTTGATCTGTAATCATGGCGCCGTCGTTGAGTTTGCCTGCTATGCCTGCGTAGTCTCCCCGCCCTCTTTTAAAGTTGGCCAGGAAAGTTCCCATAGCCCTTCCATAAGGATTTCTAAGTGCATGACCATCCCAAGGATATAGCCTTCGGTTTGTCTGATTTTCATCATTATACTGCGTGCCTATTAAAGCTTGTGCAGCATATTCCCATTCCGCTTCCGAGGGCAAACGATAGTCTGGAACAACTAAACCACTTTCTAATGGAATTCTTCCGTTTGGCCCGGCTGTCGATACATCCACATCAGCATCTTGCGCCAATTTGTAGTTAACTACGTTGGAGCGCCATTGGCAATAGTCATTGGCCTGATCCCATGAAACACCGACTACCGGATAATATCTAAATCCTGGATACCGAAGGTAGTGGTCACGATAAGGGTCGTTGAATGAAAGTTCTTTCACCCATACGTTAGTATCAGGTAAGGCTTGGGTGTACAAATCAGGATTATGACCAGAATCCTGACGTAAGTAAAACAGATATTCCAGCCAGTGAATATTGGCGATTTCTGTTTCATCAATAAAAAATGAATTGATGGTAACAGTTCTTTCCACGTTGTCACGAGCAAACATCACATCTTCTTCTCCAGAACCTAGCACTGTACGACCTCCCTCAATGTAGATCATACCCGGTGCGGGTGGTTGTCCTTTGAAGTCCTTAACAACAAAGCCTTCTTCTGCCTCATCGGAGGCATACTGCAGACCAGTTGTGGTACTTTTTGTGCCCGGATTGATGCTGGTGGGCTTTTCTTTAATACAAGAGGTCAGTGCGAGCAGACCAGCCATGCCCCACACTACATTTTTAAATGACCTTAAATTCATATTCATAACCTGTGTTAACCTTGTTGGATACGTCCTGTAAAACTTATGCTAAGGTAAGGGCTTTGTGTGTTTGAACACAAGGGGATGTAAGTAAATCAACTAATTTACCAGCGCCTCTGTAAGTAAGGTAATCTGGTTGTTGAGAACTTCTGCAACCCCGCCATTGATGGCAAAGGTTTGCACACCATCCTTGGTTTTTACTGAAATGTTGCCAGCCTGCAGAACGCTAATGAGGCTGGCATGTTGTGGAAGTACTTCAAACGAGCCCTCGCTTCCAGGTGCAATTACCTGCAAAGCCTCTCCTGCAAATACTTTTTTATCGGGTGTAATTATTTCTACGTACATGATTTCGTTGCCTTAAATTATGCTTTGGCTTCTGCCATCATTTTTTCTCCTTTTACCACAGCATCTTCAATAGTGCCCACCAGGTTAAAGGCAGCCTCAGGCAAATAATCATAATCTCCAGCCATAATCATGTTAAAGCCTTTGATAGTATCTTTGATGTCGACCAACACACCCTTCAAACCAGTAAACTGCTCGGCTACGTGGAAAGGTTGAGAAAGGAAACGTTGTACCCTTCTGGCCCGGCCCACTACTAATTTATCTTCGTCTGAAAGTTCGTCCATACCCAAAATGGCGATGATATCTTGAAGCTCTTTGTAGCGTTGCAAAATAGACTTCACATTTTGAGCACAGTTGTAGTGTTCAGCTCCAAGGGTTGCTTCATTTAGAATTCTTGAAGTTGAATCCAAAGGATCTACTGCAGGATAAATTCCAAGTTCGGCAATTTTTCTTGAAAGAACAGTGGTTGCATCAAGGTGAGCAAATGTAGTTGCCGGCGCTGGATCTGTTAAATCATCTGCAGGTACATAAACTGCCTGAACGGATGTAATTGAACCTTTTTTGGTTGAGGTGATTCGCTCCTGCATAGCTCCCATTTCTGTTGCCAATGTTGGTTGATAACCTACTGCAGATGGCATACGACCTAAAAGTGCCGACACCTCTGAACCTGCCTGAGTAAAGCGGAAGATGTTGTCAATAAAGAAAAGGATGTCTTTGCCAGGTCCTGTTCCATCTCCATCACGGAAATATTCAGCAACTGTTAAACCAGAAAGCGCAACACGAGCTCGTGCTCCGGGAGGTTCGTTCATTTGACCGAATACCAAAGTGGCTTGTGAAGTTTCAAGAGCTTGCTGGTCTACTTTGCTAAGATCCCAGCCGCCTTCTTCCATGCTATGTTTAAATGCATCGCCGTATTTGATTACACCGGATTCAATCATCTCACGAAGTAAGTCATTTCCTTCTCTGGTTCGCTCGCCTACACCGGCAAAAACCGAAAGGCCTTCATAGGCTTTAGCTATGTTGTTGATCAATTCCATAATCAATACGGTTTTGCCAACACCAGCACCGCCAAACAAACCAATTTTACCTCCTTTTACATAAGGCTCAAGCAAATCGATTACTTTAATACCTGTAAAGAGAACTTCTGAAGAAGTGGAGAGGTCCTCAAATCTCGGTGCATGCCTGTGAATAGGCAATGATTCTTTTCCTTTTGGAGCAGGTATGCCGTCGATAGCTTCACCTACTACGTTAAATAGTCTTCCTTTAATGTCTTCACCGATAGGCATTGAGATAGGGCCATCCAAATCTCTAACTGCCATACCTCTCACCAAACCTTCGGTGCTGTCCATGGCAATAGTCCTAACTCTGTCTTCTCCAAGGTGTTGCTGACATTCAAGAATTAGCTTTTGGCCATTTTCTCTAATAATTTCAAGGGCGTCGTAAATTTTTGGGAGTTCAACACCTTCACCTTCAAATGAAACGTCCACTACCGGACCTATAACCTGCGTAATTTTACCAATACTGGCCATTTAGAGCGTTTTTTTAAATTGGGTCGCAAAATACGGTGAAAACAAACAGAATTACAAGGCAGCATTTTATAATGTGGTGGAATTGCATTTTGATTTAAGGCAAAACTGGTCGATAGCTATGTTTTTGGTAACTACCATATTGCAAAGTAAAAAGCGTTCCGAATTGAGTCTAAGTGGATTGTCTTTTACAGAGGTTTAATGCTTGATTTTCTTGTTGAACAACTCTTCATCGTTTAGTTAAAAAATATTGATCGTAAGTCTGGTTATTAGGAAGCTCAGCATATTATTCGCTTAAAACGAGTATATCTACTAATTAGCATTTTGAAAAACTTCGATAGTGAATGCTCATATAAAAGAGAAAAATTTTTGACAATGTAACTGCTCAGTGAACCCAAAGAATAGTTTTTATTTTGAGCCTTATCAATGGAAAATTTGAAATGTGTTTTGGATAATCCATTCCATTTATTCATTTTTGCAGCCCATTTCTGAATTCGCAATAGGTTATGAAACGAACATTCCAACCGTCACGACGCAAAAGAGCTAACAAACACGGCTTTAGAACACGTATGCAAACAGCCAATGGTCGTGCTTTATTAGGCCGACGAAGAGCTAAAGGGAGAAAGAAACTTACTGTTTCTGACGAGAAATCGCATAAATAAAATCCAGTGTATATTTACGGGAAATTGATAGCAGGCTAGGTCCTGCTATTTTTGTTTATGTCAACCGAACAACGATCCTTCACTTTCAGCAAACAAGAGCGACTGGTTGGCAGAAAGTTAGTTGCTGATTTGTTCGAAAAAGGAAAAGGACATTTCTACTTCCCATTTAAACTGTATTGGTCCTACCAACCGAGCGAAGAAGGTTTTTCGGTTAAAATGTTGGTAACAGTTCCAAAATCATACAGCAAGAAAGCAGTAAAAAGAAACCTGGTTCGAAGGAGAATTAAAGAGGCATATAGACTTAACAAGCACCTGCTGACAGAAAGTGAGGTGTTCAAGCCTTTGAACATTGGTGTACATTTAGCGTTGATCTATGTAGCGAAAGAACCACTTGAATTTTTATTGATTGAGAAGAAACTAAAAACAACACTTTTGCAATTGTTATCGTTGTTAGCAAAAGAAAACAAAACCGGGCCCGACCATGAAGATTCCTGAATTGAAAAGAAGAATAGCCATTCCTGCTGCTTTTATACTTTCAGTAGTATTGTTTGTCAGGTTTTCGCCGCCTGGTGATAAGTATTTCGAGATAGCACGAAACCTCGATATTTTTGCCACAATGTTTAAAGAAGTCAACACATATTATGTTGACGAAATTAAGCCTGAGAAGTTGATGAAAACTGGTATAGATGCCATGCTTTCCTCCCTTGACCCATACACCAACTTTATTCCAGAAGACGATATCGAAGATTTTCGGACCATGACCACTGGTCAGTATGGTGGAATTGGAGCTTTGATTGGAAAAAAAGGCGACAAAAATATTGTGTTGATGCCTTATGAAAACTTTCCTGCTCACAAATCCGGATTGGTAATCGGTGATGAAATTGTGGAGATTGATGGAATAGAAATTGCGAAAAAAGCCACCAACGATATCAGTAAATTACTGAAAGGTCAGGCGGGAACAAAAGTGAAAATCAAAGCCCGAAGGTTTGGACAAAAAGAGCCATTTATTCTGGATTTGGTTCGAGAAAAAATTAAAATTGAAAATGTGCCTTTCTCGGGCATGGTGGCTGATGAAATAGGCTACATTCAACTTTCTGATTTTACTTCAGAAGCTTCGAGAGAAGTGCGAAAGTCTTTGGAAAAGCTTAAGGATCAAGGGTGTAAGAAGTTGATTTTTGATTTACGGGACAATCCTGGTGGATTGTTGAGTGAGGCAGTCAATGTGTCGAACTTGTTTGTGTCTAAAGACAAAGAGGTAGTTTCTACAAAAGGTAAAATGACAGAATGGAACAAAACGTATTCTGCTTTAAACCCTGCATTCGATATTGATATTCCTTTGGTAGTTCTCATCAATGGCAAAAGCGCATCTGCTGCCGAAATTGTTTCTGGAGTTATTCAAGATTATGACCGTGGCGTGCTTATTGGGCAGCGAAGCTTTGGGAAAGGTTTGGTACAAGCTACCAGGCCACTTTCATTTAATAGTCAATTGAAAATTACCACAGCCAAATATTATATTCCCAGTGGGCGCTGTATTCAGTCCATAGATTATTCTCAAAGAGGAGATGATGGTGTGGCTCAACGTGTGGCCGACTCACTGAAAAGTGCTTTTAAAACCATGAATGGAAGGGTGGTTTATGACGGTGGGGGAGTTACACCGGATATTGAAGTTGAGAAACAAACCCTGTTTCCGATTACACAAAGTTTGCTGAACAAAGGGTTGCTTTTTGACTATGCCACGGAATACCACCAGAAAAATCCAAAAATTGCCGCTGCCAAGGAGTACGTGTTGAGTGAGGTTGAATATCAAGAATTTGTAAAATGGCTGGAAACGAAAGACTATGATTACTTAACCAAAGTAGAAACAACCTACAATGAACTGACAGCTTCGGCCAAAAAGGAGAAATATTACGAAGACATCAAGGATCAATTGGATGCCTTGAGAAAAAAGATAACCCATAATAAGGAATCTGATATTTTGAAACACAAATCTGAAATTATAAACCTGTTGGAGCAGGAAATTGTGTCTCGCTATTACTTGGAAAAAGGTGTAAAACTGATTTCGTTTAGAAGCGACCCTGAAATCAAAAAAGCGGTGGAAGTGTTGAATGCGCCCGCCGATTACGTAAAAACGCTGCAGGCGAGGAAATAATATTCGTACTTTCCTACCTGTTTCAAACAAGAAAACAGGGATTAATACCTTTGGATCGAAATTTTATTGAGCCAATCATTGTTATTGTTTGCTGGTTATAAACCGACGCTACTTGAAAAGTAGGCCATCGAGAGATTGTTGAAACAAATAGGTATCGTTGCAAGCTTTTCGAACCCTACTGATATGTCAAAATTGGCAGGCTATTTTCAATAACTTTTAAGCTTAGCTGAGTTGAATGTTGAGAGATTGATATGCGGAATTCATTGAACTCAAATTATTCATTTTCCCACTGGAATTTATAATAATTTATTGATTCCAGTATATAGCCCCGTGTTTCTGGAGAGCTTGTCTGACGCATACCGGAGATTCTAGTTAGGTTAAACTATGTTGAACAGTAACTTAAATGACTAAAAAAAACAGGGTTGCGAATTGGTTATATTAGCTAACAGTTCATTGTCCTCTTTCGAATGAATATCGATTGCTTATTTCCTTTTTAGATCATAGAGACAGCTCGTCTTGAGTGTCCAAATTCAGATTTTTTTGAAAACTTATCTTCTAATCTCCCCAATCTCCACAATGGAATATTGGAATTTTTAAAGATTTGTCGACTGCAACTTAATTCAATGTTGGAACTGCTAAAGTATATCAAGATTAGGAGGAGATAAAAGGTGAAAGGATCAGGCGTTTAATTTCCTGAACTTTTTTGGTCGGTATGACATGTTTTGACATACCAGTGTTTGTACACTTGTAAGCAAACAAATCTACAAGTTCCTATGCCAACTGCAAAGCTATCATTTTCAACTATTTTGGAATTTCATACTGCCTTTTCTGACAATAGAAAAGCACTTCAACACTTAGCTGATATCAAATGGGCTGACGGCTTTTATTGCCCCAAATGTGGTAATAGTACCTATTCCAGGGTGTATGATACCCTAAGCCGCAAGTGCCAATCTTGTAACCATATCGACTCGCCCACCGCCAGGACTTTGTTTCACAAGGTCAAGTTCCCGCTCTGGAAAGCTTTCTGGAT
>JBBRCC010000047.1:0-30482 GCA_038205175.1 Cytophagales bacterium | reverse complement strand
CATCCAAAGGGTCGATGGCCACAACATATTTACTCTGGTGGTTGCCGGTATCAATCATACCTTCGTCTTCTTCAGAAATAATAGCACAAACTTCGCCTCCCCATGTTAAAGCCCGGGTAAAGCGCACATTAGCCACTACATCCAGCTTTTGCTGCTCCTCGCCTTGTATGTTTTGAGAACCAACCGAGCCGGCAATGTTGATGAGTCCAGCCCGGTTAATTTCCCGATTCACAATTTTGCTTGCCAGGGCAATATCTCTCAGTAGTTGCGACAATTCTCCTGTAGCATAAGGAAAATATCGCTGCTTGTAAAGTATAAAACGATCAAGCGTTGTGCCAATGGGCATAACCAGTTTTTCTAATGATGGCTCCATGATAGGTTTGGATTTATGGTGGTTGACTTAGGAATTTACTGCTTCTAATACGTGCGGACTTCCGGCTAAAATTTCTTCTGAAGCCAAATCTTTGTACATGCTGAAGTTATTCAAAAACATGCCAGCCAATTTGTTGGCTGCAGCATCATAAGCTTGCTTGTCGGTCCATGTATTTCGGGGGTCCAACACCTCAGTTGGCACACCAGGCACTTCGTCAGGCATCAAAACACCAAAAACAGGATGAGGGTGAAAAGCGACATCACCAAGTTTGCCATCTAATGCTGCGGCAATCATTGCCCGTGTGTATGGGATTTCCATTCTTGCACCTTCGCCATACGGGCCACCAGTCCAGCCTGTGTTGATCAACCAAACCTGAACATGGTGCTTGCGCATTTTTTCGCCCAACATATCAGCATATTGAGCCGGATGCAAAGGCAAAAAGGGTGCACCAAAACAGGCCGAGAAAACAGCTTTTGGCTCCTTAATGCCAACTTCAGTGCCTGCTACTTTAGCCGTGTACCCGCTAATAAAATGAAACATGGCCTGCCCGGTTGTAAGTTTTGAAATGGGCGGCAACACACCAAAAGAGTCGCAGGTGAGGAAAAAAATATGCTTTGGATGCTTTGCCACTGAAGGCTCCAGGGCATTTGGAATATGATGAAGAGGATAAGAAACCCGGGTATTTGGGGTTACAGATGCGTCTTCATAATTTACCTCGTTACTACCTTCAAAAAATCGGGTGTTTTCTAATAATGCACCAAACTTAATGGCGTTCCAGATATCGGGCTCATTTTCTTTGCTTAGGTTAATGGTCTTGGCATAACAACCACCTTCAAAGTTGAAAATTCCCCTTTCCGACCAGCCATGCTCATCATCGCCAACCAACCAACGCTCGGGATCAGCCGAAAGTGTAGTTTTTCCGGTTCCGGACAGGCCAAAGAAAATGGCAGTATCACCTTGCTTGCCTACGTTGGCAGAGCAATGCATCGAAAGTACATTTTTCTCTTTTGGGAGCAGAAAATTCAAAATGGTAAAAATTCCCTTTTTGATCTCTCCAGTGTAGCCGGTTCCACCAATAATTACTGTTTTCTCGCTAAGATTGATCAGCGCAAAGTTCTTTCTTGGAGTTCCATCCGTTTTGGGGTCTGCCTCAAACTCCGGCAAACAAAGCACAGTATATTCAGGTTGAAAAATTTCCTTTTCATCGTCATTCAGATTGATAAACATGTTGTGGGCAAACAAGCTATGAAAAGCTGTAGATGAAATAACCCGCACATTGAGCCTGTAAATTGGATCGGCACAGGCGGCTACGTCGGTAACATACAATTTTTTACCTTCGCAATAGCGTAGCATCTTGATTTTCAGGTTCTTGAATACTTCGGCTGAAATAGGCTGATTGGTGTCGTTCCAGTTTATGCTTTTGGTTGAATAGCCATCTTTAACAAAGAACTTATCCTCTGGTGCCCTTCCGGTGAATGCTCCTGTGTCAACAGCTAAAGCACCTGTACTGGCGAGTACACCTTCATGGTTCTGAAGACTGTGCGTAATGAGTTCGGCTGGATCAAGATTGTGGTAAATGGTAGCTGGAACATGAAGTCCCAGGTAAGCTAGCAAATCAGTTGGCAGGTTTTTGGAGAAAGTCATAAATCAATTTGGTCATGTGGTGGAAAACGAAAACTTAAAAGTTCAAGCGAAAAAAGGCTTGGTTAACCCTTGATAAGAAAAGCAAGCAATGCCGTCAATTCGGCAAGTTTACGCCCTGATTAAGACGTTTTAGTGAGGAAGTATCCACCGAAGTGGAATTCAAATTTAACTCCTTATTGATTCTGAATTGCAAGCAAGGTAACCGGAAACCATTTTACCTAACCAATACAAAATCAGGTATTTGACCATTTTGCCATACAAACTTTCTTCTTTACTAAAAAAAGCAAACGAAAACCTGAAAACGGGTCAAAAGGGCAACGAAAATTTTTTTTAAATTATTTAAGTCCTTACCAGCTAAGGCTACTTTTTAGTGCTGCTCAAAGGAGAAAAAAACTGAAAGCGAAACGTGGCCACGTTATCTCGTCTACCCGATTCGCCCAATTGTTTCATGTTATCTAAATAGCCGGTAGTCTGATTCAACCAACCTGCCTGCAAGCCCAAACCCATCTGGTTTTTAAAAAAATAAGTAATGCCAACCAAAGTAGGAAAACATGTGCTGATGTTGCCGTAGGTTTCACCCCTTGCCCTGGTTTTGTTCCTGTCTTCTCCACTCAGACTTTTGCCTTCTTTGTCTTTGGGGTTAAATTGAAGCAAATGAAAACCCAGGCTGGCATAGGCTAAAATATTTTTATACCGGAACACATTCGCCTGCAAGTCGTAGCCCACCGTAAAAAACCTGGTACTTACATAGTTTACAGGTTCAGGTCTCGGAATATCATTGGAGCTGAAAAAAACATTGAGTTTTTCTGACACCACCCTTCCGGTTCCAAATTGAAATGTGCCATTAAGTTGTTTCTTTCGGTTAAATCTAAGCCCTACGTGCCACCCTGGAAGCCAGGTTCTATACCTGGAGTTCAAATCTCCTCGAAGACCACTGGCAGAAAAAGAACCGACAAAATAACGCTGCACGGTTGAATCATATTGACCAATAACCGGTAGGCTGCCTACCAGCGAAAAAATCAATACAAATAAAATTTTATGACTCATCTACTTGATTCAGGGTTGAAATCTGCTGCAAATTGAGGTGAATTCCAAAGTGAATCCTTGAAGAATTACTTTTAGCAAGTTTGTTTTCAAAAATCCTTTTTCTGGACGAAAGGATTTAGAAAATTTGCACCCAACTATTACACCACATGCCAACTACCTCCAAAACAAAACCTACTATCCATTTCGACAAGAAAAAACTGAGCAACAAACAGCTCATTCACCTCTACAAAAGCTTGTTGAAGCCCCGAATGATTGAAGAAAAAATGCTTATCCTGCTCCGGCAAGGCAAAATCAGCAAGTGGTTTTCCGGAATTGGACAGGAAGCCATTTCTGTTGGTGTGGCAGAAGCACTCGAAAAAGACGAATACATATTACCCCTGCATAGAAATCTGGGAATTTTTACCAGTCGGGAGATTCCATTGGCACAACTTTTCAAACAATGGCAGGGTAAGAAAAACGGATTTACCAAAGGCAGGGATCGTTCCTTTCATTTTGGAACAAACGAGTATCATATCGTAGGTATGATTAGCCACCTGGGACCTCAGTTAGCCGTGGCAGATGGCATTGCTCTGGCACATTTGTTGAAAAAAGAAAACAAAATCACAGCTACATTTTCTGGGGATGGCGGTAGCAGCGAAGGAGATTTTCATGAAGCGCTCAATGTAGCGGCTGTTTGGAATTTGCCCGTTATTTTTATTGTAGAAAACAACGGTTACGGACTTTCAACTCCGTCGTCAGAACAGTTTAAGTTTAAAAGCTTTACCGAAAAAGGTCCAGGATATGGCATGGAAGCTATTCAGATAGATGGCAATAACATTCTGGAAGTGTATGAAACCATCAGCACTCTGGCAGAAAGTATGAGAAAAAATCCACGCCCGGTGTTGGTTGAAGCAATAACCTTTAGAATGCGGGGCCATGAAGAGGCTAGCGGCACAAAATATGTTCCACAGCACCTTTTTGAAGAATGGGGAAAGAAGGACCCGGTAACTAGCTTTGAAAACTACCTGCTTAATGAAGGCGTATTGACAGAAACCTTCATTTCTGATTTCAAAAAAGCTTTTAAAAAAGAAATGGATGAAGCTTTAACAGAAACATTTGACGAGCCAGAACCCATAGCCAATACTGAAGAAGAAGTGGCTGATGTGTACCAACCTTTTGAATCAGTTTTGGCAAACCCAGGCGAAATAACCACTGAAAAACGCTATGTAGATGCAATTTCAGACGGCCTGCGGCAAAGTATGGAGCGTTTTCCCAATCTTGTAATAATGGGCCAGGACGTAGCCGATTACGGAGGTGTGTTCAAAGTCACCGATGGCTTTGTAGCACAATTTGGAAAAGAAAGGGTTAGAAATACACCTCTCTGCGAATCGGCCATAGTGGGTGCAGCCTTGGGCTTAAGTATCAAAGGAATAAAAGCAGTTGTGGAAATGCAGTTTGCCGACTTTGTTACCTGCGGGTTCAATCAAATCGTGAACAACCTGGCCAAAAGCAATTACCGCTGGGGCCAGAACGCCGATGTCGTGGTTCGCATGCCAACAGGAGCAGGAGCTGCAGCCGGGCCATTTCATTCGCAAAGCAATGAAGCCTGGTTCTTTCATACGCCAGGCCTAAAAATCGTTTACCCAAGCTCAGCCTTCGATGCAAAAGGGCTTCTAAATGCCGCCATCGAAGACCCAAACCCTGTTATGTATTTTGAACACAAGTTACTTTACAGATCCCAAAGCAGCCTTGTGCCCGATAATTACTACACATTGCCAATTGGCAAGGCTTCGATACTGCTTGAAGGCCAGGATTTAACAGTGGTCACGTATGGCGCCGCAGTTCACTGGACACTAGATGCCATCAAGAAATCAAATCTCTCCAACATTGAGGTTATCGATCTGCGAACCCTCCTTCCCTGGGACAAAGAAACTGTGCTTAATTCAGCCAAAAAAACAGGGAAAGTGCTGGTCGTACATGAAGATTGTATTACAGGAGGCATTGGCGGCGAAATTGCAGCCGTGATATCTGAAGAGGTGTTTGAATACCTCGATGCGCCCGTAATGCGGGTTGGAAGCCTGGACACTCCAGTTCCCTTTGCACCAACCTTAGAAAAGAATTTTTTACCTCATGAGCGAATAGCTCAAAAATTGAGTCAATTGTTGGCTTATTAGTTTTTACTTCTTCAAAAAAAATCCCCCGCTGAAACCAACGGGGGATTTTTTTACCTAGGTGAATCTATTCTTTCAGCAATTTAATAGACTTATTAAAGCTTTCACTTTCAAATTTTAACATATAAGCACCAGACGGCATCGCTGTTAAATCCAGTTTGTTTTCCATGGTTGTAGGTTCAATGGCTTGCTCTTTTACCAACTGCCCAAGCATGTTGTAAATCCTAATCGAGACTGTTGATTCGAAACCATTCACCTTGAGAGTGTACAAGCCTTTGCCTGGGTTTGGATATACAAAGACAGATGGAGTTGCACTCAATATCAAATCTTCAGCAATATTCCTGCAAGCAGCCAGACCTACAGACAAAGCACGTACGGCAGAAATTCCACAAGAATTAGACGCCGTTACACTAATAATTCCAGCAGTAGGCCCAAAATTAACTAAGATGGAAGATGCGCCTGCACCAGAAGCAATTGAAGCAGATGCCGGCATTGTCCAATTGTAAGTTAAACCAGCTATACCAGCAGTGCTGTAGGCTACATTGTTAGCATTTGAACAAATAGAAGTCTGACCTGAAATTACTCCAGGTGTTGCAGGTCTGCCTACTACAGCGAATGCTCGGGTTCCGCCAGTGCCGCAAGTATTGGATGCAGAAATAGTTAAGTTACCTGAAACAAAGTTCGCTGGTATTGAAACAGTAATTGAAGTACCATTATTTGTTTGAAGTATCCATCCTGCAGGCAATGTCCAGTTGTAACTTATTGCACTCGCAACGGCAGAAACCAAATATGTGTATGTACCTCCACAAGCGTTGACTGCTGCACCTGAAATAATTCCTGGTGTAGCAGGAAGTGCATTAACTGTAAGTGCTCGAAAAGAGCTCAAACCACATCCGTTTTGTGCTTGCACTCTTACAATTCCTGAAACATAACCTAAAGGAAATAATACTTCTACTCCATTAGTACCCTGACCATTTTGAATGAGCGCACCTGCTGGAACTTCCCAGTTGTAAGTAAGACCTGACAAGCCTGTTACAGAATAGGTTCTAGTAGAACCACCACAAACTCCTATTGCCGGGCCAACAATTTTACCAGGCAGAGCGGGCAAAGCTGCAACCGTTATTGATCTATTTGCACTGGCAAAGCAAGCAGTTGTGGACCTAACACTGATACTACCACTTGCAAAATTAGTTGGAAAAGTAACTTGTACCGCATTCGTTCCTTGTCCGCTTACTACTGATGCACCTGAGGGAACTGTCCACAAGTAACCAGCGGCACCAGTAACAGAAGGAGAAGTATATGATTGCGTTGAACCCGCACAAACAGCAGAAACGGGACCTGAAATGGAAGTAGGCACTGCTGTTACAGTACCAATGGCATAAGAGCGAATAGCACCGTTGCCTGAGCAATTTGAGCCGCTAACTGTCAGATTTCCGGAAACAAATCCAGCATTGATCGCAACCTGAACACTGTTGGTTCCTTGACCAGAAGCAATAGTAGCATTGGCAGGTGCAGTCCAGTTATAAGTATCAGTATTGGCAACAGGAACAATGCTGTAAGTAAAAGTATTTCCTGGGCAAACCGGGGTAGTTCCGGTAATTAAACCAGGAGTTGCTGGAATAGAAGTTTTTACTACCCTTAACGCTCTAGCTGCACTTGTGCCTCCACATCCTGTAGCTGTAACAGATATATTGGCAGTAACATAGTTACTAGCGAAGCTAACTGTAACATTGTTTGACCCTTGGCCTGTTTGAATGCTTGCATTGGCCGGTAAAGTCCAGTTGTAAGAAGTTACTCCAGCAACCTGAAGAACTGAGTAAGTGCGAGTTGATCCAGGACAAACAGGTGTTGTGCCCGTGATAACACTTGGTGTGGCGGGTGCTCCTTGTTTTGTAATGCTTAAAGTTCTGGCAGTTGTGCTGAACCCAACACAATTAACGGCTCTTAACGTAAGAGTTGCAGTTGCAAAATTGGTTGCGAATGCCAAAGTTATGGTATTTGTACCTTGACCTGAAGTGATAGTTGAATTGGCAGGAGCTGTCCAATTATAAGATGTTGCATTGGCAATGGGCAGAGTAGTGTAAGTATGAGTACTGCCTGTGCAAACCGGTTTTTGACCAGAAATGACTGCAGCAGTTCCAGGGCGGGCTGAGAAATAAACTACACTTCTGCAGAAATTGTCACTCTGAACACAACTGTTTGTTGCACGAACACAAATATTGCTGGTCACGTAAGTAGTTGAAAAATTTACGCTTATGCTGTTTGTGTTCGAACTTCCTGTAGCTCCATTTGGCAAAGTCCAGATATATCCTGTGGCACCTTCAACAGGTTCAATACTAAAAACATTTCCGATTGAATTTCTACATACTCCAATAGGTCCTGCAATAACAGAAGGCCCGGCAATTGCGGGAACACCATTGTCTACAATACCATCACAATTATCATCAACACCATTACAAATTTCTGTTGCATTCGGATTCACATCCGCATTGTTGTCGTCGCAATCGCCAGCAACTGCCAAATAACCAGTTGGTGCCACCGGGGTAGATGTGGTCGTAGTTTCGGCTGGATTTCCAAAACCATCAACATCTTGGTCTCTGTACCAAGTATATACAGTACAATTTTCATCAATTTGTCCATTACAATTGTCGTCTACGCCATTCCCACAAACTTCAATTGCACCTGGGTTCACAGTTGCGTAAACATCATCACAATCGCTGGCATTTGCCACATAACCTCCTGGCTGCCCGCAAGCCTGAATTGAATTTCCAGCGCTGCCAAAGCCATCTCCATCTTGATCTCTGTACCATGTGGTAGCCGGCAATGACATGATGGCAACAAACCCAGTCATGTTGGCGATACATCCTGTGGTAGCATTTGTGGCTACAACAATAAGAGTGCCTGATCCGGTAACATTGTTTACCTCAAGTACAGCACCAGTTCCTGAAACAACCCCGGCAACTCCCCCACCTGTAAACTGGAAAGAATAATTTATGCCTATCTGGGAGCCCGAAAGAGTGACAGAAGCACCTGAGCTCACAGAACAATATGAACCGTTTCCGCTTAAGCTGAAAAGAGTTGGGTTTGCATTCACCTGAACCGCAGTTACTGCACTGGTGCCTTGACAACCATTGGCATTGGTTACTGAAGCTGAGTAATTTCCAGAATTACCTACTGTAATAGCCTGTGTAGTAGCACCTGTACTCCAAGAATAAGAACTTCCGGAGGATGCAGTTAAGACAACCGAACCTCCTTGACAAAACGAAGTAGGTCCACCAGCGGAAATGGTTGGCGTGAACACATTGTTATCTTGTTCGTTTATGAATAGACTAATGTTGCCAACATCTGTATTAAACCCTTCAACCACAGCATAATAAACTGTATTAGGTTGCACAGCATAAGAAATGGAAGCACGAGTTCCTGTACAGCTTGGGCCATTATCGTCATTGGAGACGAGGTGAGCGCCATTCGCAGCCAGCAAGTGCAAGTAAGTATCGAAAGAGGATCCACAGGTTGAAACGGTAACATTGTCGGTGCACGAACCCGTGGTGAACCTAAAGAAAATATCTGCGGAAGCTTGATTGTTAAGGCCAGTGTAGGTATTGGTATATCCACTGCCAGTTCCATTTGAAATATTAGTAGAATAGGGAGTAGAAACAATGATGGGGTCTGCAAAGGTATTTCCAACCGGCAAGATGACAGACAAGCTTAAATTATTAGAGAAAGCAATAGTACAATTAATTCTGGTAACCGATGCTCTGATCAGGTACGAACCTGATAGCAACGAAAAAGAAGAATTTGGAGTTACTGCACCTACAATGTCAAGCCAACTTGCACCTCCATTTGTTGAAGACTGCCACTGAAAATCAGTGCCATTGAAACCCGCTAAAGAAAAACTACCCGCTGCTCCTTGAACTAGCGAAGCTGGGCCCGAGGCAGTTCCACCAACAGTTGGTTCTGTACATTGTTGAGATAAAGAAGCGCCGGTGTAAACAAGTGAATAGGCTTGTGTTCCATTGGTTAAAGACCCTTTATGAGTTACCCTAACGGTGTACCAACCAGCTGAAGGATTCAGAATTGACACTTTTTCAACATTGTCTTTAATATTGTCGCCTTTTGTAGCAGCTGCTGTAGGAGCGTCAGGATTAAGCACCCAAGGCAAATTAGCATTGCTATCGCTGTTTCTTATAATTCGCAAATCAAGGTCATTCACTAACCTTGCTGTTCTGTCATTGAAGGAATTTGAAGCATTTGTAGGGCCTGCAGGGTCATACCAGGAAATGGTGGCTTCAAGTGGTTTGGTGCCATCGTTAAAAACATCGATCTGATAAGTTGCGCCTTGAGCGAGAGTGTTCTCAAAAATTCCACTTGAGGCTGGCACTGCATTAATTGCGCTAACGGCACCCACGACATTCAACAGCCCCCAACCATAGACATAATCTGGGCCAGTACTTGCCCCGGCTTCGTTAGCAGTATGAATTGCCAAGCCCTTCAATGTTGCGCCCCTGAGCATGCTGCCTCGCACATTCTGTGCATGCTGTTGAACCAAACCAAGAGAGCCAGCCACATTTGGGCCTGACATCGAAGTGCCGCTTAAAGATGCATATGAATTATTGTTAGGAGTATAGGCTGAAAACAAACCGACTCCGGCGCCCACAATATCAGGTTTAATCCTCCCATCGTCCGTTGGGCCCCAAGCACTAAAAGAGCTCATTACTACGCTGGATGGACTTGAATATCCTGAGGCAATTCGGTTAACAGCTCCTACTGTTAAAATATTCTTTGATACAGAACTGTAACTCATACAATCATAACCCGAAGTTCCGCCATCCCTGTCTCTGGTAGAAGTTGACGACACCCAAGCACTTCCGCTCCAAACAAAGTGAGTGGCACCTGCGGTTGGGCCTTCTCCTCTATCGTTACCTGCAGATTTAACAATTAAATAATTGGGCGCATTGAATGCTACCTGATCCCACTGCTGTGCTGTATTATTATACATACCAAACTGGTTATCAGAAGTTTGACTCGCAGAAGTATTGCCATACCAGAACCAGCTACCTCCATTTTGAGCCCAGCCTGTTAGCCAACCATATGAGTGATTTGAAATTCGCAAACCATTCAAAGCTGCAGTAGCCATTTCACCTTGGTCATTCGTCCAATCATGCGCCCAAAGTGTTCCCTGATGCATCATTCCCTTAGCATTTGCGTTAGTTCCGTTACCAATCAAGGTGCCTGCAACGTGCGTTGCATGAAAATTGACAGTAGTTGCTCCATCGACCTGAATAACCCGAGATGGGGTAAATTCCTGGTGAGTTCCCAAAACTGCTCCACCATCCCATTCTCCGATTATCATTCCCTGACCATTGAGATTGAGGCCTAAAGACCCGCCAGTCCATCCTGCGCTTGCGCCGGTTGTATTTGCCGCTTCCACATTGCTTTCAGTCGCTAATACGATTGGCTTACCTGTTTTATCAATCTTTTGGATTTCGAAAGTTTTATCTTTTGTAGACCATTTTGCAGGTTGTCCGGTTTTTTCCACATAGGTTTTAACCTCCTTTTGATCTTTTAGAAAGTCTGCGTACAACTTGTTTTTTAGAGATTCCAGGCCTTGGTTTGATTTATTCTGAGCCCTTGAGACAAAGGCAATCAAAATAAAAAAAGACAATAAAATGTATGTTTTTTTCATTTTTTGGAATGTATTTTCAGTTCTTGAATTTTTTGGAATTTCAAAGGTAAATACACGAATAGAATTTACCTAATCACCGTCATTGTAAGTCTTTTAACCTATTAATACTACATATTTTAAAAAATAGAAATAGCCCAGCGTATGTGGGCTATTTCTTGCAAAAATCTAAAATATTTCTAATTAATAACCTCCTCTGAACTTGAGCGTTTGAGCCACCTTGTCAATGGCTACAACGTAGGCACCAATTCTCAATGTAGTATCATACTTTTGAGCGGCAGTGTAAACCCTTTCAAAAGCATCTTTCATAATCCGGTCGCTGCGTCGTTGCACCCTGTCCAGACCCCATTTATAACCTAATCGGTTTTGTACCCACTCAAAATAAGAGACGGTAACCCCACCGGCATTGGCCAAAATATCGGGCACTGCCATGATTCCTTTTTCCTGAATGATCATGTCTGCTCTGGCAGATGTAGGCCCATTGGCTCCTTCAACAATCAGCTTGGTTTTCAATTTATTTACGTTGTCGAAGGTAATTACATCTTCTTTAGCAGCGGGTACCAGCACATCTACTTCCATTGTAAGCAATTCATCATTTGTGAATAGAGTTGCCTCTGTGTATCCCTCCATGCTGTGGTTGTTCTTATCTCTGTAAGCAAGTGCCTTTTCAATGTCTATACCTTTATCATTGTAGTAGGCACCTGAAATGTCGCTTATAGCCACTACTTTAACACCTCGTTCATGCAAAAGACGGGCAGAAACTGAGCCTACATTGCCAAAACCCTGAACAGCACATGTGGCACCAAATGGATTGATGCGAAGTTTTTCCATGGCTGCAAAGGCAGACACCATTACACCCCTTCCTGTAGCATCTACACGACCTAAAGAGCCTCCTAAAACAGTTGGCTTTCCGGTTACTACGGCAGTAATGGTTGTTCCGTGGGCTTTAGAATATTCGTCCATTAGCCATGCCATTTCCCTTTGGCTGGTTCCCATGTCAGGAGCTGGAATGTCTTTATCGGGACCAAAAACTTCGATCATGGCCATGGTGTAGGCTCTGGTAAGTCTTTCTATTTCTCCTGAAGACATTTTTCGAGGATCACATTTTATGCCTCCTTTCGCTCCACCGTAAGGAATGTCTACAACGGCACATTTCCAAGTCATCCAGGCAGCAAGGGCTTTTACTTCATCAAGGTTGACATGCATGTCATAACGAATCCCGCCTTTTGAAGGGCCAAGAATGTTGGAGTGAATAACCCTGTAGCCTTCAAACACCCGGATTACTCCGCTGTCCATGGTTACTGGCAATGAAACAATGATTTGCTTTGATGGAGATTTGAGAACGTTGTAGGTAGGTTCATCGATACCCAACAATTGTGCTGCCACATCAAAGCGAGACATCATCGAATCAAAAGGATTCTCTTTGTCCTTGATGGGAGCCGGTTCAATATAGGCCATATATGGTTGAAATTTGGTGAAATTCGGCGGCGAAATTGGTTAATTTCCAATTGCAAATTCAAAGTATTTTAGCTGACAATCAGCTTTTGCCCTGGCTTCAATACTTTTGATTTCAGGTTGTTCTTTTTAATTAGCTCTCTAGCTGAAATAGCATACTTTTTAGTGATCGAATAAATAGTGTCTCCTTTTTGCACTCTATAGAACTTTAATGCCTGAGAAGACTGGTTTGCACTTGTTTTGCTTCTTGATTTATTTATTTGAACTAACTCAGTGACAATTTTTTTCGAAACGTGTTTCAAAACCAATGTTTGCCCAGCTTTTAAGTGCTCATTTTCAAGATTGTTCCATACAATAATATCCTTTGTTGCTACCCCGTGCTTTCTTGCGATTGTAAACAAACCCTCTCCTTTTGCTACTTTATGCATCGTTACCTGATCCGTTATTACAGGTTCGGAAGAAGTTGCCGTTTGAGTTGAATCAATCATTTCTGGCTTTTCTTTCTTTGGTTTTGACACCAAGGGACTTTCGGAATTAGATTTTGAAATAGCCTGATCTATAATTTCAACTCTTTTTTCTATTATCAAACTTTGACCTTCAACCAAGTTTTCTGAAGTCAGCCTGTTCCAAACCATGATTTCCGCTTTGCTCACATTCAATTTTTTCCCAATGGCAAACAAACCTTCGTTCTTACCTACTACATAAAACGCTTTCGCAATGGGCGGAACCTGACATTCAGGAAGAACTGTTGCAGGCCTGGACTTTTTTGCCTCTGCGGTCAAATTTTCTTGTTGGTCTGGTTCAAACTGCACCTTCAGTCTTTTTCCAACCGGGACTACTCTTGAACTTTTAAGTCTATTCCATTTCTTTATCTGGCTTGGACTGTTGCTGTAGCGATGAGCTATCGAAGCCAGGCTTTCGTTCCTTTTCACTGTGTGATACACCCAGGTTCCAGAAGTAGAACTAGCAGTTAACACAGCAGCAATAGGTAGTTCTATACTTGCAGAGTCTTCCCAAACCACCTGATTTTCTAAATAAAAAGCCTTCTTTTCTGCAGGAATGCAAAGTGGATAAGGTAGGTTGCAGGCATAAATATTTTTTGAAAGATGAGGATTTAACTGCCGAAGAACATTAGAATCTACTTGCAATAATTTTTCAAGTCTTGTGAGACTAATGTGCTTTCCCGGACGTATGGTGTCTACCGCAATTGGTTTGAGTAAACTATCTGCATCAGCAAATAAGTTGTGCTCCCCGGCGAAGTTCATGGCATAAACTACGGCAATAAACTGAGGAACATAAGAGCGGGTTTCTTGAGGCAAATGATTGTAAACTTCCCAGAATGTGCGTCCTCCTGAGTTCCTGATTGCTTTTCTAACGTTGCCCGGCCCACAATTGTAGGCAGCTAAAGCAAGCTCCCAATCGCCAAATTGGTTATACAAAATCTTCAAAAACCTGCAGGCACCTTCAGTTGCCTTTTCTATGTGCATACGTTCGTCCACAAGATGGTTGATGGTCATCTTAAAATCTTTTCCGGTGCCTGGCATAAATTGCCAAAGGCCCATGGCACCTGTTCGAGATTTTGCATCGTATTTCAGGCCTGACTCTACCACAGAAAGGTATTTGAGTTCGTCAGGCATGTTGTATTTAGCCAGGTATTTCTCAAACAATGGGAAATAGTAATCTTGACGCTCAAGCATGGTTTGCGTGTAGTTTCGTTTGCGCACCAGAAAAAATTGAATGAACCCACAAACTGTTTTATTTACCGTAAGCGGAATTATCGTGTTCAAACAGGCTATGCGATCTGCAACTACATCCATGTGAACTTTGGGAACATAATTGGCATCTGGCAAATCGAGCGAAATACTGTCGCCTTCAAAGAATGCAAGGAGGGAATCGGCTGCTACTGCCTCAGAAAGTTCGAAATCAAAATCAAAATGAAAGGTAGTATCTGGTTCAAATTTAAAATCCTGAGCAAACAGTTGGACATTGCCAAAAAGCAACATCATCAAAACGCCAAATACACTGTTTCTCAATTCATTCATTCTAAATACCTTTACTGATCCTGTAAATCCTGCTTCGAAAGTGCTCAAAGTTAGCAACTACAAAAGACGATGCAAATGAAACGTATTATTTTAAACAAATTATAAGCTACCTGTAATCAACTATTTAACATGTACTATTTGAACTAAAAATACATGTATATTTATCTATCTAAGGTTTAATAGCTAATGAATTTTTGATAAGCTTTTTCCAGGTTCCTTTTTCAAGGTTGTATTTGAGGGTTGAAGGTAATGCTTTCCACCAAAAACGGTTTAATTCTACAGCAAAAGACGGCTGCATATAACAATTGATGGCACAGCCTTGGCAAGCTGGCAATCGACCTTCAAGCGCAATAAGTTTTTGAATATCAGCGCTTTTCCATAAATCATATAATCGGCCATCAATAGATACTTCTTTGATACCTAAGTGATAACATGGTAGCACCAATTTGTTTTCTGGTGAAATAACAACAGTGGTGCTTCCTGCTTTGCAAATCGGGTTTGAAATCTGATTGCCACCTTCAAGTCTTAAGTCCACAAATGCTTCATTCAAATAAACTAAGGGCATTTTTCCCCAAGTCCGCAATTCCTCAAGTTGAGCTTCAGAAAAATGCTCACCAGTCTCCACCTGGTTGTAAGAAAACACTGGATTGAGCAGAATCATGAGTTTGTGTTTTAAGGCAAAATCTTCATAAACCGATTTGATTTCATTCAGATTATGGGCAAATACGGTGAATAAAATATCCGGGCGTTCATCTAAATTTCTTGCGATTTCTATAGATTGAATCAAAAAATCGAAACAAGCCACACCTCTTGACGCATCGTGTTTTTCTTTGATTGGCGAATCAAGTGAAAAATGCAGCATATCTACCAAACCTTTCAACCTTGAGGCCCATTTAGGATACAGTAAAGCATTGGTTGTGAGGGTAGTGATAAACCCCATCTTTTTAGCCAAACCAAGCAATTGATCAATTTTTTGATGAAGCAGGGGCTCACCTCCTGTAAAATCTATTACCCTGACGCCTAATCTTTTAAGGTCGCAAAAATTCTTTTCTGCTTGGTCTAAAGTTACGTATGGGCTTGGTCGCTCCCAAATATCGCAAAAGGCACATGTGGCATTACACCGGTATGTAACATAATAATTGCAAAGTACAGGTCCTGCGGAAAGCTTCATTAAACCTTAGGTTGGCGCAAAGATACCTTCAAAAAAGCTTCATAGTTAATTTTTTCCAATCAAGAAAAGCATTCAATATTTATAAATGTATTTGTTTAAAAGCCAAAAAACTTACAATATTGAACCGTCTAAAAAACAAGGTTAATCCTATATAAATGATACACCGAATACTGGTTCCGATTGACTACAGCGCAAGCAATCAATCGGCTGTAGTTTCGGGATATAAACTGGCTGTTAAGCTCAATTGCAAAATCGTTTTCCTTCATTATTATTCTAGTAAGATTTTCAAAAAAGATTACGAAGAGGAAGAAGAACAAGTTTATGCTTTGAAAAAGTATGTGAATGAAACACTTGCAGAACATGAACTTCATGAGCACATCAGGCTTGAATTTGTGGCCAAAGAGGGCGAATTCAAAAAGAACATCCTTGAATTTTTAAAAGCCCACAGAGCAAGTCTCATTGTGATGGGCAGCCACGGAGAACCTTCTTTGCTCGACAGAATCAAAATAAGCAATACACGCTTTTTGATTCAGAATGCAACCATGGCGGTTTGGGTTATTCCAAACAAACTGCCTGCAGTAATGCCAAAATTGGTGATTTATGCTACAAATAATGAGGATGTATCGGGCATAGCATTCGACCATGCCATATACCTTGCCGAAATTTTTGATATTCCATTAACCATACTCCATATCACCAAACCCGACACAAGGCGCAAGTTTAAAGGACTTATGGTTCAGGACTTAAGTATTTTCAGGTATAAAAATGTTAAAAAAGTAAAAGTTGGGTCAAGAGATCCTTATAAAAAACTATCCGAAATTATTAAAGATTCTCCTGCATGTTTGGTTGCGCTAGAACACAAAGACCGACCCTTTTTAGATGATATTTTATCCAAAAGTATGTATAGGGAGCTGATTAACAAAGGTACTGTACCTTTGTTGGTTTCAAGTTAAGCCAGGTGAATGGCGAATGAAAATGTTTCTTTTCTCTCCGGTGCGAAGGCTTCATCCGCTTCTAATAAGCTATTGACCTTTACACTATCTGAAGCGTGAATAAATCGACCATCTCCCAACGAAAGTCCAACATGAGTTACCCGGTTTTGAGTAGAAAAAAACAGCAATGCTCCTTTTGCCAGATAGTCTGTACTTTCATTTCCTATTTTACCTGAAAACAAATATTGATAAGGATGGTCTTCCTGGCATAAAAGTGCTTGTTGAGATGCATCTCGTGGAAGGGTAATGCCTTGAAAACCAAAAATTAACTGCATGAATCCGCTGCAATCTAAGGCTGTGCCTCTGCTGCCACCCCAAAGATAAGGCAGACCTGAAAATCGAAATGCATCAGAGATCAACAGACTAACATCCACCTCATTTTGCTTTTCAGACAACTGCGACAACACATCATTTTTTACAAAGCCCTGTCTACCATCAGGAAGTGTACAAAAATTTAATCCGCTTTTAAAAAGCTTAGCACCTGCAAATAAAGGAATTAGTGGTTTTTGAAATGTTTCGTCCCGATAAACGTATTCTAAAGGTTGTAAAGCCATACAATTAGAAAAATAGGTTTCAAATTGAATATTTTCAAACCAAATCCAACCTACATATCCATCTACAGATTGTACATGCAACCAGTTTTCAAGCCGATCATAAACCAACATTGCCTCACCTAATGCAGCCTGACTCAATAATTCCGATTGATGCGATGGCTGAGCTCGCATTTGAACCAGAGGCGAAACTACCACCGCAGGTTTTGGCTGTTCAAATTGAACCAGTGAAATGTTAAATTCATCCTTTTGCAATGCTTCAGCTAATCTACTTCCTTGTTCAACATCGGAAACCATCAACGTTGATGACTCCACATCATATTTCCACCAAAGATTTCTGGTGTCTACGCCGGCTGATTTTAAAAAAGTCATGGATTGAACTTTGGTTGGTTCATAGAAATTAAGGTTTGCGAGTTAGGGATTTTCATTGGGTAAACTACTCAAAAAAGTATTGAATTTTTACTTAGCAATTTTGAAGAATCTATTTAGATTGAATTTAAAAAATGTTTGCTCAGGGTATAAAAATAGCTGGTTTATGCTTGATTGTAGATTCTCTAATTGCCCAAACATGCTTGCCTTAAAACACAATCTTTTTTGTCTGAAACCACATGTTTTGTTGCCAAATTTGTGTCTGATTATCCCGTAGTTGGACAGCAATAAGTGCAAGAAACATCTAAAGGTCCGATGGCAATTTTAAAAGAGATGTTTCTCAACTAGAAATATTTTTCACATCTGCGAAATGTATTTCCATTGGGACTATAGCCTCGAGGCCATTTATACCCGGCATGTGCACTATATTTTGGCAAAATGGAAGTAAACAACCACACCGAAACCATCAATAAATTCATAAATTGACCCATTACGGGTTTACCTCCAGGACATCTATCCCATACATTCCCTCAATAACTTTTAGAAAATCGGCGAAAAGTACCGTTTCGACTTCAAGAGACATTGTAACACCTACAGCAAAAGCTTGCTCTTTCACTTGAGCAGAAAAGGCCTTTAAAATCTTACTCACTTCCCCTTCATGTGTATATTGAAAACTTATTTTTACAGAGCTATATACCTTATAATCAGCCAACTCCCCGCTCAAAAGTGCCAAACGAGCTGCCTCACCAAAAGCATGTATTAACCCGGGAACACCAAGCTTTTTCCCGCCAAAATAGCGAACCACAGCCACAAGCGTATTGGTGAGTTGCATAGCCTGAATCTGCCGAAGAATGGGGAAGCCTGCTGAATGAGCTGGCTCGCCACCGTCCGATGTTCTCCAATGCTCCAAGCCCAAGCACCATGCAAAGCAAATGCGGGTTGCGTCTGGATATTGTTGGTGCAGCGAATCGAGCCTTTCTTTTATGGCTTGGGCTGTTGTAACTGGAAAGGCAAAGCCAAAAAACTTGCTTCCACTGTCTTTAAAGATAGAACTACCTTGCTTTTGGAGAATAAAAGAAACCTGAGACATGCGACAAATCTAGCCTGAAACCAGAAAGGAAATACTGGTTTGTTCATTCGATGTTTCAAAGATCCTCTCCACTTTCATTTGCTTAAACAGCAAGGGAATCAGAAACCACTCTTGCGAATTTTCGAGCAAATGGAGGTTATCGAAAGGCGGGAAATAATAAGGTGCAGTTACTACTAAACTCCATGATAAATCGCTAATAGCATAAACTCTCACTCTCACTAAGGCCAAACTATCCGTTTGATTTGCCCAAATCCAGCTCAATACTTCAGAAAAAAGTAGGCCTACATAGTTGATTTTCTGAATCTTAACAGAAATAGGATCTCCAAATACCTCAATGCGAAGTCTGGATTTCGAAAAGTGACTTGTCGAAAGTTTTTCAGTTATGCTGCGAAGGAAGTCTACCAATTGCACATCAGTTCCATCCAACGATTTCAACAACTGTGTTTGAGCAAGCATAATTGCCTTACATCGGCGGCTGAGTAACAAGAGGTTAGATCGACAATTTTCATCCTGAGTATTCATCAGTTGAATATCCACAATGCTATTGATGAGATTGAAACTGTTTTTCACAGCATGCATTAACTCTGATCTCGAAATTAATTCTTGGTCCGATGTCTTCATGCTGCGGGTAGTTGAATCATAATTTTTGTACCCTTACCTAGCTCACTTTCAATATCTATATTCCCGCCCATGGAATCAATCATCATTTTTACCATATACAAACCCAAACCCCGACCCATAATGGTAGCATGAAAGGTTTTGAAAAGCCCAAATAAATGTTTGCGATTTTTTTCAAGGTCGAACCCTTGTCCGTTGTCTTCTATGACTATAAAAACATGATCTGCATCGCTTTCAGTACTCACTTTTAGTTGAAAAATTCCCGATTCCTTTCTAAAGCGAATGGCGTTCTGAATCACTTGTTGCAATACTGACTCTAAATATTTATCGTACACTTTCACTTGAAGTCCAGGCTGGAGATAAAAGTTTACAAATGTTGACAAATCGGCAGATCCAACTTTAAATCTACTTATTACGTTCTTCAATATGGGTTCTATGGGCAAACTTTCCAATCTGAAGCCATCTCTGTTCTGAATGCTCAACATCTGACTCAGATCTCTGGTAATCTGGTCAAGTTTTATAGACGATGCTTTTATTTTAGAAATAATTTCTTGTTCATCGTCGCTACTACCACTCAGCAAACTCGACAGCATTTGAATATTTGCTACATGAGTGCGCACATTGTGGCTGGTGAGGTAGGTAAATTCTTCCATCGCCTTATTCTGTGCCATGAGGTGGTGAAGCAAATCCTGCTTTTCCTTTTCCTGCGTTTTGCGGCCTGAAATATCTCTAAAATAAACAGTTAAGCCTTCGCTACTTGGGTAAACACTTACATCGAACCAGGAATTTGATACAGGAAAAAATTCTTCGAACCTGATAGTCTCCTGCTTTCTGATGGCCTTTTTTATGAATTGATTCATCCTGATGGCATCATCAGGATTAAGCAGATCCCATAGTTTTTGACCTGCCAGGCCGTCTAAAGGTTTGTCTACAAGAAGAGCAAATTGAGGATTCGCCAAAATGATTTTCATTTTGGAGTCTAGCATTACCAAACCATCTGTTACTGTATTCAACAAGTCTCTAAGGTTCTTGTCGAAACTCAGGATTTTTTCAGTCAACTCTTGATGCCGGGTTGAAGATTGCAACAAGAGCAACATTTGATTTCCGTCGGGCGGATTGACCAACCTGGCAGAAAACACTTTACTTAAACTTCCAAGCTTGACTTGAAGTAATCCTTGCCAGTCGCTTTCTGATTTTTTTAATGCCTTCGAAAACTCATTATTCAGATTTAAGTCAGTTGCAAAATTGCCAATAAACCTATCGAGCAAATCTTCTTGGTTGGCTTCTATCGCTGTGCACATGCCATGGTCAGCAAAGTGTATTTTCCCTTGCTTATCCAGCACCACATAGAAGTGAGAAGGAATATTTGATGGATCTGATTCAGGCTCATAAGGGTTGCTCATGGCTATCTCTCGACTTATGTCGACAGAAAGAATCATGTTGCAAACCCGATTTTTAAACACAATTCGGTTTGATAGTACTTTTACATAGAAAATTGTTCCGTCTTTTCTTCTATGTCTCCAATACTTAGGTATATCCTGATCTTTCAACTCAACACTCAGCATTTGAAGCAACAAAGGCACGTCTTCTTGAGGCCTGATTTGCTTCACGGTCATCCGAAGAAACTCAGATTTTGAATAGCCATACTGCTTTATAGCAGCCTCATTCACTTCAAGAAATTCAAGTGTTTCAACATCATAGACCCAAAGCGGATAGCTGTTTTGATGGAAAAACTGATGGTAGGCTTTCTCAATATCTGCCATTTCCAATTCAGCCTTCATTTTGCTGCTTACATCAGTTACAACGGCGTGCACCATCACAATTTTACCCGCATCATTTTTAACTAACTTTCTGCGCTCGCCCAACCATTTCCAAAGGCCATTTGGCAGCAAAATCCTGTAGCGAACTTCAATGCCACCACGGTGCTGCATCGGTTTTGAAAACAAAAGATATTCAAGTCGATCGTCGGGGTGCACAATTTCTGAGAGTAAACCTGGATTCGATTCGAACTCATATCGGGAGCGATGATAGAGTTTGTCAAAATTGTCGTTCAGAAATACCAATTCACCGGTTTGAACATTCTTTGTCCAGACCAAGATATTGAGGTCGCTAAGTGCAGTTTGTAGTAAGAGTTCGTCTGTATGGGTAGAATCCATCGACAGCTTTGCCTAAATTGAACTTTTAAATAAATGGGTTGTTTTCCACAACTACTCACTTCGTTCAAAATGGCTGATTGAATATGATGTATGTAAATTTAGGAAAATAGCTTTTGATTCCTAATTGTACTTAAAGCCTTTGCATAAACAAAGGCAAATGCTCTTTCTTCCATGAAATAAAATTACCCGCCAAAATCTGTTTTCGGGCTTGTTTAACCAACCAAAGGTAAAACGACAAATTTTGAAGGCTTGCAATCTGGAGCCCTAACAGTTCACCTGAAATAAAAAGGTGTCGGAGGTAAGATTTTGAATAGTATTGATTCAACGGAATATCCAAACCAGGATCAATTTGACCCTGATCGAACTTCCATTTTTCGTTTCTTATGTTTATAATTCCCTGGGTGGTAAACAGCATACCATTCCGACCATTCCGGGTTGGCATCACACAGTCGAACATATCAATGCCCAAAGAAATGGCTTCCAGAATATTTCCAGGTGTACCAACGCCCATGAGATACCGAGGCTTATTGGCCGGCAATTTTTCGGCTGTATAATCTGTTACCTCGTACATTAGCTCGGCAGGTTCTCCTACAGAAAGCCCTCCGATGGCATATCCGTCGGCATCATATCTCATCACATCTTCTACACTTAGCATCCGCAAATCTTTGAAAACGGACCCCTGAACAATTGGAAAAAGGCTTTGATTGTAACCATATAGTGGTTCAGTTGCTCGAAATTGCTGAAAACACCGGGCAAGCCAATCGGAGGTGATTTTCAATGATTGAAGCGCATAAGCATAATCGCAAGGATATGGCGGACACTCATCGAATGCCATGATAATGTCGGCACCTATTACCCGCTGGATATCTACAACAACTTCAGGCGAAAAAAGGTGAGAAGACCCATCGATATGTGATTTGAAAGTAACACCCTTCTTTGTGATTTTTCGGGTACCTGACAACGAAAACACTTGATAACCTCCACTGTCGGTGAGTATAGGATGTTTCCAGCCGTTGAACTTGTGCAACCCTCCTGCTTCTTTTAACACCTGAAGCCCTGGTCTGAGATACAAATGGTAAGTATTTCCAAGAATTATCTGTGCCTGAACAGTTTGTTCAAGCTCCCACTGTTGAACAGCTTTCACAGATCCTGCTGTACCAACAGGCATAAAAATAGGCGTTTCAATGACTCCATGATCGGTGGTAATAACACCTACCCGAGCCTTCGATGACTGATCTGAATATTGTAAATCGAATTTCATTTTTCAATCGTGCTGCCAGTTCACTTATTTCGCAACCTATTTCTTTGTTATGTTCAAAACACTGCCTGTTGAATTTAAGCCTGCCCAAGCTGGTTTTCATTTCCCTGCCGAATGGCACAACCACAAAGCCACATGGCTCAGCTGGATTCATAAAGAAGCATCTTGGCCAGGCAAAATTGACACGGTTTATCCTGTTTACAGCCAGTTTATAGAAATTTTATCCAAAAATGAAATGGTTTGTATCAACGTGGCCGATCAGGCTATGGAGGATTTTGCCAGAAAATGGTGCGAAAAAATGGGTGCTAATATGAATCAAGTACAGTTTTTTCACCATCCTACTAACGATGCCTGGTGCAGAGATCATGGTCCGGCTTTTCTTATAAATCCTGCAGAAAAAACAAAAATGATTGTGGACTGGGGCTACAACGCATGGGGAAATAAATATCCTCCTTTCGACCTTGACGATAACATTCCAACCCGAATTGCAGAAAAATTAGCACTACCGGCTTGCTATCCGGGCATTGTGATGGAAGGCGGTTCTGTGGAATTCAATGGAAAAGGAACTTTGATTACCTCGACCGCTTGTTTGCTTAACGAAAATAGAAATCCACATTTCAATGAACAACAAATTGAGGAGTATTTGAGAGATTTCTATGGCGCAAACAATATCATTTGGCTCGGCGACGGAATTGTGGGCGACGATACCGATGGACACATTGACGACATTACCCGCTTTGTGAATGAAAACACTGTTGTAACAGTGGTAGAAGAAAACAAAAAAGACGAAAATTTTGCCCCTCTACAGGAAAACCTGAAAATGCTGCATAAAGCCAGGCTTGAAAACGGCAAACAGCTGAACATCGTTGAACTTCCCATGCCTTCACCAATAATTTATGAAGACCAGCAACTACCAGCAAGTTACGCCAATTTCTACATCTCAAACAAAGCTATAATTGTGCCTGTGTTTGAAGACAAAAATGACGAAAAAGCTCTCAATATTTTGGCAGAAGCTTTCCCAGACCGGCAAGTCATTGGTTTGAATAGTGTAGACCTCATTTGGGGCTTAGGAGCATTTCATTGCCTGAGCCAACAAGAACCAGAAGTTTAGGCCACCATCCGGGTATTGTCTTGAAGATGAGTCCAAATATTGTGAAGATGCCCTGGTGAAAGCGGTTTTGAAATAAATCCTTTCACCAAATGGTTGTCTTTTGCTTTCAACACATCATTCTTATCTATAGATGAGGTAAGAATCACGATTTTCATTCTAACCTGAACTATTTCAGGAAGCGTCGAAACCCGGTCTATAAACTCCCATCCTGTCATGTCAGGCATATTCAAGTCTAGAAACAGCACAGCAGGAAGCTTATTTCTTTCTTCCTTTGTCAATCGCTCAATTTCAGCCCAACCTTCAAAAGGATCAATAAAATCCCGGAGATGATGATAAAAATTTTCCCTTCGCAAAAACTCTTTACAAATGAGATTGCTTACCGGATCATCATCTATTACCCAAACGGAGTCAAATTTTTTCATATGCTTCTTCTTTTCAATTGGACTAACTTGGTGTTGTTATATCGAATCGAAATATATGAGGTAAAAGTAAGCGTTAATAAAATGAAGATTATGCAGGCGTAAGAGCTTAGGCTTTTTAGAAGAATTGACTTACAAGCTTGTTAAATTCAATTCAAATGGCTCTTGAAATATTCAAAAAAAACGCATCAGGTATCTTAGTAAGCAAAAAGATTTAAGCAACTCATATCTAACTATTTGCGCATAAAATTGCTTTTCGCATAAAAAGCTAAAAACCTGTAAAACTTACATATCACTGCGAAGTTGAAATGTGCGCATGAGTTTTTGAATCAAAGTTTCTGACTCTTCAAAATTTAATGTCTGTTGACCGTCAGATGCTGCTTTTTCTGGCGAAAAATGGGTTTCATAAATCACACCATCGGCTCCGGCCATCACAGCTGCCAAAGACATGGGTTCCACGAATTCACGAATGCCGATGCCATGAGATGGGTCTACAATAACAGGTAGATGCGATTTTGCTTTCAAAATCGGCACAGCGTTCAAATCAAGGGTATTTCGGCTTGCCGTTTCATAAGTTCTGATTCCTCTTTCGCACAAAATCAGCTTTTCGTTGCCTCCGGAAAAAACATACTCAGCCGATTGCAGCAATTCATCAATAGAACCGGAAATGCCTCTTTTGAGCAGAACCGGTTTGTCTACTTTGCCTAATTCGTCCAACAAATTAAAGTTCTGAGTGTTTCGGGCTCCCACTTGAAATATATCAACATAGTCTATCATTTCCGCTATCTGCGAAACCTGCATCACTTCAGAAATGATTTTTATCTTTCGCTCTTTACAAATACGGTAAAACATTTTCAAACCGTCGGTTCCCATTCCCCGAAAAGCATATGGCGAACTTCTTGGTTTAAAAACTCCACCACGCATAATCTGAACACCATTTTCGGCCAAATGATTGGCAATAAGTTCGACCTGTTCTTCGCTTTCTATACTGCAAGGCCCGGCCATAATAGAAAAATGCCCCTCACCTATCGAAATGCCATCGCCCAAATCGATCACTGTTGGGTTAATTCTCCATTTTCGGGAGACCAACTTATACGTGTCTGTAACAACGTGAATGTCTTTGATGCCGGCTAAATTACCTATAGCCCTGATATCCACATTTGAATCTCCGATAGCAACCAGATACCGGCCAAGCTGGGTTTTTACGTCCACAGTTTTGAACTTGTGGGTGCTTAGCATTTTTAAAATTTCCGAAAGGTTTTGCTGTGTTGCGTTTTCAGTGAGCTGAATAATCATTATATGTTTCCTTTAATGGTTTTTACAAACCGAACTATGTCTTTTTCTAAATCCTCACTTTTTGCCAACATGTTGATGAATGCGCTTCCTATAATGGCGCCGTTGGCAAAGCGACCAGCTTTGGAGAAACTTTCGTGGTCAGAAATGCCAAAACCAATCATACAGGGTTTTATCAGGTTCATGGCTTGAACACGTTTGAAATAGCTTTCCTGCTCGTCGGAAATGCCTGTTTTAGCACCGGTCACCGAGGCAGACGAAACCATGTATATAAAACCTGTACTATGCTCATCTACTTGCCTTATGCGCTCAACAGAAGTTTGTGGTGTAACCAGAAAAGTATTGACCAAACCATGTGTATCAAACACCTGCTTGTAGTGCGACAGGTATTCCCTTATTGGCAAATCAGGAAGAATAAGGCCGTCGATGCCTACCTCCTGACACTTTTTGCAAAAATTTTCCAGCCCAAATTGCAATACCGGGTTTAAGTACCCCATCAATAAAACCGGCACATGTACAGTTGATCGCATAGATTTCAGTTGTTCAAACAACAGGCTAATGCTCATGCCTTGTGCCAATGCTTTTTCATTGCTCATTTGGATGGTTGGGCCATCGGCAATGGGATCAGAATATGGCATTCCAATTTCAACCAAATCTACTCCACCTTGCTGCAATGCCTGCAAAATGGGGAGCGTATCGTGCAAACCAGGAAAACCTGCAGTAAAATATACGGCAAGTTTATCCCCTTGATTTTTTGAGAAAACGTGAGTAATTCGATTCAAAATGGATTGGTTATTCGTTAAGTAAATCCAGAAAACGGGTGTAAGCAGCCAGATCTTTATCTCCCCGCCCCGATAAATTTACGACCACGACATCGTCGGTTTTCCAAGGCAATTTCTCCAGAGCAGCAAACGCATGGGCTGTTTCCAAAGCTGGAATTATACCCTCCAGCCTACTTACTTCAAAAGCATAATGGATGGCTTCATCATCGGTTACAGACACAAATTTTCCTCTTCCAGAAGCAAATAAATGGGCATGCAGGGGGCCAATTCCTGGATAGTCGAGCCCAGCCGAAATGCTGTACGGCTCCACCACCTGACCATCTTCTGTTTGCATGATGATGGTTTTGCTTCCATGCAAAATTCCGGGAGTGCCCAAATAAGTAGTGGCGGCGCTTTGACCTGTGTCAACGCCTTTTCCAGCTGCTTCAACAGCAACCAATTGCACAGATGCTTCATCGAGAAAATGATAAAAAGCACCAGCGGCATTGCTGCCTCCGCCCACGCAAGCAATTACCGCTGTAGGGAATTCACTGCCCGTTTTATCAAGCAATTGAGCTCTCATTTCTTTGGAAATCACAGATTGAAACCTTGCAACCATATCAGGATAAGGATGAGGACCAACCACAGAACCTATGATGTAATGCGTGTCTTCCGGATGATTGATCCAATGGCGCATGGCTTCGTTGGTGGCATCTTTCAAGGTCTGACTTCCACATGTGGCCGCCACAACCTTTGCGCCCAAAATGCGCATGCGATCCACATTTGGTTTTTGCCGCTCCATGTCGTGCTTGCCCATATATACAATGCAATCCATACCCATCAGTGCGCAAACGGTCGCCGTTGCCACGCCATGTTGTCCGGCGCCAGTTTCAGCCACAATTTTTTGCTTTCCGATTCGCTTGGCCAGCAAAATTTGGCCAATGGTATTGTTGATTTTATGCGCTCCTGTATGGCACAAATCTTCCCGCTTCAGGTAAACTTGTGTTTTGTACTTCCCGCTTAGTCTTTTGGCAAAATAAAGCGGAGTTGGGCGGCCAACATAATCGGCCAGTAATTGATTAAACTCAGCCTGAAACTCAGGTTGATATATGATGTCGAGATACTTTTTGGCCAAATCTTCGATGTTGGCGTGCAGCATTTCTGGAATGAATGCACCACCAAAATCACCGTAATACCCGTACTCGTCTACTGAATACTTCATGCTGTATGGTTTTAATTTTGATAAACAGCGAAGGCAAAGGTATGTTTTTCAGAATAGCAGGTAATTGCCGAATTGATAAAGAATTGAACAAAACTGAAATATAGCCCGGTGAATAAGCTGACAAATTCATCATCAATGCTTTTCACCGAACCTCTTTTCTACGACAATTTCAGGAAAACGTTCATCGAAATAACCGGAAAACTTCCAGATTTCCAGAATCTCATCGGCTGGCAAAATATATGGCTGATACAAGGAATTGGTCGACACAAGCAAAAGAGATTTTCTGATTTTCAGGTAGTTGTACACCATTTTAAAAACTATGCCATCGTTGAGTGTTACCAAAACACAGGGTGTTTCATCTTTGAGATTTATCCAATCTTCTACAAACTCGGCAAATACCAATGATCCATCCTGAAGCGGCTGCATGGAGTCTCCACTTAAAGTAAACGCCCTGTATTTTTTTCTTTTCGAAAGAAACGGAACCTGAAAAACGGGTAACTGACTAATAAATTCAACATCGGCATAGCCTTTAGTATACCCAGCTGCTGCCTTTTGGGGCACATATTCAATGTTGTTTCGTTGCTCGCTGTCAACCGTAGCAACCAACACTTGGGGACCAGCCTTTGGCCAAAGCTGTGGGGTTGATTCGGATTGGGACAAATCTTTGATCAACAAGTCTTCGAGTAAAACACCAAACAATTCGGCCAGTTTTACAAGACTTTCCAACTTAGGCTCAGCCCTGCCTTCTTCGTAAGCCCCATAGCTGGATGGACTAATGCCCAACAACTCAGCAACTTTTTCTTGGGTGAGCTTTGGTTCAGCCTTTTTTCTAATGGTTTTGAGATTTTGTGCCAAAAATTCCATCAGGCAAAGATAAATCTAAATATATTAGAATAAAAAATCCATGGATTGAGGTTCTTTGCCTCGTTGCAATGATGCTCGGTCGTCTGGCTGATTCTTAATACAAGGAAAAAGCTGTGGGCATTTAAAAAGCAGGAACGAGGCAGCGTTTCGCCCAATTTGGCAACCAGTCACTTCAAACCTTTTTTGTATTGGCTTGCAGCCAGTTTGTTATTCCACCTACATCCATCTGGAGGCAATGGCGATTGTAAAATCATAAAGTTCATTGTCAGACGCAATGACATCAAACCCTTACACTTTCAAAAAAGCAAGACCAAAACCCCGGCCAATTCTTTTATTCCCGTCCAAAAAGGGATGATTGGCAATGATTCCATACACTAAAACGGCAGCCTTGTCAAAAACTTCAGGATAGAAATCTTCATCCCCAATGCACTTGAAAGGATGATTAATAGCTAAAATAAGCACCTTCACCTCTTATACCCGCCAAGCCGCCATACCTTTCGAGCGAAAGTTCGTGGGTTCTAAGGGCTTGTTTAAGTACTTTCATTGTGCCAACTTTCTCAACACATCATCCCGCTCACTGAAAACAGCTTGAATGGCGGCCTCCCATTTTTCGCTGTCCACGGACACTTCTTTCTTCCACTACTTTTACCAAAGCCTTCAGCTTGGTTTGCGGTAGCCTTTCAGCCAATTCGGCTAAGACTTTAATTGTTTGTTCCTTCGACATGACATTTACATTTTTCACAAGGTTAAAAAACTACCCTAAAAATATGACCTGTGAAGCTTTGTATAAAAATTAAATTTTCTAATTTAATTAGAATTTATTTTTCTGTTATTTTTGGGTTTTCTAAAAATAGTATGAGCCGCTCCATCATTCACTTAGACCTCGACTCGTTTTTTGTGTCGGTCGAGTGCCTAAAAAATACCAGTTTAAAAGGCAAACCTGTGATAGTGGGTGGCAGCAACGAACGAGGTGTGGTGGCGGCCTGCAGCTACGAAGCCCGAAAATATGGGGTGCACTCAGCCATGGCCGGAAGAATAGCCAAGCAACTTTGCCCCGATGCCATCTTTATCCGGGGCGACTTCGACTCTTACAGCCAATATTCCGAAGCGGTGACCGATATCATGATTATTGAGTCGCCCCTGCTCGAAAAAGCTTCCATCGATGAATTTTACGTAGACATGACAGGCATGGAGCGCTTTCTGGGTTGCTACAAATGGGCCAACAATGTGAAAAAACGCATCTTGAAAGAGGTAGGGCTCAACGTGACTTTCGGGCTATCGGCCAACAAAACGGTGTCGAAAGTGGCCGTGGGCGAAGCCAAACCCAACGGGCAAATTTATGTGCCCTATGGCCAGGAAAAGCCTTTTCTATATCCCTTGCCGATCAACAAAATGCCCATGGTGGGGCAGCAAACAAGCCACTTGCTCAAAACAATGGGCGTATATACAGTAGGCACCTTGGGTTCCCTACCCATGCGCATGTTGGAAGGTGTTTTCGGGCAAAACGGCCGCTCGATCTGGGAAAAAGCAAACGGCATGGACAACAGCCCCGTGGTGCCCTACTCAGCTCAAAAGTCTATGTCGAAAGAAAGCACCTACAACCAAGACACCACCGACACAAAATTTCTGAAAGCCGAACTCACCCAGATGGTGATGGCCCTTGCCTCCGACTTGCGGGGCATGAAGCAGATGACAGGTTGTATGAATGTAAAAATCCGATACGCCAATTTCGACACACATACCCGGCAGGTGCAGATACCCTACACCGCCGCCGACCATTTGCTCATTGACTATGCCCATGAATTATTCGACAAACTGTACAGTCGCCGCATGCTCATCCGACTTATTGGTGTTCGCCTCAGCAAACTGGTAACCGGCGCCAATCAACTCATGCTTTTCGACAACTCAGCCAAGCTCGAACCCCTCTACCAAGCCATGGATTATTTGAAAAAAAGGTATGGAAAGCAAACAGTGCAGCGGGCTGTGGCAGTGGGGAATAAGGCGGCGTAAGGCCGGAAAAATACTTCTTACTCTACCACCACCTTTTCCGTTTTCACACCAGATTTACCATACCATACCCCCACATACATACCTCTAGGCAAGTGGTTAATAGCCATTTCTTTGGCCGGATAGCTTAGGCTCGCCACTTGCCTCCCTTGGTTGTTGAGCAAGGTGAACCGCTCACCCGGTTGCAGGCCTTGCAGGTGTAGCCT
>JBBRCC010000046.1:0-31581 GCA_038205175.1 Cytophagales bacterium | reverse complement strand
TTAAAATACATGCCCCGCAAAGGACTGTAATCCAAGCCATTGAACCAAATCGGGCTGCGTCACTACAAATCGAGTCCAAAAAAATGCACCCTTCATTATCAGCAATTTGTAATTTCGAACCACGACCAAAACATCGTATTTCTTCGAAAATTCAAGAATATTCTTTGAAAATTACAATCAATTGGTGGGTCGAGCTGCAACTTGGGTTAAGGCTAGGCTACAAAACGCAAACCATCAAACCGCCGGCAACACCTTAGCTTTCACCTCTCCCAGCCCAACCCGAAAATGTTCATGTTGGGCAAAGCCTTTGATAATTACCGTATCGCCATCTTCCAAAAAATTGCGGACTGATCCATCATCTAGTGTGAGCGACTTGGTACCTCTCCACGAAAGCTCCAGCATGGAGCCGTAACTATCTTCCGTTGGGCCGCTTATGGTGCCGGAAGCACACACATCGCCAATTTGCATGTTGCACCCGTTCACCGTATGATGCGCCAATTGCTGCGCCATGGTCCAATACAAATATTTATGGTTTGTTTTCGAAACAAGGGTGGCTTCCTTGCCTTCAGGCTGCAACCAAACTTCGAGTTGAATGTCGAAATTGTATCCCTTTTTGCTCGATAAATATGGCAATGGCACCGGATCTTGTTCTGGAGCAGGTATTCGAAAAGGCTCCAAAGCATCTAAAGTTACCAACCAGGGCGACATAGACGAAGCAAAGTTTTTTCCTAAAAATGGCCCCAAAGGCTGATACTCCCAAGCTTGAATATCTCTTGAGCTCCAATCGTTGAAAAGGCAAAGACCGGCAATGTGCGATTCAGCATCTTCCAAAGGCACTGCTTGGCCCAAAGCATTCTCCTTGCCCACCACAAAAGCCATTTCCAATTCAAAATCCATTTGCCGGGTAGGCCCAAACAAAGGCTGCTCTGCATCCTGAGGTTTAAACTGACCTTTTGGTCTGATCACGTCAATGCCAGACACAACAATGGACGATGCCCGCCCATGATAGCCGACTGGCAGGTGCTTCCAATTGGGCATAAGCGCATTTTCCGGGCCTCTAAACATGACTCCTACATTGTAGGCATGCTCCTGACTTGAATAAAAATCGGTGTAGTCGCATACTTTCACAGGCAACATCATTTGCACTTTTTGATATGGATAAATTACCTGATCGTGAAGCACATGCTGAGAAGCAAACGATTCGTTGCCCGATTCAAAAAGCTCAAATAGCACTTTCCGAACTGTTCTAACCACGTCAAGACCTTTGGCCAAAAACTGATTCAAGCTGGCTTGTTTAAACACATCTACCTGCAATCCAGGAATGGTGGGCAAATAGCCGGCAGCAAACAAAAGATCAATCCTGATGATGGAATCGCCAAGACGGGTACACACAAAAAACTCATTGGAATGCGCTATTTGACCTACCCCAAACGGAATATTATGCAGGCTAAAATCAGTATCCTCAGGCATGGGAAGCCATGACTTGGCTTGTTGCGGAACTACGAAAATGTTCATAGGTTGAAAAAAAATGGCTGGATGCTGACACCTAGCCGGGTGGCAAATTTGGGATAATTAACGTAACTTCCTGTTGAGTTTGTGGCAATACTGGCCCGGGATTAAGGAAATCTATCAAAAAACTGAAGCAACTTTTGAAATGAATTGAAAAGACTTACTTTTGCAGCCCATTTTAAGGTGTCGTGGCCGAGTGGCTAGGCAGAGGTCTGCAAAACCTTCTACAGCGGTTCGAATCCGCTCGACACCTCAAAGCACCTGCTACATTCAACCTGCCGAAGTGGTGGAATTGGTAGACACGCACGTTTCAGAGGCGTGTAGGAGTTTTCCTGTGTGGGTTCGAGTCCCATCTTCGGTACGAGAATCCTGCCCCAAGGCGGGATTTTTTGTTTTTCAGGGTAAACTTTTACCCACGCCTGAATCAGCTCTCTATATTTGCACGCTTCCCAATTTCTTATGCAAAAAAGAACATCGATTTGGGCAGCCGGAATATTTGCCGGCGCCGCTTCCCTCCTTTTGTATTGGGTTACCATGGCGCCCACCATGCTCCACATCGACTGTGGAGAACTTGCAGCAACGCAAGTTTTGTTGGGCATAGCTCATGCCACAGGATATCCACTTTTTACTCTTCTGGGCCATATTTTTGTTCAAATCCCGATTTTCGAAAGACCTATTGTTCAACTCAACTTTTTGGCTGCCTTATGGACTGCAACTGGTGTCGGACTCACCTCGGCCTGGTTGGTGTATTTGATGCAGCACGCTCCATTTTTTCGTTATAAAAACAATCAGGCTGCCACCAAAGAGCAGCATCTCGAATCAGGTTGGACTCAGATTACTGTTGCCGTAGCTGCAGGTCTTACGCTTGCATGTCAAAGAACAGTTTGGGCCCAGGCTACAGCGGTTGAAGTGTACAGCCTCCATATTCTCATGTTGTCGGTTTGCTTATGGACTATTTCGCTGGCCTGGACCAAAAACAGCTATACGTATTGGATGCTTGCGGCTGTGGCCTTAGGGCTCTCTTTTTCTAACCACCTCACAACCATTCTGTTGGTGCCATTTTTTGGCTGGTTTTACTTTCTTCAACAAGGATTTTCTAAAAATTCGCTTTTAAAACTGGCAGCACTTGTAGGCATTACCACAATTGTGGTGACTGGGTTTTATAGCTTCCTTCCATTGCGGGCTGCTCAAAATCCTATTCTCAACTGGGGAAACATCCATGATTGGCAAACTTTCAAGTGGCACATTACCGGTGGACAGTTTCAGGTTTGGATGTTTTCATCGGCTAAAGTAGCTGGCAAAAATCTGGGTCATTTTTTCAAAAATCTGGCTGCGGATTGGGGTCTTGTTGCCATTCCCATTATGTTTTTTGGAATTAGATTTACCAGACAACATGCGCCTGTTTTGTTAGCGGGAATTGGCATTGGCGCCCTTGTCAATATTTTCTATGCCATCAACTACGACATCAAAGATTTAGAACCTTATTACCTCCTGGCAATTCTGTGTCTCAGTGTTTTACTAGCATTTGGTTTGCTTGAGATGCTCCGCTTTTTTCAATTCAACACAGCGCTAAAAAGTCTGGTTGCTTTGGTTGTTCCTCTTGTGGCGCTGGCTTATAATTTCAGTTTTTCCAACCAAAGCAAAACCAAATTTTTTGAAGACTATACCCGTTCAATGATGGAAAACATCCCGAATAACAGCTTGATTATAAGCCAACAATGGGATTTTTTTATTACACCTTTCTATTACCTTCGTTATGTAGAAAACCAGTTTACGGGCACTGTTTTAATAGATAAGGAGCTTCTTCGCCGATCGTGGTATTACCGTCAGGTAAACATTTTTGACAGCACTTTGCTCAAAGGCTCAGAAGAAAAAGTAGATAAGTTTCTTGAATTGGTAAAGCCATTTGAAAACAAAGAAGCCTTCGATGCAAACGGACTTCAGGCTACTTATATCTCAATTATCACGTCTATCATTGCCAACAATGTAAACAAACGTTCAGTTTTTATTACCCAGGAACTTGCCGGCGAAATAGACCGTGGCGATGTGCAATTGCCCAAAGGATACACCATTGCCCCATTGGGTTGGATGTTGAAAATTGTTCCAAAATCTGCAGGTTATTTGCCAAATCAGGTGCCGAAGCTCAACATCAAATTCCCCAAAAACTGGAAAGGCTACTATTCCGACTTCATGGTTTCTAATTGGTATCAGGCTTGCAGTTTACGATCCAGATACGAACAAGGGTATGGCAAAACTCAGGAAACTGAGGCATGGAACCAGGCAGCAGCTCAACTGCAAAAAGTAAAATAGGGATTATTTGCCTTTGCCTCCCAGCATAGTGATTACGGTGTAGAGCAAAATTCTGAAATCCATGGCCAGCGACATATTTTCGATGTAAAGGATGTCGTATTTCAGCCTGCGAACCATTTGGTCTACGTTTTCTGCATATCCGTATTTTACCTGACCCAGCGATGTGATGCCAGGTCGCACACGGTTCAAATGTTTGTAATGAGGCGCCGCAGCTACAATTTTATCTATAAAATATTGCCGTTCTGGCCGTGGCCCAACAAGCGACATATCGCCTACAAGAACATTGTAAAACTGAGGAAATTCATCCAACCTGGTTTTGCGCATAAACCTACCCCAATTTGTAATTCTGGGATCGTGAGAAGAAGACAATTGCGGCCCCATTTGCTCAGCATCGATCCGCATACTTCTAAATTTCAAAATATTGAAAGGCACCCCAAACTGCCCGATTCTTTCTTGCCGATACAAAACAGGGCCTTTTGAAGTGAGCCATGTAATAAGCCCAACTGCAAAAAGAAAGGGAAACCCAAGTGTGAGCACCAACAAGCTCACCACGATATCCATGGTTCGCTTGGTCACCATTTGCCAGTAAGGCATCAAGTTTTGCTTCACCTCAATCAACGGAATACCATACAGGTGATTTACCCGAACAGCACCGAGCAAAATTTGATAAATATCAGGAATAATGGCTACTTTAGCTTTTGTGCCCTCTACAGTGTTGAGCAGATCTTCAATTGTTTTATGCTCAGAAGACTCAATGGCAATGATCACTTGCTCTACCCTGTTGTTCTCAATCGTTTGTTCGAGGTTGTGATAATCGCCAAGATTGGGCAACCCTTGCTGCCCCATTCCCTCTTCGTCGTGATGTTCATCTGTTACATACACATAGCCTAAAAAATTGAGGCCCAAATGCGGGTTGTTTTGGTCAATTTCATGATAAATTTCTTTTGCGTTGTGGCTCGAGCCAACAATGATGGTGTTGAAAGAAATTACCTTTTTCAATATCAGTTTTTTGATGTAGGTGAGCACAATCGTTTTGGCTAAACCGGTCACAACTGCGTGAATACCAAAGTAAATAGCAACAGTTCGGTAATAGCGTTTGTAGTTTTGGGTGCCATCTACATCGAGAATAAGCAGCAGGTATATAAAGGCAATACCGATGAGACAAGCATTGAAAATGCTAAAGAGTTCACGAATTCTGGACTTTCTGAAAATGTCGTAGTAAAAACCCCAAAAGGTATAGACGAGTAACCAAAAAGTGGCTAAAGGAATGCCTCCATATAGCAAGGAGAAAAAATTGTAATCCGGGTGAAATCCTTCAATTTGTACCCGCACTAAATAAAATAAAAACCAGGCAATGAGCGCAGCCAGCCAGTCTGAAACAATGGAATAAAGCCTTGCCGCCTGTTTGTTCATTATTCTGAATAGGTAACTAACCGAATGTTATCCAAATCCATCTGATGCCTCTTGCTGCCATCGGAGTCGGATCTGAAAACAACTTTAAATGTGCTGTTAGCGTTTGCAATATTCACCTCCTCGCTCAAAAAACAATAGAACTTTTTCCAGGTATCGGTCGGGCGAACAACAAGATCGGTAATATAAAGCTGTTGCGTACCTGAAAATGCCACTACACCCACACGTGTATTCAGCGTGGTTCTGATGTCAAATTCCAGGTAAACCGGCGAACTGTTTTGTGGGATACTTAAATTGGCTTTACTCACCATTTCCATAATACCTTTTTTGCCGCCTTCCAGTTCCATGGAGGCGTAATTGAAGCTTGCACCAACAAATGGTTCAGGCACAATGTGAGGTTTTATCAACAGTGGAGCCATGCTATTTCTTCCGGTATCGGTTCGCAAAAGTGGCTGTTCAAAATCATCGTAATACAAAAAGGGTTGTTTCACAAAGGCCAAATTGTACTTACTCGTAAATTTTAGCAGGGTCACTTTTCCGGGTTCAAGATTCAAAGTGGTATCAAGCAATGCATAAAATGGATAGGTAACCCTGGCTTGGGGATTTCCATCAGCCATCACGCCGGGTTGCAACACAATTCGTGTAGGGCCATTTGCAAGAATAGGGATGATTTTAGATGGCAAACCAAATGTACCGATGTTTTGACTACCTGCCGAAACCCAAACATCTGTAATTTTTGAGGATGGAGAACCACCTGTATTTTGAGTAGAAAAAGTAATCTCCTCCAATTGAATATATGCCGGAGCCTGATCCTTTTTTTTAAAAAACTCGCATCCTGAAATCAGGAAAGCAGAAACTGCAAACCAAATTGACGGAAGTAAATTCTTGGACCATGGCGGCATGCCTACCATTTTTACACTATTTTTGTACACTGGATGCGAAATAACACACTTCAAACTATAATCGGGCAATCGGGCCTCGTAGATACCCTTCAACAGAAAGGGCAAAGAAAGGCTTTGAGAAAGGAACTTGAGAAAAAAAATATTCAAAATCCTTCTGTCTTGCAAGCCATTGAAGAAATTCCTAGGCATTTATTCTTCAGCCCAACATTTTATGCCCATGCCTACGACGATAAAGCTTTTCCTATCGGCAATGGGCAAACTATTTCTCAGCCTTACACGGTTGCCAGACAAACAGAACTCCTCAACGTAAAGCCCGGTATGAAAGTATTGGAAATTGGCACTGGTTCTGGCTACCAGGCTTCTGTGCTTTGCGCCATTGGCACCAGGGTCTACACCATAGAATTTCATGAAGCCTTAAGCAAAAAAGCAAAAGAATTGCTGCATAAACTCGGTTTTAATCCTTTTTTCTTTGTTGGAGACGGCTCTGAAGGCTTGAAAAAACTTGCGCCATACGACCGCATTTTAGCCACAGCCGGAGCTCCGTTTGTTCCTGCAGCACTCATTGAACAACTTAGTCCTGGAGGCATTTTGGTTATTCCGGTAGGTGGACAGGATAGCCAGGAAATGATGCGCATCACCAAGCTGGAAAATGGCGAAATTCAAGAGGAAAAACATGGGCGTTTTGCCTTTGTGCCACTGGTAGGAAAACAAGGCTGGTAAACTTCCACCATTACCAAAATGACTCAGGCTCAGCAAGGATTTGAAATTCACCTGCCCCTTTTTGAAGGACCTTTCGACTTGCTTTTGTTTTTCATAGAAAGAGATGAGCTCGACATTTACGATATTCCAATTGCAAAGATCACGAGCGAATTCAACACCTATCTCAAGCACTTGGAAGCCATGAATGTGGAAGTAGCCAGCGAGTTTATTCTGGTGGCTGCCACACTCATTCGCATCAAAGCTAAAATGCTGTTGCCCAGGATTGAACTAGATGACAAAGGCAACGAAATAGACCCCAGGGCAGATTTGGTGAAGCACCTGCTCGAATACAAAAAATACAAAAGTATTTTGGGCGAACTTTCCCGACTTGAAGAGCAAAGGCTTGCCATGTTCGAACGAGGAGGCGCCGAAAAAGAACTGATTGAACTTGCTTCTGCCCGGGAAACAGATTTTGAAATGCAATCTGTAGACATGTTTAAACTGCTGAAAGTATTTGAAAAAGTGATGAAACGGTTCGAAACAGAACAAATCAAACCTGTTCACACTGTTTATCAATATCCATACACCATTGAAGAACAGCGAACCTATATTTTGAGCTTAGTCCACATCAAAAGTAAGGTGGCATTCACAGAAATCATTTTTTCGCTCCCCAATAAAATAGGCGTGGTTTTCAATTTTCTGGCCATTTTAGAACTCATTCAAATGCAAGAAATTGGCATTGTGATTGGCGAAGGTTTCAACAATTTTTGGGTAACAGCCAAATTGCCTGAATAAAAAAAGACTGCCCGAAATCAGACAGTCTTTTTGACTTTACAAACAAACTATCAGTTCTTTTTTCCAAAACGAAAGCCAAGGCTTACGCTGAAAAACGAATAGCGCTGAGTCACTTTGTCTATATTAGACCAGTTAGACAAATCGGCCAAATAACTTGCTGAAACAAACAAACCGTTTTTTAGCTCATATCCAGTTGTTGCGTTAATACCAAAATTGATGGGCTTCAGTTGGCCAGGTTCACTGCCAAATTTCACCTTATCATCATCATGATTATGGCCTTCTTCCTCTTCTTCATCTGCATGAGTTTTCGCCGACAAACCATACCCGACACTTGGACCTGCACCGATGAAAAACCCGCCGCTTCTATACAGAAAATTCACGGGGACATCCAAACTGTAAATCCGCAAGTCGTCATGATGACCTTCGTGTTCAACCCGGGATCCTCTTCCGTTCAACTGAATGCCCGGCTGAATGGAAAAAGACTCACTCAACCCTATATCTAAAAATCCACCTACATGAAATGATGGCAATAATTTAGGACTCTCATTTTCAACGCCAGGTAGATCCACTTTTTGTGTGGCTAGTCCTGCATTCAGGCCAGCTTTGAGTCCAAAAGTAATTTGAGCCTGTGTTGCTAAACCAACACCAACAAGCGAAATCAACAAGATTAATTTTTTCATAGCAAAAGATTTGAGCTGCAAATTTGCAACAATGTTGCAAATTATAAAAATTATTGTAAAATAGTTTGAAAATCTACGTCCACGTCACTATGACCTAGGTTGGGGCTATCATTCGACCCTTTCACAGATGGCTTGTGCATAAGTTTTACCCTTACAGCGCCTGAAGCTGTGTTGGTTCCTGTGCGCCAAATACTACTAAGCCCCAAGGGAAAGCCTAAACCATCCCGATCTGTTTTCTCTATGTCAATTGCCAGATTGTTTGGCAAATAATACACCTCATGCGCAAATCCTTGTTGCACAATCGTTGGCGTTACGTCAACTGCTGGTGTTTTTGTTTTGTTTGCAAAAAGTACCCGAACCTGATAGCTCTGGTTTCTTTCTAAAAACAAAGTATCCAACTGTCGTGGAGGAAGCCCTCCCACACCATCCGGATCATCGAACTGAAATGTATCTAAAACCACGTTGTTTTGACTAAAAATAAGCGAAACAGTTGTGATCGCATCATGCTCACTCTCCGCTTTTGGATTTTTAGTTTTATCACAGCTGCAAAAAAAAGACCATACAAAAAGGCCTTGCAGCAGAAAAATGAAAGTACCGGGCTTATTATGCAACATAGTTGCAAATATAAAACTAAATAGAATAAGCCAATCGAATAAAAATATTTCTTCCAATTTCTTGGTTGAAATACCTAAATCGGTTCAGGTATTCTCTATACCTGATGTTGAATAAATTATTCACACCGATTTGCCCATACCATTTACCATATCTCCCTGAAAATGAACCGTGAAACAAGTGATAAGTAGAAGGAGGTGCTGCATAGTCAATAAATTTATTGCCTGTTCTGGTTTGCTCAAAAACAGATACCCATTGCAGGTTGGCTTTCAATTTTGAAAATTTTCCTATTGATTTTAGGTGATAACTAAGCTCTTGCGTAGCCCGATTTCCCGGCATTTGCTGAATCCAGGTCGCCTCCCTAAGGTCGAAAGCATACAATATGGAAAGCATACTTGCAAAACGAAGTTTACCGTCAGGCCAAAGCGTTGCTTTTAAATCAAAGCCATTGAGATTGGCACGGGTTTGCTTGTAGCTGAAAGTTGGAAAAGCACCTCTAATGGTTAAAGTGGCAGGTGTGTCTGGTGTGAGATATATAAAGTTGCTTATAAAATTGTTGTACACATAGCCTTCAAGCAGCACCAAGCTATCGGCCAACCAGCCTTGAAGTTGCAATCCAACTTTAATTCCAGCTTCGTTTTTCATACTTGGGTCGCCAATTTCAAAACTACTGGTTCCATGGTGCAAGCCATTCACATACAGTTCGTTGATAGAAGGCGGCCTCCACGACAAAGCAGTATTTAAACTGTAGTTGAACCGATCAGAAACCCGATTGAAAAGATTTGCAGAAGCACTTGCATTATGCCAGTTTCTAAAATCAGAAAATATGTTTCCTGATTCATTTCTAAAAGTCTGCAAATGCCTGTAATCGTAGCGCAAGCCCATTTCAAATTCCAATTTCTCCTTTTGGTAGTGCCCCAAGTGGTAGGCCGCACCATTTAGCATTCTGAAATTTGGAATAAAATACCTGCTTCCATCCCACACATTTTCCTGTAGCATGCCCACCACGCCATAAGTATGCATCCAATTGTCGTGGCTATGTTCGTAGCGGGCATCTAGCTGGGCTGTGGTGAGCCGCAAATCCAGCTCAGGCGTATCTGTAATTCTAGCCAGATCAAACTCTTTTCTTCTGTTTTGCTGCACGTTGGCCGAAATATGAAAAAGATGAGCAGGGTCTTTGTAATACACAAATTTATACCTGGCTGTCAAATGGTTAACTTCTTGGCGTGGACGGTCAAGTTCGTAGCTAAAACTGTTTTTGTTGAACAATGGCTCCGGTTGCCGGATGGCTTCGAGCAAATCGGTAAGGTTGCCAATTTGGCTCCCCAGAAAAATTCCCAGTTTGGCATTGAAAACGCTGGCATACAATTCAGATGAATGATAGGGTTTTCTATAACCCAAAGTAAAGCTTCCGTTCCATTCTTCGGCGCCAGTGTTCCATAAATAATAATCAGGAGTTCGGCTGTTTCCGCTCTTTTTGAAGTTGCCTTGAGCCCTCCAACTTACAGCAGGAACTTTTTTACTATTGCCTTCTAGCACCAGGTTGGTAGCAGACGCCCTGTTGTTGCTAAAAAAAGAAGTGAAAACTTCGCCTTTGAATTCGCCCTGACTTGGCAAAGGACCAGGTTCTACTAATATGGTTCCGGCCAAGGCATCGCTGCCATACATCAAAGCGCCTGCACCTTTTAAAACGGTGATTTTACCTGCCGAAAATGGATCTATTTCTGGCGCATGCTCACTTCCCCATTGTTGAGATTCAAGCCTGATGCCATTGCTTACAATTTGAAGTCGATTACCATGCAATCCATTGACAATAGGTTTAAAAATATTAGGGCCGGTCTGCAACAAACTTACACCGCCAACACCTTGCAGATTTTCAGCGAGGCTGAGTCCCCGACGCTCTTGCAATTGTTCTAAAGTAACCGTTTCTCTGGCCGAAGTTTGGTTGGCTTTGAACTTTTCCAATACCACTATTTCCCGCAATTCATTGGTTCTGTGGGGCAGAACAAAATTTCTGACCGTGTTTTTGTTCAGCCTCACGTTTACCATCATCGACTCACAATTGAGGTGGTTGATGCTCAATGTATAGTCTCCTGGACAAAGATTTTCAGCTTTGAAATTACCCTGTTCATCCGCAGAAATTACCAGCTTTTTTCCGACAAATTCAATGACAGCAAGCGAAAGTGGTTCCTTGGTATCGGAATCAGAAATATTTCCGCTGAGCACCAAATTGCAAGCTGTCTGAGCATTCGCAATGGACAAGAGCCCGGCAAACAGGAGAAGCAAAAGGAGAAACCTAGTAGCGGGCATAGAACCGCAAAATTAATAGCAAGAACGGATTCATTCAATTGTATTTATGAATTAAGTCAGGATTCAGTTTCTCTGTCAAAATCATTTCGATCATAGAATCAGGAAGCAAAAATTTCAATTTCCCGTATGCAATTGACCAAAAGAACTATTTTTGAGCCCGACCCGAAAATTAAATACCAGAGTTTCTAAACACAGTTTGCGTTTTTGAATGGAAAACACACCAAAGCGAATTCATTTCATTGCCATTGGCGGTAGCGCCATGCACAATCTGGCCATTGCACTACACAACAAAGGATATCAAATTACCGGTTCCGACGATGAAATATATGAACCTGCTCATGGAAATTTAAAAAAGCATGCTTTGCTCCCAGAAACCACAGGATGGTTTCCTGAAAAAATCACCAAAAACCTTGATGCGGTTATTCTGGGCATGCATGCCAGACCCGACAATCCTGAACTAAATGCTGCCCAGGAATTAGGGATAAAAATTTACTCATATCCAGAATTTGTTTTCAAAGAATCGGTAGACAAGCAGCGAATCGTTGTGGCAGGCAGTCATGGCAAAACCACCATCACAGCCATGATTATGCATGTTTTGAAACACCACAACCGTGTTTTCGATTACCTGGTTGGCGCAGCCGTAGAAGGATTTGAGCTCAATGTGAAGCTCACCGACGAAGCTCCGGTTATTATAATCGAAGGCGACGAATACCTGGCTTCGCCCATCCATAGGCAACCTAAATTTTTGATATACCAGCATCATATTGGTCTGGTGAGTGGCATTGCATGGGACCACATGAATGTATTTCCTACCGAAGATGTCTATGTTCGACAGTTCGATCATTTTGCCGACGCCACACCCAAAGCAGGCATTCTTATTTTCAACGATGAAGATGCTGTAGCTTCTGTAATTTGCAAAAAAGAGCGTGCTGACGTAACGGATGTGGAATATGTGGCACACAAAGCTGAAGTAAAAGATGGAATCACTTATCTGATTTCTCCGGGTGGAACCAAACATCAGGTACAGTTTTTCGGAAAGCACAACTTGCTGAATGTAAATGGTGCCAAAGCCATATTGACACGAATAGGCATCTCTGAGGAAATGTTTTATGAAGCCATAGGAAGTTTTGCCGGTGCTTCTTTGAGACTGGAAAGACTGGGATCGAATGGAAAAACTGACATTTTCAGAGATTTCGCCCATGCTCCTAGCAAATTGGAAGCAACAACAGAAGCTGTGAAAAGTCAATACCCCAACCGAAAACTGGTAGCCTGCATGGAGCTTCACACTTTTAGCAGTATCAACAGAGACTTTATACCTAACTACAGCAACACCTTCAACAAGCCGGACAAAGCTATTATTTTCTACGATCCAACTGTTTCGGCAAAGAAAAATATAGCTCCCTTGCAGGAAGCAGAATTAAAAAATGCCTTTAATCGTCAGGATTTACTCATTGTAGAAACTCCTGAACAATTAATAAGCCTGCTAGAACAGCAAAACTGGGAAAATGCCAACTTACTTCTAATGAGCTCCGGCAATTTTCACCAACTAAATTTAACAGCTCTTACTCAATCTGTTTTGAGTTAACAGACTACCACACCAACTACAGAAAATCAGCTTTCATGCATTACCTGAAACTCAAAAAACCTCTGGCATTTTTCGATCTTGAATCTACCGGAGTAAATGTTGTAACAGACCGGATAGTAGAAATTTGCATTTCAAAGGCTATGCCCGACGGCAAATTGATCACGAAAACCATGCGTCTGAATCCGGAAAGACCAATTCCTGCCGAGGCCACCATGATTCATGGCATCACGGACGAAGACATTAAAAAGTGCCCTACCTTCAAACAAGAAGCAAGAAATCTGGAGCAAATACTGGAAGGTTGCGACTTGGCAGGCTACAATTTATTGAAATTTGATGTGCCCATGTTGGTAGAGGAGTTTCTTCGGGTCGACATTAATTTCGATACCTCTCACAGGCAAATCGTTGATGCCCAACGCATTTTTCACCTGATGGAGCCACGCACACTTTCAGCGGCTTTCAAGTTTTATTGTGGCAAAGAGATGGAAGAACTGGGCGGAAAAGCCCACAGTGCTGAGACCGATGTGCTGGCCACCTACCATGTGCTGAACGAGCAGGTGAAACGCTATGAAAACTTAAAAGTTAAAGATTCAAAAGGCAAAGAATATGTGCCGATAGAAAACAATGTAGAAAAGCTACATCAGCTTTCAGCAGGCAGCACCATCGACTTTGCCGGAAGGCTTGCTTTGAACCAAAAGAACGAAGCAATTTTCACCTTTGGCAAACACAAAGACCGCACCGTGGCCGATGTGCTCGAAAAAGAACCACAGTACTACGACTGGATGATGAAAAGCGAATTTCCGATGGATACCAAACGGAAACTCACCGAACTGAAATTGAACCTGTTTAAAAAGTTTTAGATTCCGGTTTTTATTTTAACGAAAACCTGCTTTTCATCAAATCCTGTGCAGAACCAACAACAGAATGCCTCCAAAAGTTTCCATAACTCGCACTACAACTGTTTCTTAGAAAACTTCAAAGGCAGCAAATCGGCTACAGAGCGCAATTTTACCCATGTTTCGCCATCGCCTTTCACAATCACCTGAATGGGCTGGTCTTGCTTTTCCTCATATTCCAACATCACCTGTCGGCAGCCACCACAGGGTGCAGCCACAACCAGGTCATTGCTTTCTGCCTTGTGAGCTATTATAAATATGAGTTTAATTTTTGATTCTGAATGGTTGGCACCATAATAGAAAAGCGCCGTGCGTTCGGCGCAAAGTCCTGAAGGATAGGCTGCATTTTCTTGGTTGTTGCCCAAAATCATTTGTCCATTCTCAAGCAGCAAAACAGCCCCGACCTGAAAATTTGAATAAGGGGCATACGCTTTTCTGGCTATGGCAAGTGCTTCTATAAGGCATAGCTGTTCCTCAGCCGAAAGCTCCAATTTATTTGCATAAACATCCAGCGTAAGCTTGATTTCGTTAGTTGTCGGCATAGGTGTATTAAAAAAGGGCGTCGAATGTAGTGTTCAGTTTGCCAAACACCAAACCTTGTTATAAATATTTCCTTTCTACTTTTGCACCATGTTATTTAACAACGATCTTATACTAAGAGCCGCCAGAGGAGAAAAAACAGAACGAATACCTGTTTGGCTCATGCGGCAGGCAGGCAGAATTTTGCCAGAATACAAAGCAGTAAGAGCCAGCTTAAGCGGGTTTGTGGAATTGGTAAAAACGCCGGAACGTGCCGCCGAAGTTACCATTCAACCTGTCGATATTTTAGGGGTAGATGCAGCTATTATTTTTTCCGACATCCTGGTAATTCCTGAAGCGATGGGACTTCCCTACCAAATGGAAGAAAAAAAAGGGCCCTTTTTCCCGGAAACCATAAAAACAGCAGCCGATGTAGACCGCATGTTGGGGGCAGATGCGGCCAACAATTTGGGCTATGTTTATGATGCCTTGAGTTTGACCAAAAAAAACTTAAACGGCCGTGTGCCTTTGATTGGTTTTAGCGGTGCTCCCTGGACTTTGCTCGCCTACATGGTGGAAGGTGGTGGTTCAAAAACCTTCTACAAGTCAAAAGCCCTGCTATATCAAGATCCAAAATTGGCCCACAAACTGCTGCAAAAAATTACGGACGCAGTAATTGTCTACCTCAAAAATCAGGCAAATGCTGGTGCTGATTTGCTCCAGGTGTTCGATTCCTGGGCCTCTATTCTTTCGCCCGACAGTTATCAGGAGTTTGCCATGCCTTATTGGCAACAAATCACCGAAGCGGTGCAAGAAGTGCCACTCACTATTTTTGCGAAAGGTGCATTTTTTGCTCGTTCCTGGTTAGGCCAACTTCCTTGCCGCACCATAGGCCTTGACTGGACCGAAGACCTCATAGAATCAAGGCAATTGATTGGCGCAAACAAAACACTTCAAGGTAATTTAGACCCCTGTGTTTTGTTTGCCGATGAAGCTACCATCGTGGCCGAAACATTGAAAATGGTGGCCAAAGGTGCGGCAGGCGGAAGCTATATAGCCAACTTGGGGCACGGCGTTTATCCAGAAACAGATTTTCGAAAAGTAAAACTGTTTGTGGAAACTGTGAAGGGCTACAAGTTGAATTAAAACCCGATCAGCTTATTTGTCTCTATAAAACCCTTTCCCGGTTGTGAGGGAATTTCTCTGAAGTTTTAAACGCCACCACTTGAGGCCCGGGCACAACGCAATTTCAAAAGCACATAAACTGCATGTGGGCAAACAATCCGCCATTGCGTATGTTTGCGCTACAATTCCATGCAAATCCACCAAAACGAAGACAGACTTCCCGAAATTCCTTTTTCCATTGTTACGCCTGGCATTTTCGATGGCGTTCATTTGGGCCATTTAAGTTTGTTGCAAAAACTGAAAGAATTGGCCATAGAAAAAGGAGGGGAAACAGTAATACTCACCTATTGGCCTCACCCACGCATGGTGTTGCAGCCTGAAAAACCTGCCTTGTCACTGCTCACCACCTTAAACGAAAAATTGATGCTATTTGAGCAGGCAGGCATCGATCACGTAGTAATTCTTCCCTTCACCAAGGCATTTTCAGAACTTCACGCCGATGAGTTTGTGGAAAATATTCTCATCAGAAACCTACAAACAAAAATTCTTGTGGTAGGCTATGACCATCATTTTGGGAACAACAGGGATGGCAATTTCGAATATCTGTTGCAAAATAAAGATCGGTTTGGGTTCAACTTGATTGAAATACCTGCCACCTTCATCGACGAAATGGCAGTGAGTTCTACCAAAATTCGTTATGCGCTGCAAGCTGCAAACATTGAAGCAGTAAAACACTTTTTGGGTAGAAGCTACAGTCTGACTGGCAAAGTGGTGTTAGGTAACCAAAAAGGGCGAACCATTGGATTTCCAACAGCCAACATTGAGATAAATGATACCGAAAAACTGATACCTGCCGACGGTGTGTATGCAGTGAAAGTACAAGTAAAAAACCAGACACTTTACGGGATGATGAACATAGGTTTCAGGCCTACTGTTCAAGGAAAAACCCGCACTATAGAAGTACACATTCTCGATTATCACGGAGAAATTTATAACGAAATCATCACGGTGGAGTTTGAGCATCATATAAGACAAGAAAAAGCATTTGGATCGCTTGATGAATTGAAATCTCAACTTCTTCAGGATTTGAAAACCACAAGGCAACATTTCAACTAAATTTGCACCATAGACTTAAAATCATGCAAACCGACACTCTCAACGCTATAGCACGGGATACCCGCATTTTTGATCTCATCAAGCAAGAACACCACCGCCAACAATTTGGTATAGAACTCATAGCTTCTGAGAACTTTACATCTCAACAAGTGATGGATGCTACGGGCAGTGTGCTTACGAACAAATATGCAGAAGGCCTGCCCGGAAAACGATATTATGGCGGTTGCGAAGTAGTGGACCAGGTAGAACAACTGGCCATTGACCGGGCCAAAGAACTTTTTGGCGCAGTATGGGCCAATGTGCAGCCACACTCAGGGGCACAGGCAAACGCAGCAGTGATGTTGGCCATTTTGCAGCCGGGAGACAGCATTTTAGGTTTTGATCTTTCGCATGGTGGTCACCTTACGCATGGTTCTCCTGTAAACTTTTCAGGTAAATACTATAAGGCAAATTTTTATGGCGTAGAGCCTGACACAGGACTCATCGATTGGGACAAAGTGGAAGCAAAAGCCAAAGAAGTGAAGCCAAAACTGCTCATTTGTGGTGCCTCGGCCTACAGCCGAGACTGGGATTATGTGCGTTTGCGTAAAATTGCAGATGAAGTTGGCGCTTTCTTGCTGGCCGACATTTCTCACCCGTCTGCATTTATTGCCAAAGGCTTGCTCAACGACCCAATTCCTCATTGTCATTTTGTAACAACCACTACCCACAAAACACTTCGGGGTCCAAGAGGAGGTCTAATTTTGATGGGCAAAGATTTTGACAACCCTTTTGGACAAACTACTCCAAAAGGCGAATTGAAGCCGATGAGCAACCTGATTGACATGGGCGTGTTTCCAGGAACACAAGGCGGGCCGCTCGAACACGTGATTGCAGCCAAGGCAGTAGCATTTTATGAAGCACTCACGCCTGAATTTGGAGAATATGTGAAACAGGTGCAAGTAAATGCCCAAGCTATGGCGAAAGCATTTGTAACCAAAGGATACAAAATTATTTCTGGTGGCACAGACAATCACTTGATGCTCATTGATCTTCGCTCGAAGAATTTAACAGGAAAACTGGCAGAAAACACATTGATCAAAGCCGACATCACCATCAACAAAAACATGGTGCCTTTCGACGACAAATCACCTTTTGTGACCAGCGGCATGCGGGTGGGCACAGCAGCCATGACCAGCAGAGGTATGAACGAAGCAGATTTTATTCACATTGTGGATCTGATAGACAAAGTGCTGATGAACCATGACAACGAAGCAGTGCTTACAGGCGTGAAAGCCGAAGTGAATGAGTGGATGAAGGAATTTCCGCTGTATTGATTTAGAAAACTCTGAAAATCGAACCGTATCTTTTGGTGCGGTTTTTTTGTTAGAATGAGCTAAACTTAGATCTCAAAATTTCTTGGTATTCCTGCTCGAAAGCGGCAAATTCTTCTGCACTTAGTTTTAAAGAAAGCTTTACTAAATATTTGGTCGAAAGTTCGGGCAAACCAGTTCTGGCGCACTGCAAAATATACTTTTTTAGAAAATGAACCTGCTCTGGAAATTCCCGTACCCGGGCTGCAACATATTCTAGTGCCTGCTCCGATTCATCCATAGCATGCAGTCCATCAACAATATTATTGACCAAAGGCCATTCCAAAGGCAACTGTACATTTGCAGATTTCAAAACCGAAATTGCTTCTTTTCTGTTTTCGGGCTTTGCCCAAAGTTTCAAGCCTTTACTCCATGCTGAAAACCCTTGGATATTAAGATCGTAGTCCAATTTTTCGTTTTCATTCATCATGGTCAACACGGAGGCTTTGTTTCGAAAAGAGGCCAATTGAAATATTTCAAGTTCACCAAAAGACTTTTTTGCCGCCGAAATCAGGTTGTTTGCCTGAGCCACATCTCCCCTGTTTGTCATTTGCCGAAGCATATACACCAGGGTTTCTTTTTGCACATCCGGATTTGATATTTGCTCCAGATTCGCTTGTAACGTTGAAAATGGAAGTTGCTTTAGATGCTTCAAAAGCCACAATTCTCTGGCATCATCAGAACTTAAAGCCTCAAAGGAATTGCTATTCACATCAATCAACATGGCCATCAGGTCTTTTTCGGCAGGAGAAGGTTCTAAAGCATTTATGGTTTGCAACAAGGCCACATTTACTTCCTCTCCACCTGCTTCAGTCTGAGCTAGAATTTCATAGATCAAAGCACGCACATCTCCGGCTTGAACAGCTCTGGAAAAATACCAGGAAGCGGTTTCTGCATCATTTTCAATCATGGCCAACTTGCCTGCCAACCCATGATAGTAAGCTGGCATTTTGTACCCCTGCTGAGCCAACCAATTCAGTTGGTCAAATGCTTCGGCCTTGTTGCCTCCGAAATACAAACCGTAAGCGAGAGCCAATCGAGCTTCTTCATTGAAACCAGCATCTATAGAATCGACCAAAATAGCTCGCAAGCGCTTCAAATTAGTGGTGTCGCCTGCTTTGGCTTGCAGCAAAACACCATTATATAAGGCTGGAAATGAAGCATTTGAAGTTATCTCTACCTTCGATTTCTCTTTCGCATTTAAAAGCAATTCCAACAAGTACCGGTTTGCTACCCATGCATCTGCCTTTTTATCCGTTTGGCCTGCCATCAAATCAAATGCTTCTTGATGAGCTTGTTTTTTAATCAGCCAAAAAGCAAAATTTCCGGTGCCAACGGCATCTTTTTGTTGGTATGCCAATTGCTCAAAATAATATCTGGCAGAATCTGAAAGCTTGGTTTTTGCAAACATCAAAGCCAGGTTGTTCATTAGAGCAGGTTCGTTTGGAAATTGCTTCAGTCCTTGTTGCAGCGAAAACAGCTGGTCGAAATACTTGTCAGTCACTTCATAAGTTTGCACCAAAGCCAGGCTAGCTTGTGGTGTTGGATTTTTGAGCGTAGCATCCTGAAAGCGATTTCTTGCAGCTTCGATATCTCCTTTTCGCAAATCGAGCATACCCAAAGCAAAATTCGATTTATGGTTTTGATCAGCCTGAAACTTGCCAGCTTCATACATTTCTCTACCCAACAACGTGTCGCCATTGATCAAACTGGCATCAGCCAATCCGTTGTAATATCCTGCATAAGCCTGAAACAACTGAAACCTGGATGCACCACTCACTAAAAAAAATACACCAACAAGCCCAGCCACAAAAATGCCTGAAACAGGCATGTATCTGGGTTGAAACATAACCCGATGAACAGCCAGATTTTTGGTCAATAAATCGAAGTAGTTGATGAGGAAATAGATAACCAACAGTAGGCCTATACAACCGTGCACCATGACAATGGCATCTTCAAAAACTTCGAGCATGGCATCGTTTGCTTGAGCTGCCTGCGAGCCTATGGTAGAAAATGTGATAGCAGCGAAAGCTAAAAACAACACCGGTGCAAGGGGGCGAAAAGGCAAAAAATCCTTAAAAATGGATGATTTTTCTTCGAGGAAAAAAAAGCCTGCGAAAACGGAAATGAAGAGAACAGGCAAGGGGCCAACCACTACGCCATCCCATTGAATATCGCCTGTGCCTTTCAAATAATACAAAGCCAAATTGCCCACGTAGATCAGCGAGAATAATGCAAACTGGCCAAAGGCTTGTCTGGAAGGCTGGCTTTTCGAAAGCTGAAAAAACACCCAGCAAAGCACATCGATAGCTACCCAAACAATAAACACAAACGACATGATCAAGGGAAAAACAACCCCGGTTTGAATCAAGGTAACCAAGGGGTGCAAGGAAGTTCCGGCTCCTTGAATGATGCCCATCAATGCCAAAAAATAGCCAAGGAAAAGGATCCATTTATACCTGAACAACCAATATTCCGCTTTTTGCCTTACTAACCAAGCCAGTAAAAATGTAATGAAGGACAAGCCCATAGCTGCCCATGATTGTTGATTTTCTGCTAAAAATGGCCATTCAGGCTGAGCAGCCACCCACCACATGGACAAGGAGCCGGAAACTACACAAAACCAGTTGAAGCTGAGAAAGGTAGAAACAGCAAACGCCAGACTCAAAAAGAAAACCAGTACGATTAAAAGTGAATATGCAGGCCAAGCGTTAACCTGAGGCTCGCTTGCCACATATTTTTCGAATGCTACGAAAGCGGGTACTTCAACTGGAAGCCTGTAAAACATGCGTTCGACTTCGGCAGGAACCACTTGCACCGTTTCTGCTTGCAGGGTGGTGGAAACAGGATAAAATTCATTTGAACCTGAATACCAATAATAGCCGCAGAATAAAGCAGCAATAACTGTTAAGAAAATACCTGAAAAAAGGGGAAGTTTCTCGTCTGAGTGCCAGTACTTCCAAAAGCTAAATTTCATTCGCCAACGGGTTGAAGCGGCGAAATTAGACAAAGTACTTAGATAAAGGCTGACTTGTTAAAGGTCAGCATCAGGATTGTGCCCGATACTACCAGGGTATTCGTGGTACGATCTTGACAGCCGACCTATGGTCGAGCTATCAAAAAAAATCCCGAGGAAGACATACTGTCGACAAACAATGAGTTGAAACAGTCGATGTGCAAACAGAAGTTTAAACAATGAACCGTATTTCAACCCCAGGATTTAATAATCTTTAAGCCGGATTTTTATGCGTTGGCCTCACATCTTGCCTGGCATAAGTCGAGCAAGTATGGTTAGTAGCGCATGATTGAAAAATCAAAGCTGAAAGACTGACAACCACTAGTATTATTTTAGCTTTCATAGTTCTCCTTGTTGATGATACAAATGTAGGCTAGTGTCAGTTGAACCTATTAGCTCAAATGCAGCTAATCTATTGTGTGTGATGAAACCGTATAAAAATGAAGTTTGTACCTCTAAAGTGAAGTAATAACTGAAGCAGTTGACAATGTTTTGCCATTAAAATTATTGTCAAAAAATATACTATTTAGCTGATTTTCAGACAAATACTAAATCCACATCAAATTACAGCCACGGATTTCTGTATGTTCCATTCTGCCATAAATCTTAAATTTTTGATCAGGTATAAGCTCGCCTATATCTTCAGTTTCTACAAAAGAACAGCTATCTATGTTGGCTAAATCAATAATGTTGATGGCACCCCTGCTAACCGCTTGAGAAGTTTCGAAGGGATCGTTAACACTTCTGGTCATTACTTTCATCCACCACGGGGTTACAAATTCCCCATCATGCAGGGCATAAGCTTGGCTAAGCAATTCGCCCATACCATATTCAGATATGATTTCCTTAACGCCAAGACCTGATTTTAACGCTTGGTGTACTTCCATTTTCGTCAATTCGCTGCGGGTGCCTTTCATGCCGCCAGTTTCTATAATACTTAATTCCGGCATTTCGGTTGGCAGAAAATGCGCAAAATCCAACAAAGCATAAGTTACACCCCAAAGGAATATAGACCGCTTTTCTTGAACCAATTTGGAGATGGTATCCAGTAATTTCGGAAAATCCTTTGGCAAATATTGTTGCCCGGGGCAATTATACTGTTCCTGAAAAAATCCAATCATGTGCAGCAAAGACGATTGCGGATTATCGGAATAGGTAGGCAGCAAACCCAACATCACGGGTTTTTTAGTTAAAGGAAAAAACGACTCAAATATTTTAAGGGAAACAGTTTCATAAAACGCCAAATCGGCAACCAAATGCTGGCTTCTTTGCTGGCCTGTGGTTCCACTGCTCATAAATACCTTTTCGGGCTTGAAAGGAGCGCAAAGCACATCATGGGTTTTGAAAAAACGGATAGGCAAAAACGGAATATCTTCAAGCTTTCCAACTCCAGAGGGCTTAACGCCCAGTAATTTTAAATAACGCTTGTAAACAGGATTTTGCCCGGCCTGATAGCGAAATACTTCCAAACAGAGTGGCTCTATATCGCCATACGAATCATATCGCAGAATCTCTTTTTTGACCTGGCTCGAAAAATCATTCATTCGTTTCTTTGGCCACTTTGCGCTCCAACACAACCATGGTAATGCGGCTTGCGCACACCAATTGCCCACCTTCGGTCGAAATCTTAATTTCCCAAACTTGGGTTTTCCTACCTACATGTATTGGCGTGGCTTTACCGTACACAAATCCGTTTGTGGCAGATTTGATATGATTGGCGTTGACTTCTAAACCAACACAATAAAACTTTGAAGGATCAACAGTAAGCATGGCTCCAACACTGCCCATGGTTTCGGCCAACACAACAGATGCACCGCCATGCAGTAGCCCAAGTGGTTGCTTTGTTCTATGGTCAACAGGCATTTTGGCCAACAAATAGTCTTCCCCTATTTCCAAAAATTCTATGCCCAGATGCTCGCCCATGTTGCCTTTACCCAAATGTGCAAAAGCTTCCAATTTCAAATCAGGATCAAACCAAATTGCTTTCATAGCATGTATAAACTTCTCCTAAACAACTTGTTCGAATGATTACCACAAAAAAGATTTTCAATATTTAAAATTCCTGAAACCTCATTCTGTACCGTTGCCGTAATACGCCAAGTGTTTGCTTAATTGTTTAAGTATAAGTAGTTAGTCAATTCTAAAAACAGAACCCGCTTTTAAAGCGGGTTTTGTTTTTTAGTCCTCTTCCTCTTCTTCTTCAAAGGAATACAGAGTGGGGTCTGGCTCAAAAGTGCCATCGTTATACTGACTGATGAATTCGTTGATTTCAGCAGGTATTATCGCATCTAGATTGAGGCTTACTTCCATACCTATACCGAACTCAAAGTTGAAATCAAGTTCAACAGCTTCTTTTACCATCACGGCTTCGTCTTCTTCCAAATCCACCAATGTATAGGCTATGAAATCTTCCAAATCTTCTGGGTATTCCGTTTCGTTGCCAGCATCGATGATTGCAGCCCAGGCAGGATTCTGTTTGCTGGCCAGCGCTTCTGCTTCTTCCAGCAGTTTGTTTTCATAAGACACACTGAGCAAATACATGATGCAGTCAAATACAACAGGTTTGCCTTCGTGAGTGCCTATAAAAAGAAACTCACCGTATTCTTCATTGGGTTCATACTCTTCTTTGAATACAAAAAGGTTGCCTGTTTCGGCAATTTCTTCTTGCAACACTTGAATTTCTTTAGGGTCGTATCCCTCGTTTATGCTCATGATTTTGAATGTAAAAATTTTTGAAAATAATAACCGGCAATGGCAGCAACCAAACCAATTACAAAAGCCAAAACAAAGGTAATCAATAGTGTAAAGCCATAGCCAGGTAAATGAAAAAGATTGGCCATGCGGGTCGACAATATATGTTCATTGCCTACATCGAGCCAAAATGCCATGCTTAGCCAAGGAAGCGCCGAACCTAAACCACCCAGCCAAACTGCCTGTTTCACAGTTGAACACAACATCCAACCTGCTAAAAATGCAACGGAAGTGAGGGCAATCACATCTCGAACAATGTACTGCATAACGGCAGACAAGGCCATAACTACAATGATTTTCAGAATAAATGACCAGTTTTTCATTTTAAAATGGCTTCTGCGTACGCCTCCCAGCTTTGGGTTGAAGCAGATGCTGCAACATTGTTTCTGTCAATAGGCTTGTCAATTGATTTTAGCATTATAGAGGCCATGCTCGAAGTATTGGCAGCGTCGGCCAAATAGCCATTGAAACCTTCCATTACAGTTTCCGGGAAATGCCCAACCCTGCTTGCCAATATGGGTAAGTTGAAATTGCAGGCCATAGATTCTACTCCTGATGGTGTGGCATATTCATAAAACAAGAGAATGGAATCGCTGCTTTGAAAATACTTATACACATCTTCGTTGGGTACAAAATCGTTTACCAACACCGTTTTATCTTGCAGTTGATATTGCTCGATCAGCACAAGCGGATTGTAGTTTTGCTCATTGTCCGTTTGCCTGACAAGCAAACTTTTGGCTGTTTTAAAAACCAGATTTTTGACTTTAGTCGACAGTTTTGTCTGATCGAGGGTTTGCCAAAAAGACTCCCCTACTATCAATAAAGACACATCGTCTCGCCTGGCAGCTACTTCTTTGAAAGCTTCAATGCAAAAGTGTAATCCTTTATATTTTCGAATGAACCCAAAGAACAGAAAAACATGTTTGCGCAAACCAAAAGACTGCTTAAATGCCTCAACATCAAACTCAGGATGAATTTTGAACATGTTGTAAACAGGGTGAAACAATTTTACAACCGTTGTTTTTCCTGTGGTAGATCGCTGACCGGTTGTGGTTATTTCAAACTTTCGGTTCGGAAATATTTCTTCAAGCTCTCGGGCCGTTTGGAGTGCGTGCACCACATACGTATCAGCCATGCCTATTCCAAATTTGGTAAGCCGGGCATCTATTCGAGATTGTTCTTTTTGAATGACAAAGTGCAGATCGAACAAAATTTCAGTTTCACAAGCCTTTTTCAACCTCCTGGCAATAACGCCCAAAGGCAAGCCTTGAATAGCAATTGACCACTGAAAAATAACTTTAGCAGGCTTTAGGTTTGCAATTGTTCGCACGGTTTCAATCCATGACAAGGGATTGTTGTAGTTGGTGATGTAAATCACTTCTACACCCGTACCAGCGAGCTTGTTCTCTTTGGTAGATCTGTCTATAAAATCTCTTGGAACAATAGCAGGGTATTGGTTGGTCCAAGACACAATGGTGACCTTATACTTGCCCATGGCATCGATAGTCTTTGCCAGCGAAAGCGTGTAATTGGCCAAGCCACCTTTAAACTGAGGTCCGGGGCCAAAAACTACGATGTGCTCCATGAAGTTTTACATTGATGGTAAGGGAGCAAATTTTGAAAAGATAAGGTGAACCCCCAAATCCAAAGGGCAGATTATTGAAAGAGTTGTAGAAATCGAAAAAGAATTGATGGCCTACGTAACAGAAAACAACTTACTAAGTCCTATTGCTGAAAGGTAAAGGAAGGTACCAATAATGAAGCCTAGGCCAGAATCGGTAAAAAACAAAATAAGTCCTGTGTCGACAATGATGATACCCAAAACACCAGCCTTTACGGCTTTCTGCACTTCATAACTTACCATGATTTTGGTAGACCTGTACAATGGCTGCATGATTAAAAAAATGTAAATCACAACAAAGCCAATAATGAGTGGAAGTTCTGCATTTTTCCAATAGGCAAGCCCAATCATAGCTGCCAAAATGAACGTATAAATAGCCATTCCGACCTTAAGCTTACCTGGTTTTATTGGCCCTACTTCCTGCCTGCTAAAATAGGTAATACCGAAAATATACACGAACGGAATGAGTGCTATCCAGCCATATTTAAACATCATTTCAGGTTTGGCCGACATACCCAAAAGCAGGTTGAAGCCTCTGCATAAACCCATGGTAACACTAGCAGGGATTTCATATTGCTTTAAGGCACCATTATATATTAGGATTAATGCTGACAGGATAATGGCGATATAAAAACTTGAGCTTGTAACCTGCAAACTGGATTCAATACCCATAAACATGAGCATGGCACCCAAAATAAATCCGCCTTGTTTTGAGACAAGTCCTGAAGGAATAGGTCGCTCAGGACGCTCAACTCGGTCAATCTTGGCATCGAACGAATCGTTGAAAGCCATGCCCGAGGCATACAAAAAAACGGTGGCTACTGCCAACCATCCCAGTGTTACCACGTTCACATCGCCTTTGAGCGGATGTAAACCAACTATCATACCGCCTGCAACTACATCGGCAATGGCGGTGGTCCAGTTAGCTGGTCTTGTGATCCGTAAGTAGCCAAGAAAAATTCTTAAAGGACTTGTTTTCAATAGTTGGTTCACTCAATGATGTCGTCTGTTGACCTTTCCCCTCTTAATACCCGATTGCCCTCAAAAGTAGATTCATCGGAGCTAATTTTATCAAACAAAAAATCAGATTCGTTCATTTGACCACTTTTGCCGTATGCTTGCAAAGCATTTTTATAACAAATATCGCTGATGTGTTCTGGCGAAATTCCCGATTCCTGCATGAGTTTAGCCGTTTTGGGCACAGCAAGCGGATCGCTAATTCCCCAGTCTGCACTGCTGTCTATCATTATTCGTTCCGAACCATATTGTTTGGCAACTTCCACCATTCTTTTGCTACCCATCTTGGTTTTAGGATAAATGGTAAACGCTGCCCAAAAACCTCGGTCTAGGACAGCTTGAACAGTTTCTTCGTTGTTGTGGTCAATCACGACCCATGATGGATCGAGCCCATGCTCTTCGCAAATGGACATGGTGAACAAAGTGCCTTTTTTCTTATCCCGGTGCGGGGTATGTATCTGAACAGGCAAAGCCAACTCTTTGGCTAATTCCAATTGCAACCTGAAGTATTTTTCTTCAGCAGGAGTTTGATCGTCGAAGCCAATTTCGCCAATGGCTACTACTTTTTCTTTGGTAGCAAACAAAGGAAGCATGTCCATAACTGGTTCGGCAATTGCCGGATCGTTGGCTTCTTTGGCGTTCAGCCCAATGGTGCAATAATGAGAAATGCCAAACTGGGAGGCACGAAATCGCTCCCAACCTACCAAACTACACAGGTAATCGAAATAAGAACCGGGTTTTGTGCGTGGCTGACCCAGCCAAAACGAAGGCTCGATGATGGCAACAATACCCGCTGCCCGCATGGCTTCATAATCGTCCGTAGTTCGGGAAGTCATGTGAATATGCGGATCGATATAAATCGGTTGTTTCATATTTGGTGGTTTTAGGCAGTAAATCTATTTGCAAGCAATTGGACTTATTTTTCCTGAGCAAATCTTATCATTTTCCGAACCAGAAAACGGGGTGTAAGGCGTTGCGAAAACACAATTAATTTATTTAAAAACCCGTGAATGGCTACCACGGTTCCTTTCATCAACTCTTTGTAGCCAAATTCAGCCACTTCTTTTGCGGTAGGAAGTTTTTTACCCTTCACAACCTTGCTTTCCTGCTGGTTGGCAGCTGCTTGAAAATTAGACGCCGTTGGCCCAGGACACAAGCAAGTTACAAATACACCCGTTCCTGCTAACTCACTGCTCAAAGCTTCAGAAAATGACAACATATAGGCTTTGGTTGCATAATAAACCGCCATGGTTGGGCCAGGGAAAAAAGACGCAATTGAGCCTACATTCAATATCTTACCATGTTTTCGGGCCAACATGCCGGGCAAAAATAACTTAGTGAGATGCGTAAGCGCTCCCATATTCAAAGAAATCATTTGCTGCTCTTTGGCCCAATCATTTTCAGCAAACAGGCCGAATTTACCAAATCCGGCATTGTTCACGAGAATATCAACAGTCAAACCCAGTTTCGAGATTTCATCAAACACTGTTTCAACTCCATGTTCCACCGACAAGTCAACAGGCAGATAATGTGCTTTTACAGAATATTTGGCCGACAATTCTTCGCTTAAGTTTTTAAGTTTATCAGCAGAGCGAGCCACTAAAAATAAGTCATGGCCATTCCGGGCAAAAATATGTGCAAACTCTAAACCAATACCCATGGAAGCACCTGTTATCAGTATTGCTGATTTGTTCATTTATTTTACCTCCAGGCTATACATTTCTTCTCTTTGGGCTTTCACTTGCTCATTTTCTATAAATTCTTCGTACGATAAATACTTATCAATTACACCATTTGGCGTAATTTCAATGATGCGATTACAAGAAGTATTCAGAATTTCAAAGTCACGGGTTTTAAGCAACATCACACCTTTGAAATCGACCAAGGCATTGTTGAGCGAAGTAATTGATTCCAAATCGAGGTGATCGGTTGGCTCGTCGAGCATGAGGATGTTGGGGCTTTGAAGCATCATTTTCGACATCATACAGCGCACTTTTTCACCCCCACTCAAAACAGTAGCACTTTTCAACGATTCTTCGCCCGAGAAGAGCATTCTACCTAAAAAACCTCTAATAAATGATTCGTCTTTTTCTACTGAAAACTGACGAAGCCAATCCACCAGATTTTGATCTTCTTTGAAGTATGATGCATTGTCGAGCGGAAAAAAGCCCATGTTGGTGGTAACGCCCCACTTAAATTCTCCTTGAGTTGGCTTCACTTCGTTGGCCAGGACTTGGAAAAAAGTGGTGATTGCTAATGAATCTTTGCTTAGAAAAGCAATTTTTTCACCTTTCAGCAAACTGAAGGAAATGTTGGCAAACAATGTGTTGCCCTCCTTGCCTTTTGCTGCCAGGTTTTCAACCTGAAGTACTTGATCGCCTAGTTCTCTTTCTGGCTTAAAAGCGATGTATGGATATTTTCGACTCGAAGGCTGTATGTCTTCGATGGTGAGTTTTTCAAGCAATTTTGCCCTACTGGTAGCCTGTTTACTCTTGGCCACATTGGCACTAAACCTTCTGATGAATTCTTCCAGCTCTTTTCGCTTTTCATCTACTTTCTTGTTTTGCTCGGTTCGCTGCTTCATGGCCAACTGGCTACTTAAGTACCAGAAAGAATAGTTGCCTGCAAACTGCTTAATTTTCCCAAAGTCAATGTCGGCCACATACGTACAAACTTCATCGAGAAAGTGTCGATCGTGACTTACCACGATAACCGTGTTTTCAAAATTTCCTAAAAACTGGATCAGCCATTGAACAGAATCAACATCGAGGTTGTTGGTTGGCTCGTCGAGCAACAGGATGTCTGGATTTCCAAATAAAGCCTGCGCCAGCAAAATCCTCACTTTTTCGCTTGGATTCAATTCCGACATCATTCTGTAGTGCTGACTTTCGGCAATACCCAAACCGGAAAGCAACTCAGCAGCTTCGTTTTCAGCATTCCAACCGTCCATGTCGGCAAATTCGCTTTCAAGTTCTGAAGCTTTCTCCCCATCTGCATCTGTAAAATCGGTCTTGGCATATAAGGTTTCCCGCTCTTTCATGATGTGAAAAAGACGTTGGTGACCCATAATCACCGTTTCGAGCACCGGAAAAGCATCGAAGGCAAACTGATCCTGCTTCAAAACAGCCATTCTGGCTCCTTTTTGAATAACAACCTGGCCCGATTGCGCATCTATTTCCCCGGCAAGTATTTTTAAAAACGTAGACTTACCAGCTCCGTTCGCACCGATAATGCCGTAGCAATTTCCTGGATTAAATCTGATGTTGACATCGTCGAACAACACCCTTTTGCCGTATCTGAGCGATACGTTTGATACCTCTATCATGAAACTATTTTCGAATGAAGGTGCAAAGGTACGATAAGCCTTTGCTCTTGAAAAATTAGGATGAAAATGAACGCAATTTAGCCATTCCTTCTGCAGCGGCATAGCCGGTAGCCCAAGCAGCTTGAAAATTGAATCCGCCCGTTACGCCATCTACATCCAGCACTTCGCCAGCAAAATATAGGTTAGGAACTTGGGTGCTTTCCATGGTTTCTGCCGAAACATGTGCAAGGTCTACGCCACCTGAGGTAACAAATTCTTCTTTAAAAGTGGTTTTGCCCTGAGCCGAAAACGATTGGTGCTGAATCAACGAGGCCAGCTTTTGCCATTGCTTCTTGCCTGTTTCGGCCCAACGCTGCTCCTCTCCAATTCCAGCCTCAGCGCAAAAATACTTCCATAGCCTGGCAGGAAGTTCGAACAAAGCCTTGGTTTGCACCCATTGTTTTGGGTTGACTGTGGTCATCGATCTCAAAGACTCCAGCACCTGCGTAGAAGTTAACGAAGGTAACCAATTGACCTGAAAGTCGAACTTATAGGCTTGCCCGGCCACAAATCGAGCAGCCCAGGCAGACATTTTGAGCACAGCAGGGCCACTCAAACCCCAATGCGTTATAAGCAAAGGACCATAAGTTTTTTTATCAAAACCAGAAAGGCTCACCACCGCATTTGGAACCGAAAGTCCCTGCAAAGGTGTGATGGCATGACCAGGCAAATTGAAAGTGAACAAAGAAGGAACAGGCTCCACAATGGAAACTCCAAGTTGCGCCAGCCATTGATAACCCGATAACTTAGGATGCCCACCCGATGCCACCAAAAGCTGCTGCGTTTCGAAACTTCCAGTTGGTGTTTCCAACTTAAAGCCATGATTCACCCTCTCAATTCGCTGAATATCAGTTTGCAACAGTAGTTTTACTTTTCTTTTCTGCAATTCGCTTTGCAAACAATTGACAATGGTTTCAGACTGATCTGTAACCGGAAACATGCGACCATCAGCCTCCGTTTTGAGTTTTACACCTCTTGTTGAAAACCAATGAATGGTTTGCTCCGGGCTAAAATTTGAGAGTGCTGTTTTCAGAAATCCAGCCCCTCGGGGATAATTCTCGAGCATTTTATCTGGCTCAAAACAAGCATGGGTAACATTGCAGCGCCCGCCACCAGAAACTTTTACTTTTTGGAGGGTTTTCGATGTTTTTTCTACCAAGGCAATGCTCCAATCTGGACGAAGCTCAGCCAGACGTAGGGCAGCAAAATAACCTGCGGCTCCTGCACCGATGATGAGGGCGTGAAAGGAAGGGTGTGTTGAAATTTTAGTAGCCAAATAAGTAGAGAAGTAGAGCCGAAATAAAAAGAATACCTGTCAAAGAACACGAAATGAACACAAAGAAATAGGCTTTTGATTTCTTAAGCTTTTTTTGTCGGTATTTTTCACTTTGACATTATGGTTCATCTACCTACTTGGTTTGCCTGCGGTTGGTGCTTCTGGCTGCGGTCGGTGGATGCGGTCGGTGCCTTTGGCCAGACCGCTTTAAGCTGCGGTCAGTGCCTTTGGCCAGACCGCTTTAAGCTGCGGTCGGTGCCTTTGGCCAGACCGCTTTAGTATCTTTTCCTATCAGCGGTCTGGCATGCTGCACCGACCGCTTGTTGCTGCGGTCGGCGCCTTTGGCCAGACCGCTTTAGGCTGCGGTCGGTGCCTTTGGCCAGACTGCTTTAGGGTCTTTTCCTACCAGCGGTCTGGCGTGCCGCACCGACCGCTTCGACCGGTTTCGGGTTTTACTTGCAGCGGTCTGGCGTGCCACACCGACCGCTTCGACCGCTTTAGGGCTTTACTTGCAGCCGTCTGGCATGCTGCACCGACGGCTTGTTGCTGCGGTCGGTGCCTTTGGCCAGACCGCTTTAGGCTGCGGTCGGCGCCTTTGGCCAGACCGCTTTAGGATCTTTTCCTATCAGCGGTCTGGCGTGCTGCACCGACCGCTTGGTGCAGCGCTCCGAGAACGATCCCAGAGCGCAAAACAAAAGTAAACATTACACACAAGCGCA
>JBBRCC010000045.1:0-32548 GCA_038205175.1 Cytophagales bacterium | reverse complement strand
TTTAGAACCTCGAAAGGTCTTGAGCGACTCATAAACTTGCTTGTTATAATTAAAATGTTGAACCTGATTTTTCCAACCAGCTTCTTTAATGGTGGTATTTGGCACCAAAACATTGTCCAATTTAAAAACTTGTTCCGGTTGACCAATTGCACCAGTTAACCCTATTAATCCTAAAAAAAGGAGGGTACAAAGCAATCGAAGGAAACGAAAAATTCTATTAGCCATAACTTTCTGATTTAATCTTCACATGCAAAAGTGAAGACTGGCATCACAACGTACTAAAGCGGATCGGGCTAAAAACTTACAATGGTAAAATGTGGTAAGAAATTGATTTTCAATATCATTGGTAATTTTAAATTTTTTATTGAGAAAGTACAATTTGGAAGAAACCACTATATATCCAACAAGAAACCAAAACGAAATTTGTCAATAATGGCTAGAAAATCATTACCTGCATTTTCATCCATTTTATATCGCTCACTTGGTTAAATTTGGCATAAAACTTCAAAAGCATTAAAACAAAAAAGGAGCCCTGATTCCAGAGCTCCTTTCGTTTGAGTTTGGTGGCTTTTACTTGAAGTAGTACTTTACCTCTACTCTCCTATTTTCTGTCCTTCCATCTTCGGTTTCGTTGCTGGAAACAGGGTTCAACTCTCCAAAACCTTTAGAACTGATCCGGGAAGCATTTATGCCACTTTTGATCAGGTGTTTCTTTACGCTTTGAGCCCGTTGATCAGAAAGTTTTTGATTGTACTCTTCAGAGCCAACATTGTCTGTGTGCCCTTCAACCTGAATTTTATACTTTTTATTCTTCTTGAGTCGACCCACTACCTTTTTCAAGTCCTCGCCACTTCTGGTAGTTACCCTATATGAATTAAACTCAAACAGTGCTACACCATAAGTTTCAAAGTCATCAGCCTTTTTTTCTTCCTTCACTGCAACTGGTTCAGGTGCTGGTGCTGGCGGTGGTGGTGGCGGTGGTAACGGAGGAGGAGGTGGTGCTATCATAGAAATGGTATAAACATCACCTTGGCCTGCATCAGAATCACCACTTACATAATAGGCGTTTCCGTTTTTATCTACAGTAAATGAACCATCGAAACCACGTGTATTAAGCCTTGAACCAATATTTTCTGGTTTACTCCAGTTTTTCCAGGTTTCGTCTAATCTTGATGTTTTGAAAATATCTCCATCACCACTTCCGCCAAAGCCATTGCTGGTAAAATAGAGTGTTTTCCCATCAGGAGCCAGAAAAGGGGTTGTTTCAAATCCGCTGGAATTAATTTGCGAACCTAGGTTAACTGGATCTGCATATACACCGTTGGCATCTTGCTGCATCACATAAAGATCTTCTAGACCTTTAGAGTCTGTACCTTGAAAAGAAACAATGGCAATTTTGCCATCAGCAGATACATTGGCAGCAAAGAAACCTTCAGATGGAAATTGAAAATTATAATTCAGTTTTTCAGGAAGGCTCCAGCTATTGCCTTGCTTTCTTGAACGGGAAATACCGGGAAATACTTTTACAAAACCCTGGTATTCATTAGAGAGATACATGGTATTTCCATCTTCGCTCACACCACACATCACGTTGTGGAATTTGTTGTTCACCGGTTTACCCAAATTGGTAGCTGTTTGCCAGTTGCCATCAGGGCCTTTTTTGGAGACCCAAATGTCTTGTGCACCTTTCACGCCTCCTTCATTTTCGGGATGAAAAGACCTGACTATATACAAGGTATTGCCATCTGGAGTAACCAATAAAGATGTTTCATCATAAGGAGAGCTCACCGCTTCTCCCAATTTCACCCGCACCTCATAACTTGCAGTTTGCGCATGTGAAGCACAAGCAACAGCTAAAAAGAAGATGATTGTTGAAATTCGTTTCAGTTTGTTTGTCATTATTTAAAATCTCTGTTTGGTTAATAATTACCACATGGTTGGTCTAACAATAGATTTGGTCTTTTTAAATAATCGACCAGACAACACAACCTCATGAGACCCATTGGAGAAGGTGTTCAATTTAGAAGTAGTAAAATCATAGCCGTAACCAAAACTAAGCATATCATTTAGGTGGACACCAAGCAGACCTGAAAAAGCATCTTGATTTCTAAAAGAAGCCCCTATCCAAAGCATCTCCTTAATATTTAGCCTTGCATTTACGTCTACTGAAATAGGTGACTCAGGTGAGTATTTTACCAGAACAGAAGGAACAAGTGAAAGTGCGTCGTTGAGCCCAATGTTGTAACCTGCAGTTAAGAAGTGATTTATAGGTAATCTGGAAACAGCTGTCTTATTGTCAGAAATCAATTTTACCTCGTTTCTGAGTAATTGGTTTAATGAATACCCAACAAAGTATTTTTCGCCATAAAGCATACCACCCAAATTAACATCTGGATATAATTTTGAAACCATTCCGGTTCCAATGGCTCTGTCCTGGAGTTCTAGCTTGTTGTAATCAATAAAGTACTGGCTGGCACCTACCATAAAACCAAACGAGAAATAGGTCTTAGGAGCTACAGGAATATGGTAAGCATAACTCACATAACCAGCATTGAAACCCGACGGCCCGGTTCTATCGGCCATCACCATACCGCCTATGCCATGTTTCGCTGAAGACCCTTCATTGGAAGATGATTTTGCTCCGGTCGAAAACTGATTGCTCAAACGGCCACGAACAGGTAAACTTATCGGAGGATTAGACTGACCAGCTTCTATACTCCCATGTGCTGAGGCATAAAAGGTTTCAGGTGAACCGGTTACTCCCGTCCACTGTTTTCGATAACCCGCTCTTACGTCGGTGAAATTATTGGCTCCCGTGAAAGCCGGATTGATGGTGTAATAATTGAGCATATATTGTGTGAACTGTGGCCTCAGCTGGGCGTATGCTCCAGCAGACACAATCAACAAAATTGCTGCAATCGCTAATGATCTTTTCATTGCGGTTTTGGTGTTTATTTTAAAATAGTAATAGTGCCAGAAAGAGATTTTTCGCCAATACCCGGTTCAATCAGGTAGTAGTAGGTTCCAGTAGGAAGATTTTCACCATTCCAAGCGCTGGTGTTTAAATATCCATCCTTGCTGAATACTTCAGCTCCCCAGCGGTTAAACACTTTAACCTTATTGGCTGGATACCGATCTATGTTCTGGATGATCCAGGAATCGTTGTCACCATCGTTGTTTGGTGTGAAACCTTTGGGAACAATCAAAGCCAGATTGTTCACGGTTACAGTCACAGCATCTGAAGCTGAGCAACCTTTGCCAGTAGTAATAGTCAATGTGTATATTGTAGTTGCAACAGGCGATGCATCGGGCGTTAAAATGTTGGTTGCACTTAACCCTTCCGCAGGCGACCAAAGTACATTTCCTGCTGAACTTGTTCCATTCAGCGCTACTGTCCCTCCCTCTGTTACAGCTTTATCGTCCCCTGCACTCACAGTAGGTATTGGATTTATAGTCACTGTGACAACTCCTGAACCGCTACAGGCTATTGCACCAATGGAGTAGATAATAGTGAAATCTCCTGGAGCTAAGGTTGCCGCCGTAAATAGCCCCGTGGAAGATACTCCGTTTCCTGACCATAAACCACCAACTGGTGTAGCCCCGGTCAACTGAATTTCAGCACCTTGGCAAACATCGAAAGCTGTTTGTGTAAATTGAACCTGAGGTACTGCCTGTAGCGTTATAGATCGACTTGAGGTAGCTGAACATCCTCCGGAGGTCACTGTGTAAGTCACAGAAACTGTACCGGATGCAGCAGCAGGGTTAAACAAACCTGATGCATCGATGAAGTCACCACCAGCCCAAGTTCCTCCATCGGGAGAAGCTCTTAGCGTTAATGTTGCACTGTTTTCACAAATAGATGTGTCGGCACCCAATGAAATGGCTGGCGGGGCATTCACATTAATGGTTTTAGTAGCAGATGCTACGCATCCGCTTACACTTACAATGTAATTCAAATTGACAGCTGCTGGCAACTCCGTTATTTGTGACGGTGAAAATAAACCAGTTGCCGACACAGCATTGCTGCCAGACCACTGACCACCTGAAGGTGTGGGCAGTTGAAAAGGTGAGGCATTGGAACACACAGTGGTATCGGCAGCCCCAACATTTACAACGGGTGGTTGAGCCAAAGTAATATTTTTACTGGCAGTTCCTGAGCATCCGTTCAGTGAAGCGGTATACGTGAGATTTACTGTCTGACCAACCGTCAAAAGTGAAGGTGTAACCAGACCTCCTGCTGAAACTGCAGGTGCTTCTGACCAAGTGCCTCCGGCAGGAACTGGAAGCTGGAATGGCGCCGAACCAACACAAATAGTAGTATCTGCCTGCCCCACACTGAAAGTAGGAAGTGGAGCCACTGTAATACTTTTATTTGCTGTACCAGTACAACCTGCATTATTCGCTGTATACACGAGATTTGCAGTTTGGCCCACTATTAATTGAGATGGAGTGAACAAGCCTGTAGCAGAAACTGCAACTGAACCAGACCAGACGCCACCATTTGGAGTTGGCAATTGGATTGCGGCCGAGCCAGAACAAATTGTGGTATCAGCTATGCCTACATCAAATACTGGTATCGGATTAACCAGGATATTCTTTGTAGCAGTCCCTACACAAGTGCCAATGGTAACCGTTGCAGTTAGTGTAACAGTAGTTCCAGAAGTTACAGCAGCCGGATTGAAAAGCCCTCCGGCAGTAACAGCTGGAGAACCAGTCCAGGCAGCATTTGCTGGTATTAGTTGGTATGCGGCTGAATTGGCACAAACGGAAGTATCAGCAGCTCCAACGTTAACAACGGGGTTGTTAATGACCGTAAAGAATACAGTGTCGGAAGCAGAACAATTTGTACCGGCATCGGAGAAAGAATAAATATACCTGATGGGTGTATTCAATGGTTGGCCAGCAGGATCAAAGTTGCTTGATGGAGACCATATTCCGGCAACTGGGGTTCCTGTTAAAGTAATAGGAGGAGAACTTGGGCAAAATTCCTGATTCGAACCAGCACTCACCGTTGGCGGGGCTACCACAGAAATATCAACATTTTGACTTGAAGTACATCCTGCTTGTGTTAAAGAATAAGTGACAACAACTACAGTACCTGTTTGACCAGATTGCGGAGTAAAACTGGTTCCAGAGACACCGGTTCCCGTCCAGGTACCATTTCCTGGGGTTGCCAAAGTAAGTGTTGAATTTGCACAAACTGATAAATTTGGAAGCGGAGGATCGATTGGAGGTGCTTCATTCACAGTTAAAGAAATGGAGTCAATGCCCGTGCAACCACCTCCTGCATCTACAACATAGTAAATTTTGTTAGCACCTATAGTAGCCGAGGCTGGAGAAAATAACCCTGATGCATTTACACCAGGAGTTCCATTATAAATGCCTCCGGCTGGGGTTCCAACCAATTGAATGGGGTCATTACCTGTACAAAAAGTGGTTTGAGAAGGTGCTTGTAAAGCCACGGTTGGTGGCAAAGTAATGGTTACCTCAACGGCAGTTCTTGTTTCACTTTCACATTCATCGCTGTTTTCAGCTGAAACATAATAGGTTGCGTTTGCATTCACATTTACTGTAAGACTCGGGCCCGAACCAATAGGAGTTCCGCCGATTTGCACATTAAACCAATTGTAAGTTCCTCCTACAGGTGCACCTGAAGCAATAAGATTTACATCGCCAGGCCCACATCGGCTTACTGCTTGTGCTGATGGCGGCAAAACTCCAATCACAACATTCGCTGCCGGGCCAAAAGCACCGGGTCCACAATTGCTAACACCTCGAACACGAACGCTTGCATTGCCTACATAAACAGGATTCCAGGTTACAGTTATTGATAGTCCGTCAGGTGCAACAATGAATGCACCTGCAGCCGTTGGCTCAAGCACCCAGTTGTATGAATCTGCGCCAGGAACTGGCGCAATGGAATAATTACTTGGGGCTGGGTTTACACAAAAACTTAGTGAGCCGGTGATTACTCCGGGGCTTGCACCCAAACCTGCAATTACTTGAAAAGTAGCAGATCCGCAAATTCCGTTGGTACCAATTAGAAATACCCTGCCCGAACCTGAGGCTGCATTTGGCCCGGCAAAAAAGCGTATGGTATCGTTTGCTGGAGCTAGCGCAGAAGAGTTAGTATAAGTCCAACCCTGTGGAAATTCCCATATATAGCTGGTGATGTTTGTGTTATCATTCGGAGTTACCCAAGCCGTTCTGGCTGTCCCCTGGCATGTTATTACTTCTCCGGAAATTCCCGGCATAGCTACAGTCAGCACCCTCGTTCCACCTGTATCAGGAGCTGCCAGGGCTAGATTTCGAACAGGACTGATTCCACATCGGTTGGTAGCAGAAACAACAAGGTTTCCCGCTTCAGCGTCAGCGCCCGGTGTAATGGTTATCACATTAGTGATGCTGCTTCCTGTCCAACCAGTTGGCAATGTCCATGCATAGGTTGCACCTACAGCTGAGTTTGTATTAAAAGTTATAGGTTGTGCTTCGCAAATAGAAACATTTGAAGGGAGAATACCAGCTGGTGTTCCAGGTGCGCCCCGTGCCACCGAAATGGTTGATGCATTACCTGTTCCACATTGATTTGTAGCAGTAATATTAAGTAGCACAGTATTTGAACCAGTCGATGGAGCTGTTAACTCAACAGCGTTTCCATTGGTTGAATTGATTGTCCAAACGGCATTTGATAAGCTCCAATTATATGTTTCACCTGTTTGAGAATTGACGGAATAAGAAATGGTTTCACCATTGCAATGTCCATCAACAAAACCAGAAATGGGCCCTGGAGCATTTGGCAAACTGCCAACAATAGGGGCAGATACAGTAGTGAAAGCAGGTTCACTATTGCCACATACACCTGTAGCTACCACACTGACTTGAAGTTCTCCTGCACCCACCTCAGCATTTAAGTCAATGGAACTGCTTGAACTTGCTCCCAACCAGCCTGCCCCGTTTAGCGACCAGATATACCCGGTAGCTCCTGTCACAGGCGCAACTCCAACTGTTTTTGTAATGTCTTCGCAAATAATGAGTGGGGTATTGAGAAAAGTTGGCGGAATAGGTGTTGCAATAGCACCATCAGGCAATGGAAACCCTACTGTGCTACTCGGTGTACCACAACCAGCAACCTGAACATTCAAGGTACAGGGTGAGGTCACAGTTGTTCGTGTGATGTCCACAAAATTACCTGGGGTTGAAACACTACCCAATGTAAACCCTCCACAACCGGTTCCTGAAAGTGACCAATTATAAACAGTGGCACCTTGAACCAAATTCACACTATATGGTCTGGTTGAATTCAAACAATGGTCTGCCGGGAAATTCGAAACTACAGGCGCAACTAAATTGGTACTTCTTGGTAGATTTATAAGTCTTTGCAAACTCACACCACAATTGTTGTTAGCAACCATATACAAGGTTCCACCATTTGACGAAACAGGCCTTGAAAGCGTTATGTTGTTTGTGGTGCTCGCACCCGACCAACCTGCAGCATTTATAAACCAAGCATATCTGGTAGCCCCAGAAACTTCTGGCACCTGGTATGTGATTTGATCTCCCAAACAAACATCTGCAGGACCAGTAATAGCTGCTGCCTGAGCAGGTGAAACGCAGTTAAATTTCAAATTAGCAAACAATGCTCCAATGCCTGACTTTACAGCAGTTCCCCAGGCAGGTACAGCGGCTGTTGGAATATCATTTCCTTCAGCAACATGGAAACCTGCAACCAGAACGCCATTGTTTCCCGCCAATACGTTTCTCAACACCGTATTATCTCCTCCTAAAGCAGTAGCCGGATTCCATATACCTGTAATCAAAGAACTATATTTCAGTGTATCGAGGCTTGAGTTATAAACACGAACAAATGCATTTAATGGAGCGGCACCGTTTCCAGCAGCGGGGTCACCAGGTTTCAGCATTTTCTGAAAGGCATTAGCAGTAGTAATGGTTCGGCTGGCAGTTGCCAAAATAGCTACATCTCCAGTCAATGGGTTCACATGAACTGCATTCACCCTTGTTTGGCCAAGTCGAGCTGAAAATGCATTGAGACTTGGCCATCCATCAAGAATGGTTTGTTGAGAAGCCTGACCCAAAGCAGCGTCAGCAGCAAGTTCTGCTACGTAAGTGGCATGTTTAATTTTTCCAGTTACAAGGTCATATTTTCCTAACCAACTGTAATCGAGGGGAGAAGAAATGGGTTTGTCGCCCGTGAGACCATTTTGAAATCCATTTCCACCCGGCTTAAGTAAAAGTTGATTCCCATTCCAAAAATTGTTTACTGCATCGCCTCGGGTTCTTCCCACAACAACAATTTGGTTGTTAGCATAATCAATGTCAATTCCTTCTATATGCTGCTGAGCGGGACTGTTTCTGCTGTCTTCCTTATGCAAACGAGACCACCATCTAATTTCGCCATTGCTCTTCGAACAAACTATGGCAGTCTCAGAGTCATTGAATCCCGGAATATTATTGTTTGAATTCGTAGCCAGAGAAACAGCTACTAAAACATCGTTTGTTCTTCTGTCAATTGAAATTCCACTAATTCTTGCAGTCCATTTACCACCACCTGCATTGAAACTATAGCCTGTATAACCTGGGCCTCCAAAAACGGCTGGATTGCCAAAAAGTAATTGAGGACTGTTGAAGAAAGCATCGAACGGGTAAGCGCCTTTTCGACCGGGGTTACCATTTTCGTCAGTCATCAAAGAATCATATAGCCCTCGGGTGTATGATCTGAATGACCCTGGTACGCCTGTACCATTAAACTTAAACCATGTATTGCTCCGACGTAAATCGAAACGAGGATTGCCAGTGTTGTTTGTATAGGAAGATGCAGGAATTCCCTGAAAGCCGGGTGTCTGATTCCCTGTTGAATGAAGTGGCAGATAATCAACTAATGTGTCCTGTCCATTTCTGTTGCAAACATCAAAACCATGAGAATCAAATGAAATATCAGCTCCTGAAGCATAGTAAATTATGCCATTCGAGCCAACATCCCAAACCTGGTACTGCTTGGCTATTGACTCATTTCCTACTTCTGGATAAAGCATACTCCTGTCACCTGGATTTCTACCCCTTGTGTTAACTTCTCTATAAAAAACTAAACCAGTAGGGATTCCATCAACAAAATTATTGTCTAAGCGACCAAAAAAGTAATAGTCTGTATTACCGGGTCCAGGCTCGAGGTTACCTGAAATGTACAAGTCAGACGTTGGCTGGCCTGGAACATTAGTAGATCTAATTTTATAAATATCCCTCACCGTGTTGTCAGGAAATTTAACAACCTGTAAAATGGTTTGTTGATCAGCCGACAAACGCATCAAAAAAGCAATGCCAGTAGATGAGGTCGTGTTGGTACCGGGAATTGTGAGTGTAGTAACGGGTGTACCAGCAGGAAGCCAGTTCAAATCGTCAGCTTGTCCGCCCATGAGCAATGTTCCGTCCGATAATTGATGAAGTCCAGTAAACCGCTCAGTACCTGCCCCTCCTGCCAAGGTAACTAGATTGGTTTGAGCAAAAAGGCTTTGGGAAGCCTGCAACAGGCAGATTATCCATGATACTGCCAAGTTCAATACTCTATTTTTCACTTTTTTAGCGTTGGTTAGTTTTGTGTGTTTATAATCTGGACCTAATTTCAATTTTGAAAAAAATTGAAATTTAAAGAAAAAATGAGCCAGACATCAAAGCTGTCTGGCTCAATAATTATTTTATTTCTTAAGGAAGAATTCTACCCTACGGTTTCTATTTCTTCCTTCTTCAGTTTCATTATCAGCCACTGGATTCTCATTTCCGAAAGCTTTCACAGAAAGTCTATTCGGGCTCAAGCCTTTCTTAATCAAGTATCTTCTGGCTGTTTCTGCTCTTGCCCATGAAATCTTATCTGTTGCAACGTCTGAACCTAAATTACATCCATAACCTCTGATTTCGAGTTTAAGACCAGGTTTTTTCTTCATCAATTCAGCAAGCTTATTTAAAGTCGTGATCGTTTCAGGACTCAACGAATAATCATTAAATTTGAACTTAGGCTGCTCCTTCAACAAGGTTCGTTCTTCTTTGGTCAATTCCAACTTAGTACCCTTGTATGGGTCATAACCCACTTCTGTATTGGCTGTTGGATCCGCTGGTGGCCCTTGCTTTGGCTTCTCAGGAGCGGCAGGTTTTTCATTAGGAGACTCAGGTTGAGCTGGAACCTGGGTTTCAGGTTCTATAGGAGTTGTTGGTGCAACAGGAGGTATTTCTATTGGGGCAGTAGGTTCAACAACTTTTGGTTCAGCTATTTTCCCAGATTTCACACCAGACTTTCCTGCATCATCCAAAGGCACAAAATTCGACTTTTTCTTTGAACCAATAAACTTGCGGAAACCAACCATTAATTCTACTGCACGAGTGCCCGTGTTTGCTTCGGACTGTTTAGAAGCAATGATATCATAGCTTAATCCCAAAGACCAATCTGGTTGTGAAATCTCAAAACCAAGAATCATCGCATTGTTCACACTATACCAGGCATTTAAACCTACATGTCCATCTTTTGTAATACTGCCTTTCCGCTTCTCTTTCAGTTTGTAAAAGAAACCAGAACCAACATTTGCCTGGCTTTCTTTACCTCTGGTAATAATACGCATATTGGGCTGTACAATCCATTCCTTGTTTTCATAGGCTTTTCCTCCGGCAATAAACAACCAGTTCACAGGATAGCGGGTCACATCACCTGTGAGGGATACGTTGGGTCTGATTAAATTAAAAGTACTTAAACCTGCATAATATTTCACAGCATCTTGAGCTTCGTGATAGTAATAAACACCTGTATTGATGTTGCCAAATCCTTTCTGGGCGTCGCTGGTGAAATCTTCATTTAAACCTCTGCTAACATCGAATTGACCAGCAAAAGGGTCGAACTGACTACCAGATCGTAAATCACCAAAATCGACCCGACGTTGGTAAAAGCCGGCCTGAAGACCTAAACTTAAGTAATGCTCAGTAGCCAACTCAATGTTTTGAGCATAGGCCAGAGATACACCAGTGGTTCTAAGATATCTCATGGTGCCAGTTTGGTCATTCAATAAAGAAATACCCAAGCCCCGAGTTCTGATTTTATCAGAACCTACCTTTTTAAACAAGGGATAAATACCTGTAAAAATGTAACTACGCATGTTTGACTGATAACCACCGAATTGGTTTCGATACCCTGCATCGGCTTGGATATCGCTGCGGGCAGCCACCATACCTGGGTTCGAATACATAGGAGTGAGGTGGTATTGCGAAAAGAATACCTGCTGTGAATAACCTGGAAGGGCAAAACAAATTGCTACCAGTGAGAATAAAGCTGATTTAAACAACTTTTTGATCATGATTGTATTTGATGCTTTCATCTTAATCTTTTGTCTTACCGGTTAACGAATGATTGTAACGCTTCCAGAATTTTTACCGTCAGTATCCTGTATTACTTCACCGGTATTGAACTTTCCGGAAATTATCCAGGTGTAGGTATCAGCTGGTAAATCCTTGTCTTTAAATTTCCCATTCCAACCAGGCACACTGTCGTTTGTAGTCGAAGCTTCAACAATCTCTCGTGGATTTGAACTTTCAAATACCAATTGCCCTAGTCTGTTGAACACAGTCAAATTGATTTCCCTTACACCAAAACCATAAACTTTAAAGGCAGGATTCTTTGTATCGCCATTGGGAGAAAACATATTAGGTATGTAAAGACCTTTGCCAACCCGAACAAGGGCCGAGTCTAGAGCAATACAGCCATTCTGATCTTCAATAGAAACAGTATACCATGTAGTATTCAAAGGTCGTACCCTTGCAGTAGGGCCACTGATTCCAGAAACTACAGAGCCATTGTCTGGTGTCCAGGCATAAGTAAATACGCTGGTTGAAGGTGAAACTATAGCGTTCAGATCTACTTCTTCTCTAGCTTTTATGGCAGTATCCTTACTGGCCACAACCACAGGATTTGGATTGTTTACTGTAACAACATCTGCCGATGTGTCTGAACAAGCAAATTCATTGGTTAGAATCAAACTAAGTGTTGTACTGGTGCTTACCAGAATAGATTGCTCAGTAGAACCATTTGACCATACATAAGTTAAACCTACGCCACCAGGTCCACTCAAAGTAACCGACGAACCATCGCAGAAAGAAGCTGAACCTTGCAGTGCAACAGTGGCGGAAGGCTTAGGATTGATTGTGACCTGAACAGAGTCTGAAGTGAGTGAAAAACAACCTGCCTCTACAACCTGAACAGCATAAAATCCAGTTTCAGAAACCGTGATAGAAGAAGCAGAGGAACCTGTACTCCAAACAAAGTTGCCGCCTGCAGAGGAAGTTAATGTAACATCATCAGGCTCACAAACCGTGACCGGACCAGCCGGAGTAATGGTTGGCGTGGCAGGTACAGGCAAAATGCTTACTGTTCTAGAGGCAGATGCAAGTGAAGTACACCCTTGGGCCACAACTCTAACCGAGAATGTTCCGGCAGCACGAACTATTATTTGAGAAGCAGTTTCGCCAGTTGACCAAACATTTCCAGTAGCATCACTTGAGATTAATATCACAGAATCGCCTTGACAAATTGAAACATCAGCTGCTGGTGAAGCGATGGTTGGAGCAGGAGGGTTTGGAGTTACAGTAACCTGAACGGGAATAGATGTTGCAGAAGTACAACCAGCAGTGTTCACTTGTCTAACCGTGAATGCACCCGTCGCAGAAACCGTGATATTCTCCGTAGTAGCTCCATTTGACCATAGGTTGCCTGTAGCTACACTAGAAGTCAAAGTAACTGAACCACCTTCGCAGAATTCCAAATCGCCTGAAGCTGTGACGGTAGGCGTAGCCGGCAATGGATTAATTGTTACAGGAATTGGCGTAGAAACTGCAGAAGTACATCCATCAGCACTAATAGCCTGTACAGTGAAGGAGCCAGAAGCATTTACTGTAATCGCTGCTGTGGTGGCACCATTGGACCAAAGGTTGTTAGCTGCACTGCTGGTCAATGTCACTGTTTCACCCTCACAAACTGAACCTGAAACAGGCGTCGCTGTTATAGTTGGTGTGGCAGGCAAAGGATTCACTGTGACCTGTACAGGATTTGAAACCAGAGAAGTACATCCGTTTGCTACTACTCTAACAGTTATAGTAGTGGTTGCTGAAACAGTGATAGAGTCTGTGGTTGCATTGGTAGACCAAACATTTCCTCCTACTATGCCTGTTCCCAGGCGCACTGAACCTCCTTCACAGAAAGCAAGAGAACCTGTGTTTCCAATTGTGGCTGTAGCTGGCAATGGATTTACAGTAATGTCTACTGTATCGCTGAATGAAGTGCAATTGTTGGTAGAATCAACCTGCACGGAGTATCGACCTGTAGCGGTAATGGTAATCTCACGGGTTGTAGCACCACCGGGAGACCAAATGTTTCCGGTCAATGCACTTGATGTTAGTGTTCTGGATTCTCCCTCACAAAAAACAGTTGAACCATTAATCGCAATCACTGGCCTAACCGGTGTCGGGTTAATGGTTATGTCGATTGTGCTGGATAAACCAGTAATTATTGGCGCAGAAGACACTACTCTTATTCTGTAGCCAGAACCAAACGTCAGTGAACTTGGCAATGTAGTATTAATTACCCCTGAAGTTATGGCAGATAATGGATTTGGCAGTACAGTGAAAGTAGCAAAGCTTCCATTCGGATCAGAAAGTTGAGCAGTAAAAATATTGCCAACATTCAAGTCAGGACCATTCACTGTAAATGGAACGTTGATTACAGCCCCTGCACAATAAAAGTTATTGTCTGGATTCTGTGTGGTGATGGTGGTAACGGCCGCATCGGCATATACCGCAAAACCTGAATTGAAAGTGGTAAATCCGCTGGCTTCTGCATCAAAGTTATCGTAAGTGGCCAAAGTAGTATTCCAACCAATGCCATCTTCTCTAGCAATAACCGTGTTGATGTTCAACGGAGGATTTATCTCATTCACTTGATTCCATGCAAACTTCAACCTTGCGTTGTGTCCACCAGCAACAGTTTCAGAAATTCTCCATTGCAAATCCACATAGTTTGTAATGCCAACTGGCAAGTCTGGCGTGAACGAAGTTTGAACTGCTGACGGGCGAACTGCCACTCCAACTCTGTCGCCAGTGTTGTTGGCATCATCGAATTCAACAGGAGCATAATGTGTAAATGTTCCTACGGCATATGTGAATGGCTGATCCGTAATACCTTCCTTCACCAATGACCCGGAAGTGTCGGCAATTACATAGCTATCAGCATTTCCTGTGGTTGATGTAGCAGCAGCTTCAAGTACCAAATTATTAGTTCCAATGGCAATTTTACCGCCACTTGGGTTGTTCACTACCAAAGATTGACGCAAACGTATGGTATCAGCCAAAGTCAACACTTTAAACGGTCCATCCATTATAATTCCATTTAAAGAAGCCACAGGTGCAGGACTCGCATTGAAAGCAATAGACTTATCAACCCTCACGACTTCTGGCACAAAATCTGGCTGGATAAACAAGGTCCAATCATCTGCATCAGCAGCATCAACTCCACGCTGTACACTAGGTGCAGATGTTAATGGTGTTAGAAAACTATTGTTTGTGATAAAGGCTTCAGTGGGTTTTACCGTTACAAAGCCCAATACTGCTGCATCAATTTTGTGCTGAACTTTATCTTCAAGCTCATACAATTCTGCAATAGTCATAGAAGCAGGAGTTTTGAATCCACCTGATACTTCGTAGCTGTTTTCCCTTGCATCAAAATTTTCGGAAACCGGAGCCATTGTTGTTGGCGGAAATGGTGCATATATAGGAATATCAGTAGAAACACCATTGGCTGAATCTAACCTGATATAGGTACGGATATTCGTATGGAAAGTATTTGCAAGAGCACCAGCACCTCCAATCACTATGTTTTCAAAGTCACTAGCTACTGGATCAGCATTGAAGTTCAGAAACTCAATTCCAACTCCGGCCACAAAGTCATTGTCAAAAAATTGGTTTCCTTGAACTGTGATTGAGTTTAACCCAGTTGGCTGATTCACTGCAGCTGTTCTTTGTTTGGTATTTACACCAATATGACGGTATCTTCGTGATTGGGGTCCAGGAAAGAAGAGGTTGTTGCGAACTGTTACATTTCTGGAAGAAGTAGATATCACCCCGTAGCCGCCAAACAACAAGAATTGATTTCGCTCAATTTCAATGAAAGAACCAGATTTTGTGTTGTTTTTGATTTCAATCAAGGCAAAAACAGAGTCGGCAATTACTGCGTTCAGTTTATTGTCCAAAATTCTATGTACACCGGAATTGGTTTCTGGAACTGTAATTTCAATGGCGTTTCCAAGAATGTAGTTATGCTGAATGATTAGTGGTCCGTCAGAATTATCTCCAGCCTGGATACCATAATATGCAGCTATGAAATTACTGTCAAGTGGGTTTTCCCCACCAATTATACCGTGTGCACCAAGCATTCTGATACCACGACCAAAAATGCAATTGGTTCCTATGATAGCGGGTTGAATATTATTTCGTCTAATCTTCACAGAATCGTTTCCACCGCCGGTAAGTCTTATTCCATAAGTAGAAAAATCAAGACAAGGTTGAGCAACGGAAACTCTTGTTGCAAAAATTTCATTTGCGATTATCTCCAGGTTATTAAATCCTGTAGAAGGCGCATAAATACCGTGCTTCACAGTGGTTTGCTGAACCTGCAATTGGAAGTTCTCAATTCTTATGTTCTGAGCAAGAACCTGAACGAGATGCATGGTAGTATCTCCATTCACCACAGGTTTAGAGCCTGTACCAGCACCAATGCCTGTACCAATTCCCACCACGTTACCAAACAGTTTGATCTGCTTTGTAATCCTCAAGTTACTTTCATTGTATGTTCCTTCGAACACCTGAATGGAATCGCCATCCTCTACTCTTGCCAAGGCATTTGTAATGGTTCTCCAGGGAGTGTTCGGGTTGGTGGCCTGATCGTTGGTTCGGCTATCTTCACCCAGGTCATCATCCACATAATAAATGTTGCCAATTTCCTGAATCGTTGCACTGCTTATTCTCACAGGCTGACCTGTCCAGTTACCAGAAATATTAGCAGTTAGTGCATAAGGATCGACACCAACTGCGGCGATTGGGTTCGCACCGCCAATGTTTCTCCATTCACCGCTGCTGAACTCTTGAAAGAATGCAGCAGTTCTGTCAAAAAATGGCCGCTCAAGTCCACCTATCCATCTCGATGTAACCCGCAAGTTGCTACCGCCAACTAGTAATTCGCTAAAGTTATAAGTGATAGCAACAACAGTATCTACTGCGAGACCGGTTGTTCCATTTTCCAATACATCATTTCTAACCCTGAGTCCAATATTATCGGCTGTGCCCAGGTTGCTCATTTCAACTTCGGCATATCGGCTACCTGTACCAACAGGATATCTTTTGGTTCCTCCTGCAAGATTGGTGTGCACGAAGTATCCATTACCAGGTGTTTGCACATGGCTGGTCAAATCTCCACCAATCACGGCTGCTCCCACGCTAATCGACAAATTCACATCAGCAATATCTATCAAACCATTATCGAGCCTAAGAGTTGAAGTGATGCGGACAGGATCAACCAAATTCAACACTTTTCCAGGGCCATCCATTCCTAAGTCTTCAAGCGTTACTTCGCCATTGGGAGTAGCATCAAATGTCATACTTTGTGGCACGGTAGTGGTTCCTGTGTAAGCGCCTTGTTCAATATTGATGGTAAAACCATCAATCGGCCCTGCCGCTTTTACTGCACGTTGAACTCTTGGAACAGATGTTAGTGGGGCTATGAAACTCTGTTGAGTTACAAAAGCATGGTTTGGTTTTACAGTTACAAAACCAAGTGTATCTGCCTCTAGTTTGTGAACAATTTTATCTTCCAATTGCAACAGCTCTGTGTTGTTCATAGCTGCAGGACGTTTTGAGCCGGTTCCTACATCAAATAGGTTTCCAGTTAAATCAAAATTATCACGAACAGGAGCCATGTTGGTGCTTGGCCAAACAGTCCAGTTGATACCAGGATTCGACCAAAAGGCATTGCGGGAGCTTGGACCAGTCACAGTATCCAAATACATCACTTTCGCAATGTTGGCTCCAAAAGTGTTTGCCAAAGCATCGTCGCCACCAATGTTGCTCACTGTAAATAAAGGATTGCCAGTATTGGTGTTGCCGTTTTGGTAAACCAAACCATATCCTCCTACCACATTGTTTCCATTGAAGGTGTTGCCTTGAATGGTGCTTTCAATAGTAGGAAGTGGTGGTTGAGAGCCAGCTGTACCAGCTGTTCGCTGCTTATGACTTACCCAAACATGAATATAGTTTGTTGAGTCTGCCAAAGGCGAAAACACGTTATTTTTCACAATACAGTTTCTTGAACGGGTCAAGGCAATACCAATTTTGTAAAAATCAAGCAATTCGTTTTCCTCAATATCAATAAACGGAGGAATGCTTGGTCCCGGAGGGCCTACCGTTCCAATATTGCTTTTAATTTCTATCAAGGCAAAGTGCTCTTTCAAATCGAGTGGCCTCAGCGTATTCCGCAAAATACTATGCCTGAAAGTTCTGGCAGGCGTGTTGAGCTCAATCCCAGCCGCACGTCCAAAAGCAGAATTGTTCACAACTTGAAGCTTACCACCTGTATTGCCAGTGGCCAACTGAATAGCAAAATCGGCATGTACCTCGTTTCCGTCGGCTGGATCAAATCCTCCTATCATACCTCGACTGCCCCACAGGCGAATACCTCGGCTAAACCATTTTTTGGTTGGCCCTTCACGGTTTATAATGTTTCTTCGAACAATTACAGAGTCGTTTGCACTAGCCGGCGGTGTACCTGTAACAATTAATCTTTCTCAAAGACTGGCATGAGACATCACTTTCACATCATCGTTGCCTACAATGTCGCCAGTACTTTCTATCAGGTTGTCTTCAATCACTACCCCGGTAAATCCTGATCGTGGCGCATCGATACCAATGGAAATATCTACCTGATCAACTTTAATATTGAAGTTTCTGATATTGATATTAGATGCACGCAATACAAAAATAGCTGTATCCGTAGATGTAGGACTGGTACCGTTTACAATAGGTCTAACTCCTGTTCCTGTGCCCGTACCCGTTCCTACACCAATCACGTTTCCGAGAATGGTAAGGGTTTTGTTTACGTTTAGGTCATGCTCAGGATATGTTCCTGCAAATACTTGAATGCTGTCGCCGCTTACAGTTTGTGCTATGGAATTCGCAATGGTTCGCCAAGGTGTGTTTGGGTTTTTGGCTTGTGTAGGTGTACGTCCATCATCACCAGTTGCAATGTCTACATAGTAAAGTCGACCTTCAATTTCAGGCTGACCTTTGATGCGGACAGCTTGACCAGACCAACTACCATTGATGTTTGCTGTGAGGGAGTAAGGATCGTTTCCTACAGCAGGAACCGGAAGGGTGCTTATTGTTTGCCAGCTTCCAGAGTTGAATTGCTGAATGTTGTTAAGCGTACGGTTGTAATTCGGCTTTTCGTCTGCACCTGCCCATCGTGAGGAAAACCTCAGGTTAGAACCTCCAGCTAAAGCCTCCTGAATTTGATAGGTACTACCTACCACAGAATCGACCGGAGTTCCAGTTAAACCAGCAGACAATACATCATCACGTACTTTCAAACCAATATCATCTGTAACGCCCAGGTTGCTGAGTTCTACTTCCGCATATTTGGTAAGTGTGCCAATGGGATACCGTTTCGTGCCTCCTGCCAATTGGGCGTGCACAAAATATCCGTTGCCCACCGCCCTTACATGTGATGCCAGATCGCCGCCTATTACAGCAACACCCGGTTGAATGGTGAGATTGGCATTTAGAAGATCAATAACACCCGACGTAAGGGTAAGGTCGCCTGCCAGGTTTAAAGATGCATTTAGAGAAAGGGTTTTCCCGGCACCATTTATTTCCAATGGGCCTAAGGTGGCAAAGGTCGATGGCGCTACATCAAAAACTACAGATTGTGTAACTGTGGTCGCCCCAGTATATGTTGATGCTCCAATATTTACAGTAAAATCATCATTGGCTCCAACTGCATCAAGTGCTCTTTGAACGCTGGCTGATGTGGTGAAAGGGGCAAGAAAACTATTTGGAGTAACAAAAACATGGTTAAGCTTTACAGTAACAAAACCCAACATGCCAGTTTCAATTTTATGAACTATCTTATCTTCAAGTTCTACCAGTTCAACGTTACTCAATTCTGATGGTCTTTTAAAACCTGAGCCCATATCGAAGAAGTTTTCAACCAAATTGAAATTCTCGTTCACCGGATTCATGTTTGTAACCGGGCTGTTTGTCCAGAATTGATTGTTGTTACTAGGGCCGCTTGCCGTATCAAGGAAAAACATTGTTTTGATATTCCTGCCAAATCGGTTGGCTAATGGACCTGCGCCTCCCAATGTTGTTTGGGCAAATGCAGGGTTGGCATTGCCGTTGTGGTTGTAAACGATGATACCTGAGCCTCCTGAAATTCCATTGTCTCTGAAATCATTTCCCGTTATAGTGGTTTCTACTGAAGTTGGAGCATCTGTTCCGCTTGTTTGTTGTTTGGTGTTGATCAGCACGAACGCATAATTCAATGAATCTGCTGCAGGTGCGAACGTGTTGTTAAATATATTAACCCTTCTTGACCTGGTAGTCGCCACACCAAAACGGTAGAAATTAACAAATTGGTTCTCGAAAATATCGATGAATGGTGGGTTGGCTGAACTTGTGTTGTTTTTTATCTCGATCAAAGAAAAATGAATCTGGGTGTCAAAAGGTTGAAGTGTATTGTTTGCAATAGTATGTCTGAATCCCTGACGCAAAAATGTCATTTCAACGCAAGCACTTCGGGAGTATATGTTGTTGTTTCGAACCTGCAGTCGACCTCCGTTGCTGCCGCCGCCCAATTGAATGCCATAATCTCCGAAAATACGATTTGAATCTCCAGGTGCTAACCCTCCAATCATACCTAGACCCCCAACCATGCGAACTCCTCGACCAAAGAAGTTTTTTGTCGGCGACTCTGGGGCTATCACATTTCTACGAATCAAAACCGAATCGGCACCTGTTGGCGTGGATAATTGTCCCAAGTGGATTCCATAGGAATTAAACACTACATTGTTAATACCTATTATGTTAGAGGTACCCTCAATCAAATTGTCTTCAATCACAATTCTTGAGTAGCCCGTTTGAGGTCCATAAATGCCCCTTGTCACGGTGGTTTGGTTTACCTTGATGTTGAAGTTTTTGATCAGCACATCGGTAGCACGAACCACAAAAATGGATTGATCTGTTGCAAATGCTGTACCACTCACTACTGGCTTTAATCCAGTACCAGCTCCAACACCTGTTCCAATACCAACCACGTTTCCAAAAAACCTAATGCGTTTGGTGATCTGGATGTTGGATTGGGGATATACTCCAGCCAAAACCTGCACAGAATCGCCATTGGCAGCAAGACTAATTGCAGTTGCAAAAGTTGCCCAAGGCGTATTTGGATTTTGTGCATCAGCTGCCGTTCGGCTGTCGTCTCCATTGGTTGAACTGAGGTAATAAAGGGTGGCATGTGCCTGCCTGCCCGATCCAAGAAACACCAAGCAGAAAATTCCAAGAAGAAATTTTGAAAAATTTGGTGTAAGAAATTGCCTGTTCCCGAAGTAAACGGCTCTTTTCCTCTGATTCTGAAAAAATAAATTTGGTATCATAAGCGAAGTTAATCCAATGTAATGCGCTGATTGATAGAATTTTAAGCAATAAACAGTTTAAAAAACCCTCTCAGTCCGGCCAAATCTACGAAATTTGGTAATTATGCAAGTATTTGGTCAAAATCAATCGAAATTGATTTCACTTGTAAATTGCCGGATACGGCATTAAGGGAACTTGGGAAACTGCTCGAAATCTGGGTCTCTTTTTTCAAGAAAAGCCTGTTTTCCCTCTTTGGCTTCGTCGGACAAGTAATAAAGCAAAGTAGCGTTGCCAGCCAACTCCTGAATACCAGCTTGACCATCCAATTCGGCATTGAACGCACTTTTGAGCAGGCGCAAAGCAAGCGGACTTTTCTTCAACATTTTCTGGCACCATTCTACAGTGCTATCTTCCAGATTTTCGAGGGCAACAACTTTGTTTACCAGACCCATTTCAAGGGCTTCTTTGGCATCATATTGGTCGCAGAGAAACCATATTTCCCGGGCTTTTTTCTGGCCAACAATTCTTGCCAGGTACGAGGCTCCAAAGCCTCCATCGAAACTGCCCACTTTAGGTCCTGTTTGTCCGAAACGGGCATTATCGGCTGCAATGGTGAGGTCGCAAACCACATGAAGTACATGGCCTCCACCAATGGCCCAACCTGCCACCATAGCAACTACCGGTTTTGGAATTGACCTAATGATGCGTTGCAAGTCAAGAACATTGAGCCTCGGCACAAGGTCAGTTCCAACATAGCCACCATGGCCTCGCACACTTTGGTCGCCACCGCTGCAAAAAGCTTTACCGCCTTCGCCGGTTAGGATGATGACTCCAATACGGCTGTCGTCACGGCACATGTTGAATGCTTCTATCATTTCCGATACCGTGAGTGGTGTGAATGCATTGTGCTTTTCAGGCCGGTTGATGCTTACTTTTCCAATGCCATTCCAGTATTGGAATTTGATTTCATTGAATTCTTTGACGGTTTCCCAAACGTATTCCATGGTTGTTTCAGGTAGATTGCTTGATGACGAAGTTAACAAAACCAGAATTTGAGGTTTTGGTTTTATTAGGGCAAATATGAATGAAACTGTTCGGTTATGGTGCCACGAGGCTTGGGGACAAACATCAATTTATCAATACGGGATTTTTAATACCCTAATCTACGTGGCCGCTATGAGATACACCCAACATTTCTTGATGGATACTTTTAAAGTGACCTGAAACTGATTTTATCAACCTTTCCACTAAAGAAAAAAGATCACCTTTTCTTTTGGATGAATGACAAAGTGTTTGCTGATTGAGTACTAAAGGTATAATCAAACAGCCACTTGAAGGGAACCATCAAGCAAACCATCCTCTTTTTTTAATATACCCTTTTTACTTCCTCTTCTACTTAAACATTGAACCTGAAGTGCATGATGTCTCCATCTTGCACTATGTATTCTTTGCCTTCAACAGAAATTTTGCCGTTTTCCCGACAGGTAGATTCGCTTTTGAATTGCTGATAGTCGGGTAGTTTAATTACTTCTGCCCGGATGAAACCTCTTTCAAAATCCCCGTGAATCACGCCCGCAGCAGCAGGTGCTTTCCAACCTTTGCGGATGGTCCAGGCACGTACTTCTTTTTCACCTGCTGTGAAGTAGGTGATGAGGTGAAGAAGTCGGTAAGATGCGCTAATGAGTTTGTTGAGTCCTGAATCGTCGAGTCCATATTCGGCCAAAAACATTCTCCTTTCTTCTAAATCGCCCAATTCGGCTATCTGGGCTTCGAGTGCGGCGGATACAAGTACGGTTTCGGCACCCTCTTCTTTTGCAGCTTTTTTCACCCTTTCCGAAAATTCGTTTCCTGTCAATATGCTGGCTTCGTCTACATTTGCCACATAAATAACGGGCTTGGCAGTAAGCAAAAACAAATCGGCTACAGCTTCTTTGTCTTCTTCTGTTACGTCCAGACTGCGGGCACTTTTTCCTTCACCGAAGTGGTTTTTGTAGCGCATCAACACTTCGAGTTCAACCCTTGCTTTGGCATCGCCCGATTTTGCAATCCGCTCAATTTTAGCGATTTTTTTCTCTACCGAGTCCAGGTCTTTGAGTTGCAGTTCGTAGTCGATCACTTCTTTGTCGCCAATGGGATCTACTTTGCCAGCCACGTGCACAATATTGGGGTCGTCGAAGCATCGAATGACATGCACAATGGCACTCACTTCTCTGATGTTGGCCAAAAATTTATTCCCCAAACCTTCACCTTTACTGGCTCCTTTAACCAGTCCGGCTATGTCGACAAACTCAATAACAGCAGGCACCACCCGTTGTGGATTCACGATACCTTCCAGCACATCGAGACGTGGATCGGGCACAGTGATAACACCCACATTAGGCTCGATGGTACAAAAAGGATAGTTGGCTGCTTCGGCTTTTGCGTTGCTTAAGGCGTTGAACAAGGTTGACTTACCTACATTTGGCAAGCCCACGATGCCACATTGTAAACCCATATTGATGTTTGTCGCTAATGAAAAGAAGCGCAAAAGTAGAATTAATTCCCTTTATGATCCATTTATGTGAAAAGACAGGTAGGCAACTTTGCTGAAATCACTTTCTGGTACTCAATCAAATTTTTGAATTCCGGAACTAATTTAGGTAACAGAAATACAGCTAACTACTTGAATAATTTAATCGGAGCCCATGACGTGGGAAGCGTTGGTTTGCTTTGGTAAAAGAAAAAAAAGCAATGCTATTGGTATCGCCCAAAAGAGCGACCCACGTAAAGAATTCATTTTAGGAATGGGATAGGAAAGGTAGATTCAAATATTTGCAAGGGTAGATTTCCAGAAATAAATCTATGGGCAAAGTTAAGTACCGAAATCTGAACAGAAAAATATTAGGTATGTAAATAGATGGTAGTTTGATGATGTTACGCTTGAATCATTGTTAAAGGATTTAAAAAGTGCGATTTAAGTATATCCACCGCATTTGTCGGCAAATTGTTGTTATATCAACCTTTGGTCTAAGTATTGAACATAACCGATTTCAACAACCATAAAAGCCATAAACTAATTCAGGACGTGTTTTAAATACTTGATATAGGCAGAATTGAAGCAATCCTTTTGTTGAATCAGAGCATCCTAAGGCTTCAAATTTTTGCCGTAATTTGCGCCACGGATTGATACATTTATGCTGGCTTTTTACATCGCTCTGCCTTTCATTTATCTTTTGGCTTTCCTGCCATTCAGGGCCTTGTATGCGGTTTCAGATTTTTTCTTTCTTATTCTTTTTCATGTGTTTGGTTATCGACGAAGTGTAGCAGAACAGAATCTAAGAAATTCATTTCCCAACAAAACAGAGGAAGAAATTAAGACATTGAGCAAAACTTTTTTCCATTACCTCTGCGATTTGGTTCTGGAATCGCTGAAAAAAATAAATATCAACCGAGAGCAATCTCTTGCACATTGTGAGTTTGTAGATACAGCTTTATTCGAGCGCCTTTACGCCGAAAACAAAAGTGTAATATTGCTCATGGGGCACTATGGAAATTGGGAATGGGCAGGTTCGTCGTTTAGCTTGTCGAACAAACATCCTTTGTTTGTGGTCTACAAGCCCCTTTCGAATCCATACTTCGAAAATCTGATGCGCAAAACGAGAACCATGTTTGGCACAAGACTTATTAAAATGGACAATACCCTGCGAGATATTATAGCCAACAAAAACGCTTGTTCGGCTTATGCGTTTGTGGCCGACCAAACGCCCGCACCTCAGCACGCTTACTGGACAAATTTTTTGAATCAGGATACGCCGCTGTTTATGGGTGCAGAAAAAATTGCCAGAAAAATGAATTTCCCAGTGGTTTTTATCAACATTGTGAGAATAAAACGGGGATATTACAAGATATTTGCCGAAATGCTTTTTGAAGATCCCAAAGCCACCAGGGAGCATGAAATTACAGAAGCCTACATCAGGCGGCTAGAAGAAGAAATTATAAAAATGCCGGAAACCTGGCTTTGGTCACACCGCAGATGGAAACATTCGAGACCAGAACCTGTTTAGCAACATAATATGACAACAAATAGAACAGGCAAAGACCTTGTACTGGCTACAAAGCCTTTCGTGAGAGAAGACCGAAAGCGTAGTTGGTTGTACTCACTCACTACCTTAGGTTTGCTCATCGCAGCCTTGGCGGCTACTATGATGCAATTTCCATTCATAGCAAAATTAGCTTTTAGCATACTTGCAGGTCTGCTGCTGGTACGCATGTTTGTGATTTATCACGACCATCAGCACTATGCCATTTTGCACCAATCGAAACTGGCAAATATCATTATGAAACTATTTGGAGGCTATATTCTGGCTCCTTCCAGCATTTGGAAACGTTCGCACGACTTTCATCACAAGCACAACTCCAAGTTGCATATCACTGATATCGGGTCTTTCCCTACCATCACCAAAGATCAGTATTTGGACATGAGCTATTCAGAGAGAAAAACCTACCTGATCATGCGTCATCCGCTCAATATTGCTTTCGGATATTTTAGCATTTTCATGTATTCTTTTTGCGTTCACTCGGTAATCAATAGCAGCAAAAAGCATTGGGATTGTGGCCTTGCACTCGCTTTTCACTTTGCTTTTGGGACTTTTTTAGTGGCTTTCGGCGGGTTTTCAGCATTATTTTTTACCCTGATGTTGCCACATCTTATTGCTTGTGGCATTGGCTCGTATCTTTTTTATGCCCAGCATAATTTTCCGGGAGCCACTTTTCGGGCCAGTCACGATTGGGAATATTCCTATGCCGCCATTACCTCTACAAGCCATTTTCGCATGAACCCGGTTATGCGTTGGTTTACGGCCAATATAGGTTTTCACCATGTGCATCACCTCAACTCCAGGGTACCATTCTACAGATTAGAAGAAGCCACAAAAGCCCTACCTGAGTTGGTTGATGCCCCGGTTACCAGTTTCAAGCTTTCGGATGTAGCGGCTTGCCTGCGTCTCAAACTATGGGACGAGGAACGAGGTAAAATGATAGGCATGAAAGAATTGTACAAGGAAGTGCCTGTTGAGGCTTAACCTAACTTTCTGGCAATCAAGAAATGCTCATTTCCTTGTCTTGAGCTAATAGAGTTGTAGGCAGGTGAAAATGTAAGCAGTTCAAATTTTTCGGCAAAGAGCTTTTCAAACTCTTGCGGAAGAGCTCCAAACGGTGGGCCTTCGAATGGAAATTCAACAGTAAAAACCAAGCCAACCAGCTTACCTCCCGGTTTCAAAATTTGCCACATTTTGTCCACATAAGCCTTTCGAAGCTGTGGCTGCAAAGCGCAGAAAAAAGTTTGTTCGAGCACCAAATCAAAAGTAACTTCTAAGCTAAAGAAGTCGCCGACAATGGCTAGTGGTTCAGGAAAGCTTTTGGCAGAAAATCTGTTTCGGGCAGCTTGCAAAGGTTCTTCGGTTACATCAATTAAGGTTAAGTTGCTGAATCCGTTTTCAAGAAAAACGTCGGCCTCCCATGCCAGCCCGCAACCAGGGATCAAAATTTCCGCATCTTTATTTTCGAGTTGGGTGATGTAAGCAGCTAAAGGCGGAGTAGCTGCGCCGACATCCCAACCAGTTTGTGCAGAAGTATAGCGGCTTTGCCAATACGATTTGTTAAGGCCTGTTTGCATGTGGCAAACGTAACTGAAATTGTATCATAACGATATGGCTGAGGTTTAGCTTTCGAAGCTGGATGAAAACCAGAACTCAGACTCCACCTTAAATTTGTTGTTAATAAAAGACAACATGAAACCTTTGGTACAATACTTTTGAGTAGGTATTTAAGATTTAAACTGACACAGCGTTTCATTTTATCGGCATTAAACCCTGCCTTCTATTTCAGTAATTCAGGTTTTAACCTGATTATATAAACAAAAAAGAAACTCCAAATTGATCAACTTGAGTCAAGAGTGCCGCTGATCAACTACTTAAAGCAAGTAAGAATTGATTCACTGAGTTTTAAAAATTAGTTGAATTGGCGAAAATGTACTTGATCTTTGCAACCACAGAAAAACCATAACAGGTTCATGAGCAGAATGCTTACAAGTATGTTTTTAGCCAAACCGTGGAGCGGCCTGCTTGGCCTTTTGCTTCTACTTTTTAGCTGCCAAGAACAAGAAAAAACCGGTCCACCAGCCGATGTGCTTCCAATCGAAAAAATGGTTCAGATTCAACTGCAGTTGCAAATGGCTGAAGCTATGGTGTCCAATTCTCATACCAGAATGGACACAGCTACTTATCTTTTCCACCGAATGAAAGATGAGATTTTTGCCCAAAACAAGGTAGACACAGCTATGTACCGGAAAAGCTATGTCTGGTATGCATCAAACATTGAATATATGGATGCCATTTACAAAGTGGTGAATGATAGTCTTGCTGCCAGAAAGTCGGCCAAAAACATTAGGTTCTGAATATGAAAAAAGTGGCTCTGATTACGGGTGGTTCTTCAGGAATTGGATTGGCCTGCGCCATTGAATTTGGCCAAAATGGCTTTGCGGTGGCCATATCGGGTAGAAACGGGGAATCCCTGCAAAAAGCTTTACAACAACTTAAAAATGAAGGTGTAGAAGCCATTGCTATACCTGGTGATGTGGGCAAAGAAACAGATTGTGAACGCATGATTGAACAAACCTTGGATGCCTTTGGCCAGCTTGATGTTTTGATCAACAATGCAGGAATTAGTATGCGGGCATTATTTGCAGATGTTCAATTGGATGTGCTCAAACAAGTAATGAATATTAATTTTTGGGGTACTGTGTACTGCACCAAATTTGCTTTGCCGCATATTGTAAAATCTGGAGGGAGCATTATTGGCATTTCATCCATTGCCGGGCACAAAGGTTTACCGGCCAGAACGGGCTATTCAGCTTCAAAATTTGCCATGAACGGCTTTCTCGAAGCCATCAGAATAGAACTTAGAAAAACCAAAGTCCATGTGTTGCTGGTGAGTCCTGGTTTTGTGGCCACCAATATTCGAAAAGCGGCCTTGGTAGCAGATGGCAGTGTACAAGCGGAAACTCCCAGAGACGAAAATGAAATGCTGTCAGCAGCATTTACTGCCAAAGAAATTTACAAAGCCTACATGGTCCGAAAAAGAGACCTGGTACTCGGCCGACAAGGCAAGCTCACCATTTGGCTCAACAAATTCTTCCCTGCCTGGCTCGACGGCTTGGTGTACAAACACCTGGCAGCCGAAAAAGATTCGCCTTTGAAATGAAGCGACATATATCAGTAAATCATTTTTGGAATAGAAAATCAAATGGTGTTGCCTTGCCTCCATGCGTCGCCCGTATCAGCCAGTTCTATGCCTGCATTTTGAATAATCGAAACCTGAATAAACAGTTTTGGCTTAGTGGCAAAAAAAGAAGGCCCCAATATACACGAAGCCTTCAAATATTTCTACAACTGATTTTTCCTTAATTCAACACTTCCGCAACAGGAGAATAGTCAAGACTCCAAGCTTCTGCTACACCCCTGTAAACCACTTTGCCTTCTACCACATTCAAACCAAGCTCAAGTTCATGGTTGTCTTTGCAAGCTTGTTTCCAGCCTTTGTTGGCCAGCTGAATAGCATACGGCAATGTAGCGTTGGTGAGTGCTAAAGTTGAAGTGTATGGCACCGCTCCCGGCATATTGGCTACACAATAGTGTACCACGTCGTCGATGATATAGGTTGGATTTTCGTGTGTGGTAGGTCTACATGTTTCAATGCAACCTCCCTGATCTACAGCCACATCAATGACCACAGTTCCTGGCTTCATTTCTTTGAGCATATCACGGGTGATGAGGTGCGGCGCTTTTGCACCTGGAATCAAAACTGCACCCACAATAAGATCTGAAGTTTTGATAGCCTCACGAATGTTGTATTCGTTGGAATATACTGTAAACACATTGGCAGGCATAAAATCGTTGAGCTGACGTAAGCGATTCACGTTCACATCCATAATGGTTACATGCGCTCCCAAACCTGCAGCCATTTTTGCTGCTTGCGTACCCACAATGCCACCACCTAACACCAACACTTTGGCTGGCATTACTCCCGGAACACCACCCAACAACACGCCACGTCCATTCATTTGCTTTTCAAGGTATTTGGCACCTTGCTGCACAGCCATTCTACCAGCTACTTCAGACATGGGCACCAACAACGGAAGCGATCGATCTGTTTTCTCTACAGTTTCGTAAGCCAAACAAATGCCTTTTTTGGCAATCATGGCATGGGTCAAAGGCTCAGATGATGCAAAGTGGAAGTAGGTGAACAACAACTGACCTTCTTTCACCAGCTCATATTCCAACTCAATAGGTTCCTTCACCTTCATAATCATGTCTGCTATGGCATACACTTCCTGAATAGTGGGCAATATGGTTGCACCTGCTTCCTGATACAGTTCATCTTCAAAACCGCTACCAAAGCCAGCAGATTTCTGGACGTAAATATGATGTCCTCTTTTCTTCAGTTCGGCTACACCTGCAGGTGTTAGCGCAACTCGGTTTTCAAAAGCTTTAATTTCTTTCGGAACTCCAATAATCATTTCTTTGCTGTGGTGATTGTTGTTGTGGGTAAATTTGACATGCAAAAGTATCAAAAGCATGATATGCTGATACCACAAAAAAAAACCGCCAGAAAAAATCCTGACGGTTTCGAAAAAGGCAGTTTTGGCCTTATTACTTTTTGGCAAGCTTATCTTTGGCAGCTTGTTCCATTTGCGCTTTCAAAGCACTTAAAGCGTCAAGGTCACCCAAAGATTCTGTGGCAGGCTGGTTTGGACCAGCAGCTTCAGTTTTTTCTTCTTTTTTACCTTTTTTCGCTGGTTTCGCATCTTTCTTCGCTGGTTTTTCTACTTCAACCACAAAAGCAGCAGCATGCGAAAGTGCAATTCTGCGCTCCTCTTTGTTGAACTCAATCACTTTGAAGTCGATAGATTCACCCACTTCTGAGTATTTGCCATCTTCTTTGGTGATGTTTTTCAACGTGGCAAAACCTTCGATACCATAAGGCAACTCGATGGAGGCACCTTTGTCGTTTTTACTGTTGATGGTTCCTTTGTGAACTGAGCCAATGGAGAAAATCGTTTCGAAAGTATCCCAAGGATTTTCTTCAAGTTGCTTATGACCCAAGGCTATGCGGCGATTTTCAACATCAAGTTCCAATACCTCAACTTCAAGGTTTTCATTCACCTTCACCACTTCTGATGGGTGCTTGATTTTCTTGGTCCAACTTAGGTCGGTTATGTGTACCAGGCCATCAATACCTTCTTCTAGTTCAAGGAACAAGCCATAGTTGGTAAGGTTTCTCACCACACCTGAATGACGTGTACCAACAGCGTATTTGGTTAATACGTCTGACTTCGTCCAAGGGTCTTCGCCCAGTTGTTTGATACCCAACGACATTTTGCGATCGTCACGGTCGATTGTCAAAACTACTGCTTCAACTTCGTCACCCACTTTCACAAAATCTTCCGGCTTGCGCAGGTGTTGCGACCAGCTCATTTCTGAAACGTGGATCAAACCTTCTACCCCTGTAATGATTTCAAGGAATGCACCGTAGTCTGCTACGTTTACAATTTTACCTTTCACACGAGAATTTACATCCACCTCAGCGGCCAGAGCATCCCAAGGATGAGAAGTCAACTGCTTCATGCCCAGGGAAATACGTTTCTTGTCTTCGTCGAAGTCAAGCACTACGATATTCACTTTCTGATCAAGCTGCAGCACTTCTTCCGGGTGATTTATGCGGCCCCAGGAAATGTCTGTAATGTGAAGCAAACCATCTACACCACCCAAATCGATGAATACACCGAAGTTGGTCATGTTTTTGATCACACCTTCCAATACCTGACCTTTTTCAAGGTTGTTGAGAATTTGTGATTTTTGCTCTTCTATGTCTTTTTCGATGAGGATTTTGTGCGAAACAACCACGTTTTCGTTCTGATGGTTAATTTTCACAATTTTCACTTCCATCTTTTTACCCACGTACACGTCAAAGTCACGAATGGCTTTTACATCGATTTGCGAACCTGGCAAGAAAGCTTCAATGGTAAAAATATCCACAATCAAGCCACCTTTGGTACGGCGTTTTACAAAACCATCAATAATTGTATCGTTTTCGAATGCAGCCTGTATGTCGTTCCATGCGCTTACCACCCTTGCCTTTTTGCGTGACAATTGCAGCTGACCCGATTTGTCTTCCTGCGTTTCAATATACACATCTACTTCGTCGCCTACTTTCAGTGAATCTAAATCACGAAATTCTGAAAGAGCTACCAAGCCATCGGATTTGAATCCGATATTAAGGATTACTTCCCGGTCGGTGATACCAACTACAACCCCTTTAACTACTTTTTTCTCCTCAATCTGGTTGAATGTCCCGCTGTACATTTCTTCCATTTCGGCCACCTGATCTTTTGAGTAACCTGAACCAAAGCCTCTGTGAACTTCTGCGTTGCTCCAGTCGAACTCTTCTACTTGATTTGACATAAAACTTTCTTTGACCCTTTATTAGAATCGCAAATCGAGCCGTTTTTGCGAAGCTTTATGGTTTAACAAACTTTCTGCACAACGTATGCAGAACCCTTTCAACTTTGAAAGCGGGGGGCAAAGATAGCTTTTTTGCTATAAACCAATAAGTTAAGCATGAAAAAATTAATCAGGAAGCCAATGAGGGGGTAAGTGGCTATAATTATGGAACTCTCACATCTCCTTACAAATTATTTTACAAAATAATTCTACTAGATTCAAGCGAAATTATGCTGTTGATTGTCTTGTCTATAAATCTAAATATCTGGAATTATGAAAATCAAATTTTTATCAATCAAGTCGGCCTGTTGTATGATGCTTTCGCTGCTAATACTTGCCGCATTCAGTGAACACGCTATTGGCCAATGGACGCAGCAATGGCCCAAACCACACCATCAATATTTCAACAAAATACACATGTCCAGCAATGGAAATGGTGTAATATCCACACCAGATGGATCTGGTTCTTTTATGATCACTGAAAACTTTGGGCAAAACTGGGTTGACTTGCCTCTTCCTGCTCCGAGAGTGAACCAAGTTATATTAGAATTGACTTTCGCATCCGATACGGTAGGCTTCATTTCTACCGGGGGTGAAAACTTTTTGAAAACAACTGACGGAGGTAGAACCTGGGCGCAGCTTACCCAGGGTTTTGACTTAATAGATATCAAATTTCTAAACAATCAAGTTGGTTATGGGCAAAGAATAGTCAACGATGTACATCGAATTTTTCGCACTTCAGACGGTGGATTAACCTGGCAAAACCGAAGTACGGGTCAAGCTGCACCTCAACTTCATAACTATGCTATCAGAAACGCAAACAACCTTTTTGGATACACATATATTGGTCCAAGTCTACAAGTCTTAAAGTCGACAAATGCAGGCACAAATTGGACAACAGTAAATATACCAGGCTTAACCAAGTTCGTGAGAAGCATCAGCTTTAAAGATGAAAATACAGGCTACGCCGTAGGTGATTCTGGTTCAATAGCAAAAACAACAGATGGGGGTACGACATGGCAAATATCCTACTTTGCTGATTCAACCGGATATTATCCTGATATCATGCATGTGAAGTTTTTCAACAGTCAAAATGGAATCATGCAGCCATCAACACATGGAGCGCTTCTTAAAACAACAGACGGAGGAAATACATGGGAAAGCATCAGGCTACAAAGAAACTTAAACATCTCGATGGTGGACGGAAATACGCTATTTGGTTGTGGAGTAGATTCATATATAGGCAAATCGACCAATGGTGGGCGTGCCTGGCAACAATTAACCAAAGGAGA
>JBBRCC010000044.1:0-32666 GCA_038205175.1 Cytophagales bacterium | reverse complement strand
ATAATTAAGGATGGTATTTCCAGTTCCAACAACTGTTCCACCAATATCGTTTCCTATATCACCCAAAAAGGTAGTACCATCTGGACTAGGACCACGGCCAACAGTAGCAAGAAAACCACCTAAATGAATACCTGCATTACCGTTATTTGTGGTGTTCGTATAAAACCGGTTGGTAGAGTTAGTTCCGTTGGTAGCAAGTGTTCCACCGTTGGTAGGAGTAAGTACTGTAGTTGCAGCAAGAGCAGTTGAGTTTAGCACCTGAATAGCAATTGAACCATCACCCATTGGGCCGAGACCACCTGCGTTATTGATACGCTGCATGTTGAAGATACAATTTTGGATGGTGTTGTTGTTGCAACCATCGCCTGCTGCCCTTTTGAACAAAGCAATACCAAATTCCATGGCTACAATTGCACTGCCAGAGTTTCCATCTGTAAAGGTAATGCCGTTGATGGTAACAAAGTCAGACCCACTGAGGTAGAGCATACCATCGGGCGAAGGAGCAGGTCCGTTTGCTGTTCCAACACCTGCATTGATCACAGTTGGTCCACCGGCAGCCTTCACAATGGTGAGGGTATTGGTGGCATCGAGCACACCAGCCGTTGCGGTACTGATGTTGAAACCCTTAATGGGAGCGGTTTCAGATGTACCAGCCGCCAAGGTCAGCGTGACAGGTCCAGACATGGCCGTAACCAGATTCAGGTCAGCCACTGCTGCAGCGAAGTCTGGGTAAGTGGCGGCCAGGTTGGGGGTGGTGTTGGTCGGGTTGGTTACCGTAACACCAATTTGCCCATAAATATCGGGCAACGTAAAGAGAATCAATCCTATAGCGACAAGCCAGGGACTAATTAAGCGAGTAAACAGCTTTCTCATAATAATTGGAAAAAAGATTTAATAAAGAAGTGAAGTGAAATTGTGAAAAATCAGCGGTTGTAAGCTTTTAACAAACTGGGGTCTTGCTGGTATATGCGTTGCACATCCATCAATTCGGCCAGGGTAAACATACAAACCTTTGAAAATTGTGTTTTAAATGCTTGAGCCAGCAAACCTGAAGGTAGGCTGGCGTGGTAAACGTCGGTCATTTCTTTGACCGGGCCAAAAGTGCCATTGGGTACCTGAGCCAAAAACCGCTCCATGGCGGCTGAGGCAGGTTTAAACTGCATGGGGTCTGCAGAAAGTATAAAAAAGTAAGTAACAGGTATTTGATCTTCCTTGGCGGCAAGGTCGCTATCGCCATTGTCTGTTGTTTGCTCATCAGCCTTGGGAGCCACCATTGCTTCATTGGCTTTGGCAGGAGCAGGTTTGGCAGAGCTGTTTAGCTTTTTGCCTTTGGTTTGGGCAAAGCCGAGCGAGAGGAAAACAAAAAATACAAAAGTGGTCAAAAAGACCTTCTGTGCGATATAATTGTTCAAATCAGGTTGAGTTTAGATCCTTAGTTATTTACATTCAAATAGTTAGGCTTCAATAGCCAGTTGAATGATTTAGTTTGGTGTCACTTTGGTGGAAGAGCATCCCAGCCAAATATTCTTCTTTAATTTTTAGGGCGTGAAGACAAATGTATGGTATTTACAAGCATCTTCAAATTTCGAACAATTTTTTTTAAAATTTTTTTTTTCGGGTTCCAACTCCCGGCGGCTTTATCTTGTCGAAAGGCAGTTCTGATTTTTGTTTCGGATAGAAAAACCTTGTTTTAAGAGGTCATTAAACCATATTTAGTCAGGTTAAAGCAAATCAGGCTTTAAACACAAGTCTTAAAAAAACCCGACTGGCTCTGGCAAATCAAGTATTTCCTTGCTCCATTACCCATTCAAATTAGAACAGGTAAGAAAATGTGTTGTTTCGCTGTGGATACAATGTAGAATGCAAAAGTAACCCAACTCATTGCGCCGGAATTCCTTGCTTTCCCCGACAGTTCCTTGCTTATCCCGACTGTTCCTTGCTTATCCAGACCGTTCCTTGCTTATCCCGACCGTTCCTTGCTTACCCCGACCGTTCCTTGCTTATCCCGACGTAAGGAGGGATCTGTTTCCAACCCACTACCTCCCGGCTACTATCGGATACCTCCTTACGTCGGTATGACATAAAAGGGAAGTTCTTTGCTTATCCCAACGTAAGGAGGGATCTGTTTCCTACACACTACCTCACGGATACTATCGGATACCTCCTTACGTCGGTATGACAGAAAAAAAACCTTACGTCGGTATGACAGAAAAGGGAAGGAATGACAAAAGGAGGAGAGCAATAAAAAAACCCATGGTGCGAGACATGGGTTTTTTATTAAAAAGGGCTATTTACTTGCTTAGTTCTTCATCACCTTTTGGGTTTGAATGCCCTGATCTGTACGCAATTGAAGCTGGTAAACACCTACAGGCAACGATTCCATGTTGATGGTTGTTTGTTTTCCTTCCACTGCTGAAGTAGCCCAAACGGTGCGACCCAGGTTGTCGATGAGTTTAAGTAAACCTGTCTGGTTTGCAATTACTTGTAGCGTTTTCTCAACCGGATTGGGGAAAGCCTGGAACAAGTTATTGGCAACAAAAAGCTTGTTGTTGGTTGGATAGTCGAAACCAATATTATCGAAATCGAGGAATGAAATTTCGTTACCAATACGGAAGACTTTAGCTTTTACTTTTACCACAACTTCATCATTTGCAACAATATTGAAGCTGTTGAGTGATATGGTTCTGCTCACGTGCAACGTATCGGTGCTTTGGTTAGCAAATGTAATGATATGAAAAGGTCTGTATGAGGCACCACAATCTTTGCTGATGTACAAGGCAATGGTGTCTGTGATGCCCATTAAAGTAGCTGAACCCCGCAACTGCTCCACCAATCTGTAATCAAAAATAAAGGCAGCGTTAGAGCTACCGATTCGGTGCTTGCTGGTGGTAAATTCTGCTGTTCTGTTAAGGCCATAAAAACCAGCGGTGAGCGAATTACTACCCGAAACACCTCTGTTTTCAACCACTTCGAAATCGTAAAGAACCTGCACTTCTGCTTTCCAGGCAGCAGGAAGGCTCAAAGAGTCGTTAAAATTATACTCAATTCTGGATGTTCCATTGTCCACTGCATTGCTTACGTTAACCAAGTAGCCGAGTGTGCTGTCGTTTGCTGCAGCCTGGGGCGCTTCGCCTGGCATTTTTGTGTAAGCATCTATAGAATAAGTGCCGGGAGTGGAAAAGGTAACCCCATTGGCACCAGTGAAAGAAACAATGATACTTGCGCCTGGATTCAAAGGCGGGGTGAGGGTGAAAGTTTGAGTTACTTCAGCACCACCGTTTACCCTGTAAGCCACAGGCACTGATGTTTGGGAAGAGGCACCATAATTTCTGATTAATACATTCACAGGACCCTGCGGACCAATAGCACAATTGCCATCGGTAGTTACCGGGCCAGTAATGGCTACGGCACCCATATCGGTAGGCGCTACATCGAGCACTTGAACATCGTCGAGGTGAAAACGGTAAGGGGCCGAAGTTGTGCCGTTGTTATTTGCAAATAAGGCTACCGAAATTCGCTGACTGCTGTTTGACACCGGGTAGATAAATTCGTTCAACCTGTTGTTAAGCTGGCCCGATACCACATCGGCCTGGGTGAATTTCTTCACAGCCCTCCAAGTGCCGCCACAATCGTTTGAAACCAATACACTCAAGGTATCATCAGCCATATTTGCGCCAGCCAATATACCACCCGTTCCATCGGTAATGGCCAACTTAAAGCGCACAAATGTGTTGGCACTTCCCTGATAGGTTGGGCTGTAATACCATTCCCGAATGGCAGTGGTGGCTGTAGCAGGCATCAACACACTGATGGTTTGGTTGCCAATGAAAGCAAACGAACCACTCCAGTTGCTAATAATGCCTTCAGGAGCAGAGAGACCTTTACCACGTCGCCATTGGCCTGTGTTGCCGATGGCAAAGGTGGTGATGAGAGGAGATGGCAGAGCAATGGGTGCAGAAACTGTGACTTGGTAATTTTTGAGGGAATCGTTGAAAACTGTTTCTGGAATTTCAGTTGCCAGGCGGCTGAAAGCATTGAAGGTGTAAACACCTGCGCTAGACAAGTTGGCTGAGTTGGCCAGCGAAAAAGTAAGTGTATCAGCTCCGCCGGGTGCCAGTGGCGATGGTGAAAAGTTGAAGGTTTCCAATACAGGTGCTCCTCCGTTCACATTGTAGGCTATGGCAGAACTGGTTTGAGGAGCACTACCGAAATTGCGCACTACAACCCGCACTAGCTCCTGGTTGGTAAGCACACAACCGGGTTGGCCTGGAACCGGAGATAAAATGCTGGTTACGCCCAGATCGTTTGGTGAAATATTTTTAATCTCGATGTCTTCCAGGTGGAAACGGTAGGTGTTTGGCGCCGGTGTAGCATTGTTTTTGGCCACAAAGGCTACAATGATACTGTTTGAAGTTCCGGTGAGGGGAAACCTAAACTCCTGCAACACATTGTTGATGCGGTTGGCTGTGATATCGGCCTGAGAAAAGGCTTTGATGGTACGCCATGTAGCTCCACAGTTTTCTGAATATATTGCTTTCACAGTATCGTCGGTCATGTTGGCACCAGGCGAAGAACCAAAGGCATCGATGGTTACGGAGGCTTTAAAAATCAAAAAGCTAAACTGGGTCACCGAGGTATTGCGACTATAAAGCCATTCGTTGTATTCGATGTTGGTGGTTGGGTAAGTTACGGCAATGTTTTCAGAGGCGTAAGGAAAAGCGGTGTTCCACTGCGATGAACTTCCTGTTGGAGTGTTACGCCCCGTACCCCTGTTCCACCCATTCGCTATACCCACGCTCAGGGAGGTAACAATAGGTTGAGGTAAATTAGAAGGGGTCGACAAGGTAACAGTGTACCCTGTTAAACTATCGTTGGCCTGATTGGGCAAAAGCTCTGTGGCCAAACGGGTGCGGGCCGAAAAAACATAAGTGCCAGCGGTTGACAAATTGGTGCGGGTTGTAAAAGTCAATGTGTCAGAACCGTTGGGTAGCAATGCCCTGGAGAAAGCAAAGGTTTGTGTAACGGTAGCACCATTATTTACCCTGTAAGAGGCAACAGTGCCCGTTTGCGGTGAAGTACCGTAATTTCTAACAACCACACGAACGGGCTCATTGGCAGTCAACACGCAACCAGTGAAACTGGCCGAAGGACGCACAAAAGCAATGACCCCCAAGTCATTTGGAGCTGGAGGGATAGGCGAATACCTAAAACCTGTTCCTGGTTGAGGCACTACAGAAGTACTCAACAAAATTCCGTCAAGATTTGAAGCTCCCTGCGTTGTAGGATTCCAAGCTGTGCCTGTTCTACACAGGAAATCAGTAGAAGAGGAACGAATACCGGCTTGCGCCCGGAGAGGCGTAGCTACATCGATACCAATAGTAGTAGAACCATAAAAATACTCAATTGTATTGGTTGATTCATGAAGGCGAACCTGGAAATTAAAGTTATCGCCAGTGTTGCCAGCACCAAATCTTTTCACATTTTTCCATTGCAAAATAAATACCCTGTTGGGCGCAGCACCTTCTCTTTTCAAACCAAACTGGGCACCTGCTCTTGATTGGATGTCCATGGTCATAACGGCCGCAATATTAGGATTTCTTGCACCTGAGTTCACACCCAAAATACGTCCTGAAGCATCTGAAGTGGAATAGGCTGCTTCAGTGTAACCGTAATCTGCAAGTGAACCAAATACGATAAAACCATTGAAACTGGCCGAGACAACACCGGTTAAATTGCCATTATAGTTAAATGGAAAACCAATTCGAATCGCATTGAAATTTTGGTCATCGGTGTTTTGATCCCCCAAGGTTGAATCAGGTGTGATTTCGGGATAGGTGCCTGAAAGTGCAGTATAGGAATAGTTGGTTACCTGGGCTCGCAGACCATTATCGAAAAGCACCAGAGCCATGGCAAGCAAAAAAGCAAAGTTTGAAAAACGTAATGTGGTTTTCATAAGTGAGAATTAAGTGCTTAAAAGTGTGCAAAACTAAGTATTCGACCAAATAATTAATTGATTGAGACCAAATAGGGTTTGCTGAAAAATTAATTATTGTCTAAGATTCAAGCCAATTGGAAGAATTATCTATTGTGACCGGCACGAGAAACTAATTTAGGCGCCAAAAACCTTACACCTACAATATTCAAAAACTACTGGATCGTTCCCCGAAGTTCCCTTTCAACTTGGCAAGTATTTCCACTTGGAATGGGGCAGACTTTCTTTATAGGAAAAGTGAGAAAACGAAGCTGGAAAGCAAAAACATTTATCAAAGAAATACAAGTTTGGCTTATTCAATAAGCCCTGAGTAGGAAAATTATTGCTTCAATGCCTCATTGAATCGTTTGTCTACATAAGCCCAGTTCAGCACATTCCAAAAAGCCTCAATATAATCTTTCCTTTCATTTTGGTATTTCAGGTAATAAGCATGTTCCCACACATCGAGCCCAAGTATGGGAAAGCCCTTGGCTACATCAGGAAGATTCATAAGTGTGTTGTCCTGATTTGCAGTAGAAGTGATGGACAATTTTTTGTTTTTGTCTAAAATTAACCAAGCCCAGCCACTGCCAAAGCGTGCCAAGGCGGCAGCATTAAATTTCTCTTTGAAAATCTGAAATGAACCAAAGTCCCTTACCATGGCGTCGGCGATGTTCTTTCCAGGCGACTGTCCTTTTGCAGGTGAAAGCAACTTCCAAAACAAGGAGTGATTGTAATGGCCACCTCCATGGTTTCGCACTGCCGTGTTCGTACTTGCTTTTTCACTAAGCAACTGCTCCAGCGGCAACTTTGCCTCAGACTTCCCCAACAAGGCTTCATTCAGTTCACCTACATAAGCCTTATGGTGTTTATCATGGTGGATTTCCATGGTTCGGGTGTCAATGTAAGGCTCCAGGGCGTTGTTGGCATAGGGCAATGGTGGCAAAGTAAACCCATTTGACTTAGGTTTGGCCTGCACAAGGGAGTGGGCAGAACCTATTGCAACTACTGCGGCACCCAGCACACCAGTTCTCAGAAAATCACGCTTGTTCATATAAGTTAGGTTTAGGAAAACAAATAACGCAAAAGAAATGAAAGCATAGGCATATAAAAAAAAGGGTCGACCTTTTCAGGCCGACCCTTTAAAATGAACTTAACTAACCTTACTTAATCACAAGTTTGGTAGTAAGTGTTTTGCTGTTTCCAGACACTTTTACAGTGTAGGTACCAGCTGGTAGCGTATTGTTAATGATATGCTCAGTAGCACCTTCAGTTTTCACTGAAACTGATTGAACATAGACAACTTTGCCAACAAGATCCGTAAGGCTAACAATAGCTGAACCTTCGCTGCTCACACCGTTAAATACTACTTTAGTAGATCCGTCGATGTCAGTTGGGTTCGGGAACACGCTAAGGCCTTTGTTGAGCAACGAGCCTTTGATACCAAGTGCTTCACCATTGAAGATCAATTCAAACCTGCTACGGTCGTTGATGTTGGCTGAAGTGATTTGGAATTCATAGTACTCGCCCATGTCAGCAGAATAAAGTACGTTTTTGGCAATATCACGAAGATATACCTCAGTACCTGGATTAAAGCTTTCAAGGTCGCTCATTTTGAATCGGTATGTACCCGTCTGACCAACATAACCAACTCGAACAGGAATAACTACAGTTCCGTTCAACTCATCAAAAGTGGTGTAAGTCAGTAACTGATTGTCGACCACAAAGTTGAAGTTGTAGGTGTTGCTACCCAGGTTAGCAATATCGCCATGAACATCTACTGCATCAGTATTGTTTCTGTCGAACGCTACAAAACCTCTGTATCCACCTTCATTATCACCCATCTTAGTCAATTCCAGTTTCAAACGATTCGCTACTTCTGTGCTGGTTCTAACAAAAGTACCGGCAGCAGTTCCAGTTTTAGCATTCTCGTTCACAGAAAGTGAAGAGGTATAGTTACCAGGAGCAGTTAATCGAACAAAGAAGGCCTGAGAACTAGGAATCACATTTGGATTGGCAGGAGGAGGTAATGCACCAGCCCAAACATTTGAACCACCTACATACACACCATAACCATTTCCGGCAGCATTCCATCTCCAGAAATTATTCTGCATATTCGGCTGTTTGCCCCACGTTCCCACACCTGTTGCATCCCAATTGATATCACTTGGATATGGATTACCTATCATGTTCCATCCCCGATAGTAATCAGAAACTGAGTTAAGACAGTTGAACGAAGCAGGTACACAAGCACTATACTCGTTACGGCTCAATGTTGGGAAGTTTACAAGACCAGTTACTACAGATCCAATGTTGTTGAACTTCTTCTTGGCACCCAAAGTGAACCTATCTACATAAACTCTGTAACCAACACCTGGGAGAATGTTTCCGCTGGGAGCGATTTTCCAACCGATACGCTGAGCAGTATCGAAGCGGGTATGATGTGAACTTTCATCGTAAACAAAGATAGTTGCTCTTCCAGGATCGCCTACATTCCAGGTGCTTGCTTGTCCACCATAGTGAGAACCAGTGGCAGAAGAAGCAGGACCAACAACACGGAAATCAGAACCCCAATCAGAGAAATTATTTCCAGTTACGGGAGTTGACAAGAACTGCCATCTGCCTGACTCATCTGCAGGTATATCCAAATAACGCTCCATGGTCACATTACCATTGATAACCGCACCTGAAGGAACGGCAGCAATTCTACCTGTTCCAGTAAGTCCAGACACAAGCACAAGGCTTCCACCAGACAATACAGTAATAGGTGAAGTAGCGTTTGAAACAGCCATTGTTCCGCCTACCAAAGCTTTGCCAGCAATGTTGACGTTACCAGTAGTTTTCTCAAAGAGGATGTTGTTAAACAGTGTATTGCCATTGACAACCTGAGTACCAGGACCATTGAAACGTACATTACCTGTACCAAGGGTGGTAGCACCAACACCACCAGACCAATTGGCAAACACATCAAGGAATGCAGACAAAGCAATGTTCACGGTTGCAGCATTTCCCAGATTGAATGAACCAGCCGTACCTACAGTATTGATGTTCGGTGAGAATGGCGTACCAGCAGGTATTGTTACAGCAACCAAAGAATTTGGAGGTGCCGGAGCAGATTGCCAGTTAGCAGGATCTTGCCAGTTGTCAATACCAGGATTGATACCCAGCCAACGGTTTGTAGTAAACACGTTCAATGAAACGGTATTGGTAACCACACAACCACTCAAATCAGACACCACATGATCAATTGAATAGATTCCTACAGGGTATGTTGCGCCAAGTGGATTGTTCGGATAGGTCGTTCCTGATGCAGGGAAACCAACCGGACAGGTAGGACAGAACCAATTGGAAGTAACTGCATTCGGGAAGTTGATAGTACCGTTCAGGAAAAATCCATTGTCAAGCGCAGGGAAGTTGTCCTCAATGTCTAAGACCCAAACACCATTAGCTGATCCAGGAGCAGCAGTAAAACCAGCAAATGACTGCTCAGGCGCAAAGTTGCCAGTATATGGAGGTGTACCTGCTGCCAGAGCTGTACCACCAGTGGCTACAAGATTTGTACCCACCAAACCAGCAGAACTAGCACCACCACGACCAACAATGAGTGCTCTTGTAACACCATTGGGATCTGTTAAGTACAATTCAACATCTGCAAGAAATGCATGCGTTAAATTTACAGAAAACGACGTGATCTGGTTGGCGGCTAAGGAACCCATACCTGAAAGGGTAAAAGTCCGTTGAATATTCGCAGTACCGAAAGCACCGGTCGTAGCATTGCTGAAACTTGCATTTGGAGTGGCAGGAACAGCGGTACCAGTCAAGGTAGTGCTGAAACCCAATACCAGGTTTTGATCGGCAAGCGTAGTGGTAACAGTAGGAGCAGCACGCAACGGTACAATAATTGGTCCAATAACATTGTTGCCAGGTGCTTCATCACCTGTTAACGAAGTATTGATTGTAAAACCAAGCGGGCTGTTTCCTGTAATGGTAATGGAACCAACGGCGACATTCAATTCAGCACCACCAGCAATGAATGGGATAACACCATTCAAAACACCAGGAGAAGCAGGACCAGAAATATTCACCGTGTAAGGAATATTAGTAGCAGCCAAACATGCATTGTTTCTAAACCTCACCGTTACGTTAGCAGTGGTATTACCACAGCTTGCATTTGGTGCAGGCGCAATTAAAGCAACAGGCTGAACATCAATAGATGCAGCTGGGACAATTCTGAAATCATCCACCATCATGTTGTTGCCAAAAGCACCTACTGCATCAATGGCGACACGGATGGTCTGACCCACGTAAATATTTAATGGAGTCTCGAATAACTGCCAATTGAAAGCATTAGCAGCTAAATCGTCGTCAAAACGAAGGGCTTGTTCAGCTCTACCTTTTGTAACATTTTCAAGATTCAATGGAGCACTCCACGATGCACCGGCATTAGTACTTACACGAATCCTTACTTCATCCGCATTGGTATATTGTCCATCACGCTTAAATCTGAATGTTACTTTAGAACAAGTAGCAGGCAATTCGAAGCAAGGTGAGGCAGCTCTTGAAATAGTAGTAGCGCTGAAGTTATAGGAATCAAAAAACAAATAACCTGAACCTTCAAAAGCAGGAACAGCAATGTCGCCAGGAGCATCTTCACCGCTCAATTGACCGCCAGCCGTAAAGGCCCAATTACCTGCACCAGAAACCTGAGAAATTGTCCAGTTGGTAGCAGCATTTAAGCCATCAGCAAAGTTTGGAGCCACAACAAACAGATTTAGCGTTCGAACTGCAGCAAGGTTGTTGTTGGCAGCGTTGCCATCGCCTGCAGAAGTTGCAATAATGGCGAAGTTATAAGTTCCACCAACTGTCATGTTGAAAGTACCTACTGAAAGTGCCACTGAATCGTTTGGAACCAAATCGGCAGGCAATGCAACACCCAATACAAGGTTTGCCACAGCCGCACCAGTAATGTTTGCAGTCAAATTAATGATAGTACCAGCAATCAAAGTATTTGCACCACGGTTCCAAACCATGATCGAAACATCTTGAGTTGCGCTACCGCAAGAGCCAGTTGAACTTGGATTAACCAATGATTTGGCAGCAACGTCAACCGGAGGCAAGGTAGTAACACAAATATCGAAAGTTGCGAGTGCACCACCGAAACCTGCACCTGCATGATAAACACGCACAAAGTACACTTCACCAGCAACAGTAGGAAATTCGATATCTTCCAAACCATTGATTCCAGTTACATTCACACAACCATTGGCTGGTAGAGCAACTACTGCTTTTGTAACACAATTTCCTGCAGCCTGGTTGTAAAGTATAAGAGCTGGGTTATAACCGTCATTGCCTTGAACAGCTACTTTCGAACGTGTGCCCGTTGCAGTGAAGCGATACCAAAGATCGTCATCTGGGCCAGTTGCGCAAGGAGCAGTTGGTTCTGGTGATTGGGTTGCACCGTTGCCAGCTATACCTAGTCGTTGGTTTGTACCCGTGTTGCAAGTTAAACCACCAATACCTGTAAGGGCTATTGCACCGTCGCAGTTGTCGTTTACCGGCGGAGCATATATCACTATAGCAAACTCACCAGACAAGCCCCAATCAGGAGATTCTGAGGTAATGGTTGGTACAGTAACATAGTTATTTCCACCATCAAACCCACCACCTGTAACTGAAGCTACTGCGTTTGAAGGACCAGTAGCGGTTCCAACATAATTATTTCCACCGCCACCTGTGGCGATATTTCTAGGACCATTGCCACCCGGAGATGATGTAGAACCGAAGGCAATATTGGTACCGCCATCGTTGATGGCAACACCTACTATAGTACCATTCACAACGGCGTTTGCTGTATAGACGGCTGGAGTTCCAACGAAGTTATGAGCAACCCGAACACGGAAAGTATTACCAATTGTAAGGCCTGTTAAAATCGCATCAACAGAAGCACCCAAATTAGTACCAGCTACACATGCCAGTGTGCTCGACAAATCATCGTTGTACACTGTGACACGTGGCATATAGCCGCCTGAAGGATAGATCCTTACGGTGATGTTTGGCTCGTTGGCTACAAACCTGAACCAGACATCTCTTGCAGTGGCAGGACCAGCACAAGGAGCGGGACCATTTGTAGTGGCATTGCGGGTGGTATAAATCCTTGATTTGGCATCAGGAATGTTATAACTCACGTTTGCAGGGAAAGCTACCAAAGACGTAATCAAATCAGCTGTTCCAGCCGTATTATTAGCAGGTGCTGTTGGCACTGGAGGAGCAGGAGGTACGTAAGCACCAGGTGTGAATGTGTAACGGGATCTTGGCTCAGGAGAAATCAACATACCATTTGATCCTAAGTTTCCAATCTGAGTTTTTAAGTGACTAAACAAATTGGTGTTTTCAAATTCTAAGGCAAAAACCTGACCAGCTTGCGGGTAAATGTTGTTGTAGCGTCCCTTAAGGCCAAGAGAATAACTGTATCTAACATTCTGTGTACCGTTGAACATCTGGATGTCGCCGTAGTCATAAATAATCGCACCGGTAGCTTCCACCATTCTTACCTGGAAAGCGATTTGGGGACCTGAAAGACCAAACAAACCCATGTTCGCCCATTCAACAATCACCGTGCGGTTAGGAGCTGTGCCGTCTATGCGATAACGGATACAATTGTTGACACCAATTAGGGTGTTTGGCTGTGTAGTGAGGTCTTCCCAGAATGGAGAAAGCACATTGAGGGCAGAAGTAAGTGCCAGGTCGTTGGTAAAAGCAGTGCTTGTTGTTGCAGCGCTTGCCGTTTGCAATTGAATGAAACCATTGGTACCCACACGAAGGCCTGTAACCAATTCACCCTGATAGGAAAATGCATTAGAAGCATCTACAACAGATACTAACAATTGAGCATCGTCGCTACCAGTCCAGGTACCGAGAGACAAACCAGAGCCATCGCCACCCAGGCTTACAGGGGCTATGGAGTTGTATGTGATCGCATTTGTTCGCACTACATTATAAGCCAATGGCGGAGGAGCCACAAAGCCACTGTTGGCAAAGGCAAAAAAGTTATCACTTATGTTGGCGATTGGTCCAAAACCTGTGGTAGCAGTAGTTCTGCTACCTGTATTTGGTAAAGCCCCTACACCGGATGAAGCAGAACGAAGCTCCCATGGACCAGCTAAAGCAGCCGCTTGAGCTACATAGATACTTGGGTTGTCGCTCACCAGGTTGTCCAATTGGTTCCAGAACAACTGGAAAGTTTTAAGTGGATTGGTATTGCTCAACACACCCGTGCCCTGCATTTGCAAGCGCATACCACGTACACCAGTCATATTGCCGCTTGGGTTCACAGTGCCGGAAGGTGCACCTGTAGTAGTGGCTCTAATACCCGTGAAAGTATAACCCAAAGTGGCTAGATCAGTACCTGCACCAGTATTATATACGCCATAACGACCTGCACCCGTACCACCTCCCAATGGGAAAGTGCGGATAGCAGTCGCCTGACCACCCGGAAGCGAAAGTTCAACAGTTCCGTTAAAGAGAAAACCACCTACTGTAGTGATTTGACCTACATAAGTGAAGGAAGAAGCACGCAAGGTGAATCCACCCAGGTCGATAACTGAAGTCAGCGTCAAAGGCGTTTCACCAAATACCTCTGTATTGGCTCCAATACTGCAACCTGAAGTTGAAATGATAGCACCCACACGGTTGTTGCCTGGCATCATGGCACCAAAAGTGCTGTACGGGTTGGTGGTTTGTGGGGTAAAAAACCCTTGTTGTAATGTATGTACACCAATCCTTACAACCGGTGTTGTCGCAGCAGCTTCTCCAGCACCTGGAGCAGACAAAGCTGCAAATGGCGAAACAACTGCGGTCGCAGCCACATAGCCATACCCTGCGTTAGTAACCGTGTAGCTAGCGATCTGACCTGCAGCATTGAGGTTGGCAGTGGCCGTAGGCCAAGCATTGTCGCCAGGACCCCATGATACTGTGGCACCCGCTCCACCACCGGTGGTTATTGCCAATGTTGGAGGAACCGAATAGATTTTGGTAAGAGAACCAGTATAATACACCGAAATAACCCGACCCTGAGCCACGTTCACCTGAAAATCGGCAGCTACCATGGCAGCACCGGAAATAAGCGTACCGCCTGAAACATCGATGGTTGTAGCGCTACTAAAACCAGTTCCCTGAGCTTGCACCAGGTTAACACGGGTAGGAGCAGCGAAACCAACACTTGGTGCCGAAATATACACACCACTTATGACATTTATAAGTGAACTTACACTTGCACCAACGGTACCTGTAGAAGAAGGAATGTTTATAGAACCAGTGATTGTGGAAGCTGATGCTTTGATACCATTAGAAACAGTAGCACCCAAAAGACCCCATTTGATGGCAACTCCTGCTGCTGATGTGCCAGCGCCTGTATTAAGTATTTCAAAGGTTGGAGTAAGTGCAGCATAGCCAGAACCAGCAGTGGCCACGTTAGCCGAACGCACAGTTTGTGTACCGGCACTATAGTTCAGTGACACGGTAGCAGATGTACCAACACAACGAAGCACGGCAGTTCCAATGGTGTAGTCTGTACCTACAACAGGTGTAAAAGGTGTAGCGGCCGAAATGTTGGCAGGTGTCATAAGCGCACTGGTTACAGTTGTAAACAAGCCACCGTTGTAGAAATACTGATTAGCAGCCAATGGTGTAAGCGGAGAACCCAGGGCATTTCCAATACGGCCAACAGGGCCAACATGAAGCCACTCTTTGCCATCGGCTCCTGCCACTACGTTAAATGTGGTATGAGTTGGAGCATCAACAGATACGATAGCATCTAATGAAACATACTGATGGCCTGCATTGACCCGTACCACACCTGGTGGAGTGGCAACGGCATCCCAGTTTGCAGCAAGAGTACCTGCCACCACAGGAGCTGTGGTATAGCCAGCACCCATGTTGGTAACAATGGCTACGCTGATATCGGCATCAAAAATGCCGGCAGAATTGTCAACCCTCAACTTATTATTGGTTACCAACGTGTTTGAGGTATGAATCAATTGGTTGGTTGCCGTAAGATCAGCACTTGTGTTTATGGTAAATGTTCCGGAGGTTTGAACACTGAGAACACGAATAAGGCCACGACCACCCGAAGATGTCCAGGTTCCTGTACCACTAATCTGATAGTTGCCCACAGCTGTAGGCGGCCAAACTAAAATAGCAGCAGAGGCATTCACAAAACCGTTGTTCACAAAATTACCGCCAGTCATATTAACTGAATTTAGTGCAAGGGTAGGACCAACAATATGGAAACGACCGGTAGCGCCAACAGTAAGGTTGCCCGAAACAGTCACTGCAGAAGCAGCAGCAGTAGGTAAATTGACGGCATAACTTAAAGTTCCGTTAATCGTAAGGTTGCGGTAATTCAAAGCCTGATCAATCATCACATGCGAACCAGCAGGAATGGTAATATCGTTGCCTGAAGCAGGCACAACGCCAAGCGCCCAGGTAGCAGGAGAGTTCCAAAGACCACCTTGCGCAGTAGCATTGAAATTGGCAGGCGCAGTTGAGATAAGCCTGATGTTGTCAAGGGCTGCAGGAGGATCAAATGCATCTACATCATTTTTCCATGCAAAGATCAACCTGAAAGTGGTACCAGCGAATGATGCAGGAACTACACCATTGAATGTTTGTATGGATGCAGTGGGCAAACCATTGCCAATGTAAGTAGCTCCGGTAATGCCAGCGGGCACGTTTGCAGCACCACCGCCAGGGTAAGTTGTGGTTGCTATCGGATTTACCGTAATTGGTGCCACAAAAACCTGCCATAAATCAAATGGTATCCCACTGAAAACTTCCCCTTCCTGCCGCCAGTTGAACTGGAGGTTCATGATAGGCTCTCCGATAGGAACGGTAACGTCACGGTAAAAATAACACAAGGTATTTGCACCAGAGTAATCATAGGTGGCACCTGTGGTAGAAATAAAGGCTGCATTACCTGCAAAAGGTGCGCCTAAGCCATGAGCTGTACCAACCTGCCAGGAATTGTCGAGGTTGTTGCTCACGGTCCAGCCGTTTGCGGTAAAAGTAGCGCCGTTGGAAAAATCTCCATCGGCAATAGGAATTCTGTCAGTCTGGGCAAAAGCACCAAACCTGGTTAGCACAAAGAATAAGGCTAACATGAGCGGAGGCCCCCATCGGGAAGGCAACGCTCTTTCGTTTAAAAGACGTAGAAACTTACGCATTGGATTAAAATAAGAGTTGAACATGAAGAAAAAAAGTGAAATTTTTAAAGTGCTTACAAACAGAATTTACTGGGCTTCAACCCCAGACTGTAAAGGCTCTGCATTAAAAGCAGGAACAGGCATGGAACCGTATTGACCAGGTAAAAAATCTTTGTTTTGAATTTGTATGAGCTTACCTACTGCATGTAATTCAATAAATTTTTTGAATTTGGGGGTAACCACCCTATCCAGATTAGAGCTTCCGGCTACTACCAACAGCTTAAGTTGGTTGACGTTTGCATTGCTGATAAGTGCTTGTAACCCTTCGGGTGAATTGATACAAACAGCTACAGAAACTTCGTTGTTGTCTGCACCCCTAATAATAACTTTATTTTTCACAGGGGTGATTGCTTCACCCATTTCACGGCTGACAACAGACCAAAGCTTATAGTATTTTAAGTCTTCGGAAAGAGGAAGCAAAATGAGGGGTTGTTCGAAAACGAGATTAACGTCGGTTTTGAGGGTATTGGCCAATTCCTGAACACGGGGGTCAGATATGAAAGTTACCAACAGGCCACTTTTTTCTTCTTTGGCAACCATGTCTTCTTTCGACATGCTTTCTGACTGTTTTATTGCTTTGGAGGCAGATCTACTTTTACCATCACCTAATGAGGCGTCTTTGGTTTTATCTTGATTGGAGGGCGTATTTTTTTGCTGCGGTGTAGATCTATCTGGCCTTGTTTGCGCAGCAATATCATTACCATTGACAATAAGAGTCAAAATCAATAAACTTAAAGGAAAGGAAAAAGATACAATCCTATTCATACTGCAAGTGCTTTCAGAAATTTCAGGTACAGTTTAAATTCTCAATTTATCCCAGATTTACTACAAAGGTAACCCAGGCGTAACATGTAATTCATTTTACATGTGAGGGTCAAAATTATTGAAAGAAAATTACATTCAAAATTATATATGAAAAAAATCATAAAAAACATTAAAAATCTAACTCACTTCTGCATTGCCTAAAATTATAATTGGCCAAAACCCTGTATCGCCAAATTAAGTAAAGGTTTATCAAAAGATTGCTTGCATTTCTGGCTCGCTTTCAGATCTGGGGTGTGATGTGATATATTAACAATTTGGATATACACCTTACATAAATTGTGATAATATTTCAATCGTGAAACAATCAACTATTTGAATTACAGCTACTTAACGTGTCTTGAGTCTTTTGAAAGGCATAAAAACCTGTTCCAGATAAATATTAGTTGATACTGATGGTGGCGATAGCACAAGAAATAGTACATCTCAGGTTTTCAACAAATTTTGAAATCGATGCTGAAAGTCTGGCACGCTTCATTGGTTTTTAAGCATGCTAGCTGGGGTTCTGAGACATCGGGCAATGCCGGTAGAAGACAAAATATGGGGGAACAGGCAAGCCGTATAAATAAGTACAAGATCAGGTTCAGGATTGCTTGAAAAACCACCTCACGGGTTTGCTATTCCTTAGGGTTTGCTGAAAAAGATATAGAGACCAAAACCGACTAGTTTTGATTTCTTTTTTTGGCTCCACGTGGGGCTGATGCAGATAGAACACATGAAAGCAGTTAGAAGGGCTTCGGAGGAGCAACACAGTTTGTTCGTAAAAACATGTCACTGCTACACAGTAATCTTTCGCCAGCTGGTTTTATATATAGAAATCGCTGCTCTTCGGCTGGTTCATTCACATTTATAAACCTAAAATAGCCGTAAACATAGATGCAAACTTTTTGAAGCATTCAAAGCAAAATCTGTACATTTATATACGTAAAAATGATAGTAAGTCACTGAATATTATGCGAATACAAATTTTCGGTAGACCCTACATTCAAGGTTTGGGAAAAGGCAAGCCCAGGTTTTTGCCTTTTCCCTATTACCTCACAGAAATTTAAAGGCTTAGTTGCTAAACACTTCAAGCCAACCTTTATATGTTTTGCTATTAAAACGGAGGAAATACAAAAACGTACCCCGTTCGTTGTCTCCGGGTTTCCATTGGAAGGCAGGGTCGGTGGATTCAAAAACCAGTTTTCCCCAGCGGTTATAGATTTTGCATTGTTCCAGCACAAAGGAGCATGTTTCAACCGGAATGGATTCATAGATATACCAACTATCGTTTTTGCCGTCGCCGTTGCGGGTTACCACGTTGGGAGGCACAAAAGCGGCAGGAACAGAATCTTTAACAGACAGTGCCACACGAATGGTTTGGGCTGAAGGAATCTGACACCAGGTAGAACTTAATGTAAAGTTATAGATGAGACTGTCGGCAGATACGTCTTCGCAGCGCCCGGTGTAACTGAATAGGCCACGCACACTATTGCCGCTTTGTTCCACTTGAAACTGTTCGTTTCGGTTGCCAGAAACAGCGGTGTAAGCCAGCACTTTTTCAAGGGGTTTATCCGATTCGCCAAGTACCTGAAACGAGATGCTTCGTTTGTTGAGCACAGCGGCACTGAGTTTTCGGAGTGTGTCGCCGTTGTATAATAAATACAGATTTTTGAGAGGTGCATCGGAATCTACAAAGACCAAAGCAGTGATGGTATCGCTGAGCGGTTGCCAGCAAATGGAAGAATCTGTGACAACAAACGAAATACGGTAAGGTTGGCCGGAGGCATTGCTACAGGTGGTGGCCCAGTTGAACGTTCCATCAATAGCACGAATGCCCCCATCAGGATTTGTGGTAAAACTAAGGCCTGGAGAGCCCAGGTTTAGATTAGTTGAAAAAACAGAGAGGGAAACCCTGTCGGTAGAGTCTTTGCCTTCGACCCTGAAATTAAGGGTTTGCCCTGCCACCAACCTGAAAGAAGGCAGGTTGTCGGTTAAAAATTGAGGTTGAAGCACCGAAGCTTTTGGCGGCAATTCAATTCGGCAATTGTTTGGCACTACCGAATAGTTGAGTGATAGTGTATCGTTGGCCACCCTTTGGTCAGCCACCAGGGCAGTGTATGCTTTGGCTACAAAAGCATTGCCTAAGTCAGGTGCGTTGTAAGAGCCAAGGCTTACAAGGGAGGTTTGTCCGGTATTGAGACTGCCGGTAAAAGTTTGGCTGAGCACAGATCCATCGGCAAAACGGATACCCACATGCATATTATTGATTGGCAGTGTGCCCAGGTTGGTGACCCGAACTGAAACCTGATATGGGAAATTTTGCCTCAGCTCATTGTTGTTGACAGCAGGAGTAAAGGTAATTTCTGTGAGCGAGGCATCGTTGTTGAGTAGGTCACTCACGCTATATGTATACCGCAAGGTGTCGTTTGGCACTCTTTCGTCGTTAAGCAAAGATGTGAATGCTTTTGCTGCAAAACCTGTTCCAAGCACTTGCGGCGTGTAGTTGCCTAGAGCAACAACTGAATTGGCGCCAGTACTGATGTTGCCAGTAAAGATTTGACTGAGGGCGGTGCCATCGGCAAAACGTATGCCAACAGGTAATGAAGTGATGGCTTGCAATCCAAGATTAGCAACCCGCACCGAAACCTGGTATTGTTGGTTTTGGCGCAGCACATTGTTGTTGGGCACCGGGTCGAAAATGACCTCGGTGGCCGAGGCATCCACATTGAAGAGGTCAGTAATGTTGTAGGTGTAGCGGGTGGTATCGTTGGCCGGAACTTCGTCACCAGCAATATTCACATACCCTTTGGCAACCAGGTTAGCTCCAGCGGTAGTTGGAGAATAATTACCGAGGTTTACAACGGCAGTTTGTCCAAATATCAGGCTACCGGTAAAGTTTTGCGTGAAAGTTGTTCCATCGGCAAATCTGGCACCCACTGGCAGTGTGGTAATGGCTTGCAGGCCAAAATTAGCTACCCGCACGGCCACTTGATAGCTTGTTCCTGCTCTCAAGGTATTATTTTGTGGGAGAGGGGTAAGAATCAGCTCGGTAGTGCTGGCATCTATGGCATTTTGGTCTGCCACCTGGTAGTTGAACACCAGTGTATCGTTTTGGATTTGTTGATCATTTTGGAGCGAGGTGTATGCTTTAGCCACCAAATTGACACCCACTGTGTTGAAATTCACATTTCCAAGGCTTACGATAGCCGATTGGCCCAAAAGCAAGTTGCCCGTGAACTGGCCGGTGAGCACGTTTCCACCTGCGAACCGAACTGCAACGGGAACGGAAGTCAGGGTTTGCAAGCCAAAGTTTTTGACTCTGACAGAAACCTGATAGGCATCGTTCAATAAAAATGTTCTTCCGATTGGCCCGGGAGTAAAAATGAGTTCAATTGGCCCGGCATCTAGTGTGATGCTGGTGGTAATCTGAATTCGATTGATGTAAAAATCAGAAGTAAAATCAGCTCTAAAACCATCACGAGCTCTGAAGCCTATGCGAATATCCTGACCTTCAAAAGCTGCCAATGAAATGGAATATTCCTGCATGCTGTTTGTTATAGCAGGAATGGTGGTCGATTTTAAGCCATAAAGATGGGTCCAGCTTTGCCCACAATTGGTAGACACCATGACAGAAACAGAGTCGTCTATATCGAACTGGGCCGCATTGGTGCCTCCAACGCTGAAAATACCTACATTGAATTTGAGGAAGTTTTCTGTGCCAATTCTGATGCCAGGTGAAACGATCCAATCTTGTTTTTGGTTGTTGGCAAGGGTAACTTTAAAAGAAGTGACAGCTCCAATATCAGCATTGGTCCAGGCAGCGTTTGACGGTACGGGGATGTTGGCACCAATACCTTCTGACCAACCCGGCCAGATTGTACCCAAATTACTGCCATTGTAACCTGCTAATGGAGCTACCGGAACAGGAGCAACAACTTTGGTTAAGCTAATGCCTGATTCATTATTAAGTAGGGTAACATCGTTGGGAACTTGTGTTCCAGCTACAATTTGATAAGGTTGGGATTGTGAAAGATCAGCTCTTTGCAAAAATGTATACGGAGCGGATTCCTGTGGTGCCAGGGTTCCTGAAAAATTTTCTTGAAAAGGGGCTGCACCGTTAATTCGATAATAAATGGGGAAGTTGCTGATAGGTGTTGATCCAAAGTTTCGAACGAGCACCCTGACTTCGGTTTGATCGGTGAGACCACAAGAGATATTTGGAGAAAGGATAGCTGTGATACCACCGTCGACAGGAGCAATGGATTCGATATAAATTTCACGTAAAAACAAATCGTAGTCATTTGGATTGTTCACAAGTCCGGTGGTAGCATAAAATGCCAACCTTATCTCTTGATTTACATAAGCAGAAAGGTTGACCCGAATTCGTCTGAAAACACGATTTATATTGTCGGCACTATCAACAGCTGAAACCAGGCTCCAGGATTCGCCACAGTTGGAAGACACCATAATTCGAAGCTGATCGTCGGTACCATTAAAACCTCCTGTGGGGTCGTCGGTGATTTCAAAGCCTTCGGTGATAGCTACTTCGAAACTTAAGAATGAATTGGGTTCAATTTTATAGCCGGGGGCAATAATCCAATCCTGGTTAGACAGCCCGCTCATATTCACACGAATGGCTCTATTGGATACAAATGGGATCTGGTCTGGAAACGGAGGCCGCCATTGTGAACTATTATTGATCGGGTTTGGAGTGCCGCTGCCCACACGCCAACCTGGCCATAAAGCTCCAAGGTTCAAATTGTTAAAACCGTTGAAGCGGATGGTATCGGTAAGAGCACCGTTTCTGTTTAACCTACGCTGAAGGGTATCGTTAACATCATAATTATCAACGAGAGGTTTTGCCCAGGCCAGAATTTCATACGAGTTTTGGGTGCTCAAATCTTGAGTTGTAGTAAAATTATGGATATAGAATTGATTGGGGGCAATTTTTAGTGTGGCTACGTTTTCGTTAACAGGTGCACCACCGTTGATGGAATATCCAAACCGAGTTGCTCTCACTGTGTCACGGCTCACATTTTGAACCCGAACTGCAACACTTGCAGAAGCAGTTAAGCCACAGCCTTCAGGCAAAGGACGCTCAATAGACACCATGGCCAAATCGGGGGTAGGTTGTTGAGTAATTCTGATGGCATCGAATGCAAAACCGTCTGTTGCTGTGTTGGCATCTGACCCAAATGCAATTCTCAAACGGACATCTGGTCTGCCTCCAAGGTTGACCATGGTGGAACGAACCAAGACCCAACCGTTGCTACCATTGAACTGATTGAGGCCTCCTGACCAACCATTGGGCGGATTGACCACACCAATTAGTCCTTGCACACCAAAAGTATTGTACCAATTGGTTACTGCATTAATAAGCCCAATAGTCACCCATGTATTTCCTCCATTGGTACTTGCTTGCAGGGCAGCACCGTCAGCAGCTTCAGAATGCCACCATGCTCTCATTTCAAATACAGGGTTTGCCAGGTTTGTGAAATCCATACAAGGCCCAAGCACAAAACTTTTTTCGTTATTGTTGTAGTTTTCAGTTCCGAGGCCGCCAGTTACATAGGCTTTTGTTCCCTGGCCCGCACCCTGAATAACTGATTTGGCGGGAGTACCCAACTCCCAACTTGGGTTTGTTCCGCCGGGAATCCAGCCACCGTTGTTTGTTTCAAAGCTTTCAAAATAAGGGAAAGTGTTTATGAGGGGTATATTTTGAAAGTTGTAACGGGCCAAAGAATCGTTTTGCCTATTCTGGTCCGTGGCAAGATTGGTGTAAACAGAAATGGAATAGTTGCCTGGAGGATTTAGTATGGCCGTGGCGCCAGCAAATATGATGGATGTTTCTTGACCTGGTTCAAGGGTTCCGCTGAAAGTTTGACAAACAGGTGCAGTACCATTTATGGTATAGCAAACCGGAAAATTCGATTGAGCTTCGTAGCCAACATTTCTCACATTGGCTCGAAGAACAGGCGGGGTACCCGTGCAACCAGAAATAGGAGAAACGATGGCTGAGGTGGTTAAGTCGGTTGCAGGAATGGTTCTAATGAAAATATCATCGATATGAAGATCATAGTTTTCAAGATTGTCGATTGTGCCCTCTGTGGCCATAATGCCAATTTGAATATCCAGGCCGTTGAAGGCAGAGAGTGGAACTGTAAACTCTCTGAACACATTCGGCAAATTGCTGGAACGATTTAAAAAACTGATGAGTTGCCAGTTAGCTCCACAATCGGTTGAAACAAAAACCTTAACAGAATCGTCGCTACCCATGGTGGCAGGCTGAATATTTTGCCATGTGGTTACTGCAGCCTTGAATGTTAAACCGGTGCTGTTTGTGACCGGAAAAGAAGGCGAAATGAACCAGTCTCTTTTGCCGATCGAAAACAAGTTAATGGCTGCTGCTACAGAACCTAAGTGGTCAGTTTGCACTGTATTTGAGGCACGCCATGCTGTAATTCCTGCAACAGGAGAAGTTCCCCTGGCATTTGACCAACCAGGGCTTATATCTGGGAGATTGGTACCTGAATAGCCTGTGAAAGTGACAGGCTGTATGTTTCCTGCAGGCTGCCTCACTACAACAATGGAAGAAGTATCGTTTGATAAATTTGCATCGCCTGTTAGTTGCGTCCAAACTTTTATGATGTAAGAACCAGTGGCAGCCAAATTGGTTCGTGTAGTAAAAGCATAGTTTGCCGATGCACTGGGCACAAGACCACCTGCAGGCGAAAATGACTCTATGACAGGTGCCCCATTATTGATTCGGTATCCAACTGGAATAGTTGTTTGAGCCAATGAGCCAAAATTGCCCAATCGGGCTGTAATGAGTGAATTGGCACTCAAACCACAAGTGCCACTTGGTGTTATGATAGTAGACATACCCACATCATTTGGAGGCGGCTGAAAAATCCTTACGTCGTCTACCAACCAATACCACGGCCAATCGCCAACAAACCTAAAACGAACCCGCATATTGATTGCCCTAAACTGTGTAATGTTATATAAGGTAGTGAATGGAGCTTGAGGGCCTCCAATGGTGTTGGTAGCAGCCTGCACTCTTCGCCAGGCTGTCCCATCGAAAACTTCAACTATTGCAGTGTCGGTGTTGGTAGCAAGATAGTCCCTGAAATATTGCTTAAACTCAAGAAACAACAAGCCTGAAGAATTTGTGTTCACAGCTGGCGAAGTTACTACATCTCGAATAATGGTTGTAGGTCCGGAGGGGTCGCCATTGCACCACAAATGCCGGGAACCAGTGAATGAAATATTTACCCCACTGTAAGTACCAGGGTTTCTAATTTCCCATGTTTCAGCCGTATTTCCACCTGGTGTCACCACCCAACCGGCTGGCAGAATTGCAGCATTAAAGTTTTGGTTGAGGAAGTTCTGTGCCAAAGCTGGCTTAGATATCAACCCAAGTAAAACAAATCCAAAAAAGTGGTTCAAGAGGCAGCTTGTGTATAGCTTAAATTGCATAGTTTTGGCTTCAAGAAGTGAGGTATAAAATTGGATTCCATTCCAATTCAACACGCATAATTAGTAAATTTTTTTTTTAAAATATCCTTTGCTCATTTGTGAAATGTGAAGAGTAGCTGTAAATCAATTTTAATTTCAGATTTTTACGTTGGTGAATGTGAATGGCAAAAGGCTTTATATAGCTCAATTGCAAGGGTCTACATAGGTTTTTGCTGTTGTTGACATTGCATTAAAATAGCGGAATGCCATCAATTATCCGCCACTTAAAGTTTTTCCAGTTTTGTGGAGAAACGGAGAGATTTTATTTTCTTTATTTTAGCAGAATTGAATATTAGATACCCTTACAGGGCTGCTATTTAAACCCAAGGTTGTGTTGCCGGACAGTTAGGTAATTTAAAGAGGTAGCCATACATTTGAATTTTCTTTCAGTGTAATGATGAAGCGTTTATACAGCCTTTGTTTAAGTATATGTTGTTTTGCTCAGGCAGCATCAGGTCAATCTTCGGGAATGGTTGGGGGCGATTTCAGCACAGGCCGAAGTTTTGGACCCAACCAACATACCCATCAATTGCAGATGTTCGATGATGGCAGTATTTTAGTTGGATGGCCTGGCGACTTTTTTTCAGGAGAAAAAAACTACAAGGGATTAGTAAAACTCAAGCCCGACGGCTCGATTGACCAATCGTTTGTTGTTGATGGATTTGAAACAAAAAACTATAGGCCCCACCTTCAAGCCGATGGTTCAATATTAATGGAGAGCCTTGATATGTTCAATACTATGATCAAAATCAAAAGGGATCTCACAAAAGATGAGGAATTCAGAAGAATACTTACAACTGGGAATTTCTTTTTTCCAACCTCCACAGGCTTCATGGAAGTACCAGTTGGAAAAGTTGGATCATTTAAAAAATACAGCGCAGATGGAATAGCTGACAGAACGTTTAATGCGCCCAGAAATCCAGCCTATTCAGGCTTTATAACACTGGACGACGACAAATTTATGGCACTCCACCTGGATAGTTTTAAACTCAAACGCTATACATCTCAAGGGGTGGTAGACCCAACATTTAATTGCACCATCAATTTTTCCCGGAATGGAAGAAATGGAACCTTGATGGCTATGAAAGCACTTCAAAACGGAGAGGTGCTTGTTTACCATCCCTTCATTGGCATAAGAAAATTGACAAACACTGGCGCTCTTGAGCCCGGCTACTCCATCATCACCCCGTTCCTGTCCGGACATTTGCTGGCGTTTACCAACGATGGCTACGCATATTTGGCCGAGCCAGTTCAGGGTAGGTGGCAAATAAGAAGGCATGAACCCAATGGCAGATTTGATCCAGGATTTGTAGTGGGGACGTCTTTTTCGGGCGTTTCGTGGCAGGTTGACGATTTTACACACAAGTTTTTTGTGCAAGGCAATCAACTTTGCTACCTGGGCTTTGACCGGCAGTTTCAATACAGGTTTGTGCGGCTTCTCGACAATGGCACTTTAGACGTGGAGCGAACTTCGGAAGGGCTTAATGCTGCGGTAAACATCCTTGTTATCGATGGTTCGAAAAAAATTCTGGCGGCAGGACAATTCGACAAGTTTAACGACCGTAGCTTTCCTGGACTTATTAGGTTGCTACCCAGTGGCGAAGTCGACGGCACATTCAATTCGCCACTTCATTTTACAAAACAGATTTCTCCAGGCCGTTTTCCGGTGAAGAGTGTGTCGCTTCTAGAAAACGGGAAAATGGTGGTAGTGACCGATGCTAATCTGGTGGAACCAGGAACCGGCCCTTTCAAGAATTTATATGTCCTCCAAGAGAATGGCGACACTGTGGCTAACTGGCAACCCGATACCAGTGGTATGGGCATGATAGGCAGGCTTGATAAACTTTTATCAGCAAAAGCAAGTACTGGCAACACCATGTATTTACTAACCAAACTGAAAATTTCCGGTTTCAATAACTACAAAACCGTGCTATATAAGTACCTTGAAAATGGGCAAAAAGATCCTGATTTTCAACCTTTTGAAGCAACCGGACTCAATGGTCTTCATACGTTGAGCAATGGAGAATTGTTCGTAAGTCAATCATATCGGTGGCCAAGCGACATTCAACCTTATACCATATCAAAGCTCATCAAATTAAAGCATAATGGGCAAGTCGATACAACTTTCCGGTTCCCGACAATAGCCAACAGTGCAGGCGGTATTTCACAGATTCAAAAGTTGGGCCGCCAATACCTGATAACCACGGTGGCTTATCAACAAAATATTGAGACCACTAAATTTGTACCAGAAGCCGGGCTAATCAAATTGGATGAAAATGGCCGTTTAGTTTCAGATTTTTCATTTACTCCTGTACCACTACCGGCCGACACTGTATTCGATCATGTTGCATTAGTACTTGCTAACGAGGAGATTGGCACTGTTTTGCCAACCCAAACCAAGGAAGGATTTAGTTTATTAAGACGCAACTTAACCTGGGAATCTGACTCCAATTTTATCAGCCAGTCCCTGGGTTTTGGTACGATAAGTTGCATGGTTCAAATAGATACAGTATTTATGCTGATTGGTGGTTCGTTCAGCCATTATGGTGGTGCTGCAAACTATGGCCTGGCCAAAGTAATCAACAAAAAAGTAGAACCGCTGAGCCTTGCCCAAAAAAGGAAGCCAAAGTCCTTGCAGGTATACCCAAATCCAGGTTTCTCTTCACTGCATGTTCAACTTGAAGAACAAAAGGGTTTGATACAGGTATTCGACTTGCAAGGAAAATGTATGTACAGCGGCAACATTGAAGCTGGCAACAAAATAGAAAGCCATTCGTGGCGTCCTGGTTTTTACCATGTGAAGGTTAGTATCCCTCGGGGTACATTTTATCATGCCAAATGGGTAAAGGAGTGATAATTCAAACAGCATTGCATTAACCCTTACCTGAAAGAAAAGGCTTGCCTTTCAGTTGGTTTCAACATCCGAATGTTGAAATGAATAGACATTTACCTAATAGTAAGTTCCTTGTTTAAAACAATCATTGATTTCCTCTTCCAGATTATAGACATCCTCAATGAATTTATAAAAACTTTCTGGAACGTGAATTTCACTTTATACAACAAGACACCATCCAATGGTAATCAAAAGGGTAACTTGCTTGCTATTTATGTCTTAACGATTCATAAAATGCCGTACAGGGCAAAAGCCATTAAACCACTCATTGCCAGCCAAGTATTTAAGCGTTGGTGTTGTAATAAGAAGCTATTTGAAATGCTAAATAGTTAAAAATGAAACCTTCACGTTCAAAATTTGCCTTGAACCCCTTTTAAGTTGAAAGCTTTCATTGATTCGTTATGCCACCAGTTAATATACAATAAAAATTTTCAGGAAATTCTTTGTTAATTCCTTTACTCGAAATAAGTGTCTATTCACAGATATAATTGTATTTTTTATCGACTTACTTGCCAAGAATGTTGGCGCATCAACTTTTGCTCTTCATTTATTTCTACTTTTACGAAAAACAATTATTATTATGGCAGGTCAAAAAATAACAGTAGCTGATGCTCAAGTCATGACTGAGAAATTTCGAACAAGTTTTCCAGCCAATTATGCGAGTGCAACATTCGATAAATCATTTGTCGAAGATATCTTAAACAATCAAGATGGCAAAAAATTAAGGGTTTACTTTGGAATTGATGATACGGAACTTATAACGGCAATTCTTATTGCAACTGATGGCAATAACGAAGATTTAACCAATGGAGACATTGTTGAATTTGGAGACCACGGCAACGCAAACCCTTTATAAACAGCTTTTTCGCAAAAACCCTTTTCAATTCTGTTGGAAAGGGTTTTTTTATGCCTCTTTTTCAACATCTGGATGTTGAAAAGAAAAGCCCCGCTCGGTGGCTGTGTCCACAAAATCGACTTGAAGGCCAACGAGGTAAAGAGTATGCCTCTTTTCAATCAAGACCTGGAAATCGCCGAGGTCGTAGATGTCGTCTTTTTCTTTAGGCTTGTCGAAACCCACGATAAACGAGACTCCGGAACAACCACCACCACGCACACCAATGCGCAGGCCATAACCTTTTGGGATGCTTTTGCCCGACATGATAGCATGCACTTCTTCCCGAGCCCGCTCAGAGATTTGGATAGGTAGTTCGGCAGCGGTTTTGTTCATGTTGGTAAGGTAATCAATAATAAAACTGAAAAATTGGTTTTTGGTTTTGGAAAGGTGATTGGGAAAATTTTGAAGTATAGAAACCTGAAGTGAACGGGAAGCGGAGCGTTAATAAAACTATATTTTGAAATTTATTGATATACCAATTGTTGGTGCATTATTTTTGAAGCAAATTCATTGGCATGCCCGCTTTTTTACCTCCTTTAAACCTGCAAAACTGGATAGCCGAACATCGGCATTTGCTGAAACCACCTGTGGGGAATCAGCAGGTTTTTAAAGGCAACTCAGATTTTATTGTGATGGTGGTGGGTGGCCCTAATGCCAGAAAAGACTATCACTACAACGAAGGAGAAGAGCTTTTTTACCAACTGGAAGGCACTATTGAGCTGAAGCTGGTGAACGAAAATCGATTTGAATCCGTACATATTGGGCCAGGCGATATGTTTTTACTGCCTCCCCGCACCTTGCATTCACCGCAGCGATGGCCAAACACGGTTGGGTTGGTGATAGAACGATACCGGACACCTCAAGAACAGGATGGTTTTTACTGGTTTTGTGAAAACTGTGGAAACCAACTGCACAGTACATTTGTTGATGTGAGCGACATTGTGACCCAATTGCCTGTGGTAATGAATGCATTTTTTGACACTGCATCACTTTGCACATGCCAGCAATGCGGCACTAAAATGGAACGACCTGTTTTACCTGAAAACGAATAACAAACACGATGAACACAGCCGAAAAATTTCTGGAAGAATCTGAAACCAAGACTTTTGACCTGAAGCACAGGAAAATCATTGCCAACAACATGGGCAAATACAAGGCTTCTGTGGATCAAGGGATGACCCAGTATTCGAACCATGAACTGGCCAGGGACAGGGCTGGCTACATCAAGTCGCAGACCATTTTGCAGCTAGACAAGTACCTGACAGAGTTTGAAACCCGATTTACCCGAAAAGGCGGCAAAGTGGTTTGGGCAGCAGATGCGAAAGAGGCACTGAATGAAATCGTTCAGATTTTTAAAAGGAATCATGCCAAATTGGTTGTCAAGTCAAAAAGCATGGTGACGGAAGAAATTCACCTCAACGACTATTTGGAAGAGCATGGCATTGAGGCATTTGAAACAGATTTGGGCGAGTACATTGTGCAGCTGGCGGGTCAAAGGCCCTACCATATTGTGACTCCTGCTATGCACATGAGCAAGGAAGATGTGTCGAATCTGTTTCACGAAAAACTACATACGCCCAAAACAGACGATGCCCAGGAATTGACCATGATTGCCCGAAAGCTTATGCGCTCCAAGTACACCGACGCAGATATTGGCATAACGGGAGGCAACTTTTTGATAGCAGATATAGGCGGAGTGGCCGTGACCGAAAACGAAGGGAATGCACGACTTACAACCACATTTCCAAAAATACACATTGCTGTGGTAGGCATAGAAAAAATGCTTCCCGGCATGGCAGATTTAAACTTGTTTTGGCCTTTGCTGGCTACCAGTGGAACAGGGCAGCAGGTAACAGTGTATAACACCATTTTTACCGGGCCCCGACAACCAGGCGAAACAGACGGACCAGAAGAAATGTATGTGGTGCTGCTAGACAATGGTCGCAGTAAACTGATAGCCGACGAAGTGAAAAGGCAGGCGTTGAACTGCATCCGGTGCGGGGCATGTTTGAATGTTTGTCCGGTCTACAAAAATGTGGGCGGGCACACCTACGAAAGTGTGTACAGCGGGCCTATTGGCTCTATTATTTCGCCGCAATTTTTCGGACTAAAAGAATTTAAACACCTGAGCTACGCCAGTTCGCTTTGCGGGGGATGTACTGCTGTTTGTCCGGTACGAATTGATATTCACAACATATTGTTGCTGAACCGAAAACAGTCGATCGACGAAAATCTGGGCAACCCGTATGAAAAGCTAGGTTTTAAGCTTTGGACCATCGCCATGAAAAACCGAATTTTGATGGACATAGGAGGCAGTAACCTGAAAAACTGGGCCCTTTCGGTCTTATTCAAAAATACCTGGGGAAAGCGAAGAAGCGACATCAAACTGGCCAACAAGTCGTTTAACCAAATGTGGAAAGACAGGAAAGGCAAGTAATTATTGGCTGACTGTTGGTATCACCCCTCCTCGATTGCAACAAATCTGGTGCCTATTGCATCATCGCTTGTGCTTTGCAAGACAGTATCTTACGCTATTGTTGCACGTAAGAATCCTGTTCAAATTCTGCAAACACAAAGAAATCTCAATATGATTGATTGCACCAAAAACAATGTAAATTTGGCATGTGGAAAGAATTTATTTAGATACCTCTGTCTTTGGTGGATACTTTGAACCAGAGTTTGAACTTTGGTCTAAGATACTATTTGATAGAATTTCCCAAGGTTCCTTCAAGGTCCTTATTTCAAGACTTACAGACATTGAACTTGAAAACGCACCGCACCAAGTGAAAGTTTTGGCCAGCTCAATGCCATCAGAAAATATTGAATGGCTGGATATCACAACAGCATCAATTCAATTAGCCGACAAATACATTGATGAAAAAGTAGTTGGACAGACAAGCCACTCCGACTGTATTCACATTGCAATTGCTACGTTAAATTATGCAGACGTTTTGATAAGCTGGAACTTTAAACACATTGTAAACCACCTGAGAATCAGAGGCTATAATGCTGTTAACTTTAAATATGGGCACAAGATTCTTGACATTCGATCACCACGAGAAATTTTAGAATATGAAGACTAAAGAAAAAAAAGACCAATCGATACTGGCTAATCTTCGCTCTATCAGGGATAAGATTAGTGAAGACTTGAAAGGAATGACGGCAGAACAAAAAGTTGAGTATTTAAAGAAGCAGAAAACTTTTCACCCAACTTCGATTTGGCAATAAAGGGCCGCCTATTGCACATTCGAGCGTTTTCCACTTAGCGTTCTCCTTCTTTTCTTTTATCAGCTAATGCACAGATCCGAGTCATTTAACCAAATGTGGAAAGACAGGAAAGGCAAGTAATTATTCGTTGCCTGTAAAGACCTGAATCCAGCCTCGGTAGGCTTTGTCTCTAAAGCGGATGTGATAGAAATATATGCCGGTTTCATCCTTGTTGGGTTGCCACTCAAAATTCGGATCGCTGGTTTCGAACACGGGTTTTCCCCAACGGTTGTAGATGGTGCATTGAGCCAGTTGATAACTGCAGGTTTGGTCGGGAATGCGGCTATAGATATACCATGACTCGTTTTTGCCATCTCCATTCAAGGTTACCACGTTGGGCGGAACAAATTGCATTGGTACGGTGTCTTTCACAGCTATAGCTACCCGAATGGTTTCTACTGTTGGGGTTTCGCAAAACACCGAACGAAACAAAAAAGCATAGATTAAACTGTCGGACGACACATCTTCGCAACGGCCTGTATATTTGAATTTTCCCCGAATTTTGTTCTCGCCTTGTACCACCTCAAATGTTTCATTTCTTGGTCCTGCTGAAGTTTGGTAAACTAGCCCCAGATTGATGGGCTTGTCGGACTCGCCAATCAGTTCAAATTCAAGCACTTCTTTGTTAATGGCTTTAGCTGCGAGTTGGTTCAAGGTATCGCCATTGTAAAGCAGGTAAAACCTGCGCTGAGGCAAATCAGGCTCTACATAAATCAAAGCCATCACCGTGTCTCGTTCGGGCAAAAGGCAAAAAGAAGAATCTTCTGCGAAGAAATAAATGCGGTAGGGTTTGGTCGAGGTGTCTTTGCAGGTAGTGTTCCAGGTAAAATCGCCGGTAATAAATTGTCGGTTTCCAATCGGATTTGCAGAAAATGAAAATGCGGATGAGTTGAGGTTGAGATCGGGGGAGATAGCGTTTAAATACACCCTATCTGTGGTGTCTCTGCCTTCAACAGGTATGATAAGGGGTTGACCTGCAAGTACCCTGTAAGCAGGAATTCCGTCTTTGAAAAATTGCGGGTTTGGCAAAGAAGCGACGGGACTGATACCATTTGTAAT
>JBBRCC010000043.1:0-32922 GCA_038205175.1 Cytophagales bacterium | reverse complement strand
GGGTTGCCATTTTTGTACCAGGTATATTGGTTTTGATATCCTCCATGGTTCGAGCTTAGGCTAAAGGGCGTTTGTGCACAGGTTTGCAGCACCCCGTTGGCATAGTTGTGAGCAGCACCAAAAAGGTCTGCGGAAATTTGAATGTTGGTGAGACTGTCGAAGCCAGCATAAAAAAGGTATTCGGCTGTATTATTTTGATGACTCGGGTAGGCCAGGCTGTCAACAAAGGCATACACAGTGCACTTATACCAACCTTGACCAGATATTTGGCACACAGAATCGGACGATAACCAATTGTTGGCAGCATCTGACCACGAAAATTGGTAATGTACTGACGCATTGCCTTTGCCTGGCCCAAGTGGTGTTTTAATTGTCCTTGCTTTTAGGGTGGCTCCTAAGCCAGGACAGTTTAAGCCAGTCTTTGAAATGCGTGCAGTGCGAAATGTGGCCGTAACAATGTTCGAAAACTCATTTGTGCCAAAAGGTACAGCAAAGTCCGGCGTTTCGATAAAACGAAACCTGATGCCATACTCGCCAGGTTTATTTATCATATTTGCAAAAAAGCTGCCCCTATTGTATTCTCCGGGCATTAAAAACAAGTATGGTGACCCAGCATACAATTCTTCGCAACGAATGGTATCGATGGCAATAGACTGGCCAATCCCATCTGGGGCACTAATCTGTACTTCTATCCGGTAAGCCATGCCTAAGAATTCGAGGTCAGACCAGTAAATGGGTATGGTGTCGTTTGGGAAAATGTTCACATTTTCTGCAATTCCAAAGCTTTCATCAAAAGAAATCTGCGTAAATCCTGTACCTGTACCTGGATTGCCTGGCAAATCAAAGCCGGGACCAACGGGTTGAGATTGTCCATGCGCATCATGAAAAAATAATAACCCGATCCAGAAAAACGCTAAAACCGCAAATGCTTTAAGGGACATAGAAGCCTTTAAAGGAAGGAAGGAAGGAAGGAAGGAAGGAAGGAAGGAGCCAGCTCTCTTGCTTCTCGATGTAGATATAGTTTCATAAAAAAAAGGTTAAATTGAGCTATAAATATAAAATGACAACTATTTAATATGCAAATTATTTTTTTGTTAACAACTGCCTTTCTTCCGTAAATCTTCGTTTTTAGAAAGTATACAGGGTTTTGGAGTTTAAAATATTTTCAATATTTACTTCATGCCCCAGATATTTTAATTCAAAGTTGGAAAAGTATGTTCCGTCGGGTCGTTGGTTTGTATCAATATTAATTACCCCATTTTTTACCTAAAACCAACAGGTTGTTTTAACAAAATTAACAGGTTTTTTATATGAGAAGTATAAGACCCTAAACTAATATGAAGTAGCTTAACAGGAAGAAGTATCGTAACATTTCGATAGCTCCTGGCGTGGATGTGCAGAAACCGAAAAACTAAACCTGCTTGTATTTTAAAATGCTTTAACCTTGTATAGGTAAACACCGCAGCTAAGAACACAAACCAAAATAAAGTTCAATTCGACCTTCAAAATATAGTCTGCGACCAGCTTATTAAATGTGCAGATTAGACAAGGCACTGTTGTTCACCTTTCTAAGGTACCTGCATGAGTTAGTTGCATACTCCTTCATTGTTATCGCTCAAAGTAACCCATCCGCTTGTAGCCAATGCAGTGGTCGTATCTTGCACCTATGGGTCGCATGTAGCCAATAACCTCATAAAAATTTTCGGTTTGGTTATACGTCCCTTCCAATTCCAGGTCGTCTACCACACCCCGACCTTTATCTACCACGTAAATGTAGTTGTAAAACCCTTGTTTGAGCAAAATTTTGCTTCGATACACCTGTCTGGCTGTATCGAAGCGCATTTTGTACTCTGGCTGCAATTTCCAGTCGGTGAACAAGCCAAACACATACACATCTCCAACCACAGGTCTGGGTGTTTTTAGTGTAAAATAGTTGTAGACATAATCTGCCTCAACGGCTCCCCGGTTCGTTTCGTAATTGTCGACCACATATCGCCCATTGAAATCAATGTACTGTGTGTAATTGGGAATATTTCGGCTGATATCTGTGGCCAAATAAGCCTCCGCTTTTTCATTGTCAAAGGTCGTGCCTTCCACACCTCTACCTTGAAAACGAATGCTTCTGACGTCAAACCAGCGAAATTCATTTCCTCCGGCAAACACATTGCTATTGTCGACCAAATGGTAATCCAACAATGTTTCTTCTTCTCTGATAAACATAGGTTGAAGATTTTTCTTCATGTTGTCGTCCCGTCCATTTTGGCGCACCATTACTTTCAACATTTCCCTTGGGTTGAACATGTAAATTCCACCATACTGAATGGTAAAATCAACTTGCTGGTGGGTAAATCTTTTGCTCACATCCATGGGAAAACGAATATCAGTGTTGATGCCTAATTTGTTGTCTACCACTATAAAACGCCTTGTTAAAATCAGATCGTCCTGGTTTCCATTTCTATAAACCTTGATAATATAGTTTCCCGAAATCTTCACCTTAGGCACCACCACCCAATAATGCACATAGTTTTTACGGGTGTTGTTCGAGATTTCATACCGGTCTATGGTAAACTCATTGTATTCGCTCAAAATTTCCATGTCTTGCACAATGGAAGGTGTCCAGTCGTAGTTGCAGTGAAGCAGCTTGTAATTGAAGTTTCTGTACTGATTGCTTAGCTCGTCGAATTCTAATGTCAGGTTTACAGTCATGTCGTTGAGCGGCACCACCGGCATCTCCAATACATCTTGCGGCTTGTTCCGACTTGGGTATAGTTGCACCGTTTTGATGGTACTTTCGTATTCGAAATCATCGTAAATCAACTCTTTTCGTCCGGTTCCTCCACCATCTGTGCTCGAATGGCCATGCGGATGGCAGCTTTGAAACAACCAAATGGCTAAAATAAAAAAAATTAAGCTTGTTGATAACCTGGTGTGCATGGTGTTGGGCAGCATTTAAAAAACGAATAAAGGTCATACCTACCCGCCGAACAAAATTTTCTTTCTTTGCACCCATTAATTTTTCATTAATCTACATGAGCGAAAGGCAAATCAGATTTGGCATAGTGGGCAGCGGCCATATTGGCAAACGACATGCGTCTATGATTCAAAACCATCCGCAAGCTGAACTTATAGGCATGGTCGACATCAACCCTGGCCTTGAATCTGCTATAAATCAAGAATTCGGCACTCCATTTTACACCGATTTTTCAGCCTTTCTTCAGGCGCATCCAGATACTGAAGTGGTGAGCATTTGCACGCCTAACAACTTGCATGCACGGTTGGCCATTGCGGCGCTTGATGCAGGCTGCCACGTGGTGGTAGAAAAACCGATGGCATTGGCCAAAATTGATGCAGAAGAGGTGATTTACAAATCATTGCAAGCGTCAAGACTTGTGTTTTGCGTGATGCAAAACCGCTACAGTCCGCCATCAGTTTGGTTGAAAGACATGGTAATCAGCGGACGATTGGGCCAAATTTTTCATGTACAAGTAAATTGCTTCTGGAATAGGGACGATCGCTACTACAAAGCGGGAGGCTGGAAAGGCACTGCCGACCAGGATGGTGGCACCCTTTTCACACAGTTCAGCCATTTTGTCGACATCATGTTTTGGCTCTTTGGAGACATTAAAAATATTCAGGCCAGGTTTTATGACTATAACCACCAAAACAGCACAGCCTTCGAAGACTCAGGTTTTGTGTCGTTCGATTTTGCCAAAGGTGGCAGTGGCACCATCAATTTTTCTACTGCTATATGGGACAAAAACCTGGAAAGCAGCATCACCATCATTGCCGAAAAAGGCAGCATAAAAGTAGGTGGCCAATACATGAACGAAGTAGAATATTGCCATGTGGAAAGCTATGAAATGCCTGTTTTGCCACCATCGAACCCACCCAATGACTATGGCCCTTACAAAGGCAGCGCTGCCAACCACCATTTTGTGATTGAAAATGTGGTAGATACTTTATTGGGCAAAACCGTGGCCACCACCAACGCCCTTGAAGGCTTGAAAGTGGTGGAAATTATTGAGAAGATTTATAGCTTCAAGGGGGACTGGGTGAGGAAATAAAAGTTCATCAAATCAAGTTAAATTCAGCCCCGCTCGAAGTACTTTTAACATCAAACAATAAAACCATCGACCAACATTTTTTACTGAAAACTTCGAGATTTGTCGAATCTGGAAGTAAATGCCTAAGGAGAAAAGTAACGCAAGTCAAATCCCTCAACTTAGCAAAAACTCCTAATTTTCACTGATTTTTAAGGCTTTCGAACTTTTGAATCGGCAAATAGTTGTACTTTTGCCTTGTAATTAGATTAAATCTAAATAAGCTGAATGAGTAAGCAAAACGAACTTCTGGAAGAAATCACTTCGTCGGACTATAAATACGGCTTCACCACCGACATTGAAAACGAAACAGCCCCTAGAGGCCTGAGTGAAGATACTGTTCGGTTTATTTCAGCTAAAAAGAATGAACCTGAGTGGATGCTGGAGTGGCGATTAAGCGCATTTCGTACTTGGTTAAAAATGGTGGAGCCCAAGTGGCCAAACGTTTCATATCGACCAATAGATTACCAGGATATCAGCTACTATTCTGCTCCCAAGCAGAAAAAAACAATCAACAGTCTGGACGAAATTGACCCTGAATTGAGAAAGACCTTTGAAAAACTTGGCATTTCGCTCGATGAACAAAAACGCCTTACTGGTGTAGCAGTAGACGCCGTGATCGACAGCGTTTCCATTGCCACCACCTTCAAAACCAAACTGGCTGAACTGGGCATTATTTTTTGCTCCATGAGCGAAGCCGTTGAAAATCATCCGGAGTTGGTGAAAAAATATATCGGATCTGTAGTTCCGGTTTCCGATAACTACTTTGCAGCCTTAAACTCAGCTGTGTTTTCTGACGGATCTTTTTGCTACATTCCTACCGGGGTACGTTGCCCGATGGAACTTTCCACCTATTTCCGCATCAACGCCGCCAACACAGGTCAGTTCGAAAGAACCTTGATTGTGGCAGAAAAAGGTAGTTATGTGAGTTACTTAGAAGGCTGCACAGCACCCATGCGTGACGAAAATCAATTGCACGCTGCTGTGGTGGAATTGGTGGCTGCCGAAGATGCTTACATCAAATATTCGACTGTTCAAAACTGGTATCCAGGTGACAAAAACGGCAAAGGAGGCATTTTCAACTTTGTAACCAAGCGAGGTATTTGTGCCGGCAAAAACGCCAAAATCAGCTGGACACAGGTAGAAACAGGCTCTTCCATTACTTGGAAATATCCTTCTGTAATTTTAAAAGGTGACAACTCAGTTGGTGAATTTTACTCAGTAGCTATTACCAACAACAGACAGCAAGCCGACACAGGAACCAAAATGATTCACATTGGCAAAAACACCAAAAGTAGAATCGTTTCGAAGGGAATTTCAGCAGGCTACAGCCAAAATTCTTATCGTGGATTGGTGAAAATTATGAAACGAGCAGATGGAGCTAGAAACCATTCACAATGCGACTCTTTGCTAATGGGCGACAAATGCGGAGCCCATACTTTTCCATACCTTGAAATTCAAAATCCAACGGCACAGGTAGAACATGAAGCCACGACATCGAAAATTGGCGAAGACCAGATTTTCTACTGTAACCAACGAGGTCTTTCTACTGAAGATGCTGTAGCACTCATTGTAAATGGATATGCCAAAGAAGTGCTGAACCAACTGCCCATGGAATTTGCGGTAGAAGCCCAAAAGCTTTTAGCGATAAGTTTGGAAGGAAGTGTGGGATAATTGATTGGAAGTGGGCAAATGACAAATTGCAAATTGAATCTTTTCAGTTCATCACAGCAACTATCAATCGATTTAGGGGTTTGGCAAAAGTAGTTTCTTTAATAGTTTACAAAGTGAGTTCAGTCGGTAATTTTCTTAAAGATTTTGGACTTAAAGATCAAACAAGAAGAGCTTCAATTTCAATTCTTTCAAACATTGCAGCGGGCTTCAAAAGAGACGCCAGAAAAGAATTTATTCAATTTCTTTCTATCTCAAAAGGATCTTGTGGTGAAGTCAGAGCTCAACTCCAAATTGCCAGAGATTTGAATTACATTGAAGAAACTGAATTTACAGCCCTATACGCTGATTTGGAAGAACTTTCCAGAATGCTGAAAGGATTTATGGGCTACTTAAAGAAAACAGAAAATCCAGGAGATAAATATAATTAACGCAAGCTTTGGTGCAAGTAAACGAAAGGTATTTGCATTTGAAATTTTTGAATTTAAAACTAAACAGCCTCATGCTAAAGATAACGAATCTCTCCGCCAAAATCGGCGACAAGCAAATACTAAAAGGAATAGACCTGGAAGTGAAACCCGGTGAAGTTCATGCCATTATGGGCCCGAACGGATCAGGAAAAAGTACACTAGCCTCCGTGCTGGCTGGTCGTGAAGACTATGAAGTTACTGGCGGCACCATCACCTTTTTGGGCAACGATTTGCTAGAAATGGCACCTGAAGAAAGAGCCCGGGAAGGCATTTTTCTCGCTTTTCAATACCCAGTGGAAATTCCAGGGGTGAGCACTACCAATTTTTTGAAAACAGCAGTGAACGAGGTGCGCAAACACCGTGGCCAAGACCCGCTCGATGCCGTAAACTTTCTTAAACTGATGAAAGAAAAAATGAAGCTGGTAGAAATTGACCAGGCTTTATTGAGTCGGTCGCTGAACGAAGGCTTTTCGGGTGGAGAAAAAAAGCGAAATGAAATATTTCAAATGGCTATGCTTGATCCCAGACTCGCCGTTTTAGATGAAACAGATTCAGGACTCGACATCGATGCCCTCCGCATAGTGGCAAACGGAGTGAACCAACTCCGAAGCAAAGACAAAGCCACCATCGTGGTGACCCACTACCAGCGCTTGCTCGATTACATTGTACCTGATTTTGTGCATGTACTTTACAATGGCCGGATTGTGAAATCCGGAACCAGGGAACTGGCCATGGAACTAGAAGAAAAAGGATATGATTGGGTAAAAGCTGAGGCTGATGCTTTGGCGTAAATTTTAACCGAAACCAATATCATGACCGAAACGCAACAAGGACTACTTCAAAACCTGGTAGAAGGATTTTCATCCACTGGTTTTCAGGACGAAATAAAATCTGAGGCTATGAAAACGCTTCAGGAACTGGGTTTTCCTACCACCAAAAATGAGGAATGGAAATACACCAACCTCAGCAACCTGGTATCTAAATCTTTTCAAATTTCTGCTGGGAAACATAGCCACCAAGCTACCAGAGAGCAGATTAAACGGTTCAGACTTGATTCGTTCAAATCAAATAGACTGGTGCTCATCAATGGGGTTTTTATACCGGAAGCAAGCACAACGTTCAGCCCTGCCCATGAACTCGAAATACTGAGTTTTCAGGATGCCAAAAAGCTAAATCACCCATTATTTAAACAGCATTTTTCCAAATATGCGCAATTGAAAGACGGCTTTACGGCTGCCAATACTGCTTTTGCCGAAGATGGGTATTTGATTCATGTGCCAAAGGGAAAAGAGCTTGAATTGCCCTTGGTTATTCACCACATTACAGATTCCAGTTTCGACAATATTTTGGTGCAACCCCGTTTGCTGGTGGTATTGGGCGAAAACGCCGGATTGAAAATGGTGGAGATGTACAACAACTTCCCCAATGGCAACACTGAAACCACCAACCTGAACAACGGCATCACAGAAATTTTTCTGGAAAATTCAGCTCGTTGTTCGCACTATAAAATTCACAACGATGATAGTGGCTCCAACCATGTAGGCACTGTTCAGGTAAGGCAACTCGGCAAAAGTGTGTTCAGCTCATTCGCCTTTACGCTTAGAGGTGGATTGGTGCGCAACAACCTCAACATTGAAATTGATGGGCAGTTTGCCGAATGCCACATGAATGGCTTGTATCTGTGCTCAGGAAATATGTTGGTAGACAACCATACATTTGTCAATCACCTGAAACCCAACTCTGAAAGCAATGAACTCTACAAAGGTGTCATTTCAGACAAAGCCACGGGTGTGTTCAATGGCAAAATTTATGTGAGCAAAGACGCCCAAAAAACCAACGCATTTCAAAGCAACCGCAATATTTTACTTTCAGCCGAGGGCTCAATTTATACAAAGCCGCAACTCGAGATTTTTGCCGACGATGTAAAATGCTCACATGGCACCACAACGGGTCAGCTCGATTCTGAAGCTTTGTTTTACTTAAGATCAAGAGGACTGAGTGAAGAAAGTGCCAAATCGATGTTGTTGAAAGCTTTCGCTAATGAGGTTGTGGAAACCGTGGACCTGGAACCTTTAAAGCAATATCTGGAAACTGAACTGGACATTTGGTTCAGGAAGTTGGGGTAGGTTTGATGAATTGGTAATTGCTTCTCGAAACATCATATTTGTGATATGGAAACTACCATTCAAATTAAGGTTTCTGAGCTAAATCACAACTTTATAGATGCCGTAAAAAAGCTATTTGACAAGGATCGTGAAATAAAAATTACGATTTCGTCCAGCGAAAATTTTGTTTGGACAGAAACGACTGATGAATATTTGCAACGATTATTAGCTGCAATAAAGCGTGTTGAAAACAATGAGGTAGTTGTTTTTAGTGAAGAAGAATTAACAACATTTGTAAACAGCAAGAAATAGTTTTGGCATCTTTTATTTTCGACGAAGAAGCACTTACTCAGTTTTCTGATTGGGCACTGGTTGAAACAAAGACTTTTCAAAAAATAACTGAACTACTCCAGGAAATCAAAAGAAGTCCATTTGCCAGAAGAGATAAACCAGAGCCATTAAAACATCAGCTTTTCGGCTATTGAATCAGGAGAATTACCAAGCACAGACTGGTTTACAAAATAGACTCAGATGGCATTGTTATTATCTTGAGTTGTAAAGTACACTATTAAAAATGACCCAATCTTCATTTCGTGGTAACCTTACAACTTCAAATCAGTTTATTGATTAAATCATGATATGAACACAGAACCCAACATTTCAACCTGGGACATTGCCAAAGTAAGGGCAGACTTTCCGGTGCTGCACCAAACGTTGCAAGGCAATCCGCTGGTGTATTTCGACAATGCGGCTACTACCCAAAAACCGCAAGTAGTTATCGATGCAATTGTAGACTACTACCAGGGTTACAATGCCAACATCCATCGAGGTATACATACGCTGGCCGAAAAAGCCACTGCAGCATACGAGCTAACCAGAGATACGATAAAAACAATGCTCAATGCCAAACACAGAGAAGAAATTATATTCACCAGCGGCACCACACAAGGCATAAACCTGGTGGCACAATCTTATGGCAAAGCCAACTTAAAACCCGGTGATGAGGTATTAATTTCAGGCATGGAGCACCACAGTAACATTGTGCCCTGGCAAATGATTTGTGAAGAAACAGGTGCCAGTCTAAAAGTAATTCCAGTAACCGACGCCGGAGAACTAGATTTGGCATCATTTGAAAACCTGCTTTCAGAAAAAACAAAAATACTGGCTTGCGTGTATGTGAGCAATTCTCTTGGCACCATCAATCCTGTTAAATGGATGACCACCAAAGCCCATGCTGTGGGCGCAAAAGTGCTCATCGACGGGGCTCAGAGCACCTCTCACCTGGACATCGATGTCCAGGATATGGATTGTGACTTTTATGTTTTTTCGGCGCATAAATCATACGGCCCCACCGGAGTTGGAGCTTTGTATGGAAAAAAGGAAATTTTGGAGACCATGCCGCCTTACCAAGGCGGTGGCGAGATGATCAAAGATGTGACGTTTGAAAAAACAACCTACAACGAACTTCCCTATAAATTTGAAGCAGGCACGCCGAACATTGCCGATACTGTGGCTTTCAATACAGCCATCAATTATTTGAGCAACCTGGGGAAAAACAGGGCTGCAGCTTATGAAAATGAGCTGCTGAAATATGGCACTTCTCTGCTCGAAGGGATAGAAGGCGTAAAAATTATCGGAGAAGCGAAAGAAAAAATTTCAGTGCTTTCTTTTGTAGTAGAAGGTGTTCATCCTCAGGACATTGGCATTATGCTCGACCTTTATGGAGTAGCAATTCGCACAGGTCATCATTGCACTCAGCCCCTTATGGACCGTTTTAAAATACCCGGAACTTGCCGGGCTTCATTGGCTTTTTACAATACTTCGGAAGAATTAGATATTTTCGCTGCGGGATTGCGCAAAGCCATTTCAAAACTTAAGTGATTTTTTCATCCTTTAACTTACTCTCAGCCGTTGGAATTTGAATCTTTGGGCTTGCACCCTTCAGTAATGGAAGGGGTTGCTTCCATGGGTTTTAAACAGTTAACCCCTATTCAGGAACAAGGCATTCCACCCATCATGGAAGGCAAAGATTTGATAGGTTGTGCCCAAACTGGCACTGGAAAAACAGCTGCTTTTCTCATTCCCATTTTACATCGATTGGCCGAAAAACCCGGAAACGGAATTCGATGCCTGATTCTGGCTCCAACCCGAGAACTGGTAAAACAGATTGACGGACAAGTGCAAGGCTTGGGCTATTTTGCCAATGCCAGCACCACAACTGTGTATGGCGGAGCTCAAAGCGGCGACACCTGGGAAACACAAAAATCGAGCCTGAGCGAAGGAGTCGATTTTGTAGTGGCTGCGCCGGGCCGTCTTATGGCACACATGAAAATGGGTTATGTGGATTTTTCAGGCATCCAGGCTTTAATTTTGGACGAAGCTGACAAAATGCTCGACATGGGCTTTTTCGAAGATATTACAGAGATCATCAAACATCTGCCTCAGGAAAGACAAACTTTGATGTTTTCGGCCACCATGCCGCCAAAAATCAGATTGCTGGCCGAAACAGCCATGAATGATCCCATTCAAATTAACATCGCTATTTCAAAACCATCGGAGAAGTTGAATCAGCGTGTGTTTGCGGTTTATGACCATCAAAAGATTCCACTTATCGAATTGATTCTGAAAAAACTTGATTTTACGAGTATGGTGATTTTCGCCAGTCGGAAGTCGGAAGTAGATCAGATTGCCCGAAGCCTTAAAAAAATTGGCGTAAATGCTAAACCTATTCATTCAGATCTGGAGCAAACCCAGCGTGAGCAGGTGGTTCTTGATTTCAGAAATGGCACTTTCAATGTATTGGTTGCTACCGATGTACTGTCTCGAGGCATTGATATTGACACCATTTCGCATGTGTTGAACTACGACATGCCCAACGATCCGGAAGACTATGTTCACCGAATTGGAAGAACTGGAAGAGCAGGAGCCAGTGGCGTGGGAATTAGTTTTGTAAACCCTCAGGATGCCAAAAAGCTACAGCGGGTAGAAGAGTTAATCGGCTATCCCATTACCCGGCTCAATGTACCGCCCATGCTTGGCGCAATGCCTGGAAAGCTTGAAATGGATGGTAAGGCACCAAGTGAGGTGAAAAACGGCAAAAATCCAAGAGGAAGCAAAAGAGGTAAAAACCCCAGCAAACGAGATCGGGTAGCCAGGTAAATCGTGTTTAAAGTAGCCAAAATCTAGCTCAGACTAAAGTTCAACCGCTTAGCAATAGCTCTGGTTCTGGCTTGGGTAGCTGCCGGGGAAAACTGATATTTCTCCCTGCAAAGCAAAACCAACTCCTCCTTGAAGCCAGGTTCGAAACTCACCAAACGGCTAAAAGCCTGAAAAGCCCATGCTTTCACATAGTGATTTTGACTATTCAGCTGCTGCCGCACAAATGTTTCCAAATGCCAAAGTCCGTTCGCACCTGGTTTTTGTATGTAGTCAAACATTTGCAAATGATACAAAATTGGCACCCAAAGGCTTAGATTATTCAAGCCTGTCAAAAGCTTAGCCAGTTGCCCGTGAGTGAAGAAACTTCATGACTTTAAATGTTGATGCAAAAGCCAGGATGTAGGCTTCTGAAGGCTGGCTTCAGGCATCATAAGCAATAGGTTGTGAACAAAAGACGGTTGCTGACCAAAGTTGTTAAAATACTGCCGAAACATGACAACATTGGCCTTTGCACCCATGCATTTCAGCTCAACCAGCATGCCCTATTTGTCGGCGTTGAGCATGATAGGTTGATTACCTTTGCCACCCATAATGATGATTTTGGTATTTGGAGATAAAGAAATGTCACGGTTGGCTTTAATCGTTTCATACTGTAACTGTTTATCAGTAAGTGTTAACGCCATGATTTTTTGATAATCAGAAATACCTTGCGCTTCAACCCGTTTCCTCTCCGCTTCCTGCATTTCTTTTTGAAGAACAAACTCCATTTTCTGGGCTTCCTGCTCAGCGTTTATTTTTGACTCGATGGCCTTTTTTACAGATTCAGGCAGGGTAATATTTCTCACCAACAATTCTTCTAAAACGATGCCCCGTTCTGCAAAATCTTTTTCAATTCCTTTGAAAATACGGTCTTGAAATTCATCTCGCCTGGTAGAGTACAGCGAAACGGCATCGTAATACACTGCGTTGTTTCGGATTTGCGTTCTTGCCATTGGCCTGATTACAACAGCTTGGTATTCAACACCAATTTTGCTTAGAATTTCTGGAGTTTTAGCTGGCAGAGCTTTGTATAGAATAGTGAGATCAATAACCACTTCCAAACCATCTTTGCTCAACACCCTGATGGCATCATCGGTTGATTGTTCGCCTTCATCACGAATCGAACTCATGGTGTAATTTTGTGTTTTAATGTTGAAAGTAACCACATCCACCATTGGATTGACCACATTCAGACCACTTTCTAAAATAGTCTCTTGTACTTTACCAAACAAGGTTTGCACACCTACTTCGCCCGGCTCTACCTGCCTCACGGCGGAAAGCATGAGCCCCAAAATAATGACGGCACCTCCAATAATTTGGAGTGGCCTGGTAGCTTTGGCTGAACCCGGGTTAGACCTCATCAGAGCGGCAATGCCGAACAACACAAGACCTAAAAATAAAAAGGTAATGAACATAATTGTGTGGATTTTGGGTGAAGGTATAAATTTTGAATCAGGTCTAAAACCACAACGTGATAATCGTAAGCAAAAAAGCCGTTTCAATAATATTCTCTATCATTGAAGTTCTTTTTAAATCATTCTTTGAAGTCTGCTCATATTCAACTTGTACTGCTCATGCTGACCACCTTTTCGGTGGCAGTATTATCCAGTTTGCAAGTGAACGCACAAACGGAATCCGAATTTCCTTTTGTGACGCCAAAGGACAGAAAAATAGTGGTTCGGGAAGTGAAAATTGAAGGTAACCGCCGCACCAAACGCCATATTATTTTAAGAGAACTGGACATAAAAAGTGGCGACACAATAGCAGTGAGCGATACTGGCAGGTTGTTTGAATGGAATGCCAATAAGGTGTTCAATACCCTCCTGTTCACCAAAGCAAAAGTGGGCGTTGTTGTTCAGGAAAATAGCTTGACTGGTATGCTGGAAGCAGATTTGCAGGTGGATGTAAAAGAACGATGGTACACTTTTCCCAATCCAATTTTTGAACTGGCCGACCGAAACTTTAATGAATGGTGGTATCTGAGAAACAGGGATTTGAGCCGGGTGAACTATGGCATGAGGTTCGTGCAGAAAAACTTTCGGGGAAGAAACGAAGAAGTGCGCATCATTGCCCAGGGAGGTTTTACCCGACAATTTGGTTTAACCTATGTTATTCCATACATCACCCGCAAATTTTCGGAAGGATTAAGGATTGGGGTATCCTATTCTACCAATAAATCCATTGCATTTCGCACCTCTGAAAACCAACTTCAATTTGTAAAAATTGAGGATAGAGACTTGAGGCGAAGATTCAATGCAAGCATTGCCTTCAACAAAAGGGTAGGCTTTTTCGAAAATCACAGCTTTTTCTTCGATTTCAACCGAAACCAAGTGGACGACACCATCACCAGGTTAAATCCCAGATATTTTGAAAATGGTCGTGCTGTTCAACAGTTTATGCAATTTCATTACCAATACACGTTCGACAAGCGCAACATTAGGGCCTATCCGCTCAAAGGCTATTTTGTAAGTCTTAGCTTCAACCAAATTGGCTTTTTCGAGTGGGAAGATGTACAAATTACCTCATTCAGAGCCAAAGGAGCCATTTATCGTGACCTGGGTTTAGGTTTTTACTATGCCCTTTCGGCGGATGCAGAAATTTCGTTACCACAGCGTCAACCATATTACTTGCATAGATCTTTGGGCTACAGTGGCCGGGTAGTGCGGGGCTATGAAAAAAATGTGATTGAAGGCTACATTCCCGTGATAATGAAACAAAGTTTTAGAAAACGCATTCTCAAGCGTGAATTTCGATCGTCGTTTATCCCGCTCGAGCAATTCAGACAAATTCCTGTTTCCATATATTTGAAAGCACATGCCGACGCTGGATATGTTTCAAATCCACTGGTGTTCCCGGAAAACAAACGCCTTACCAACACGCTGCTTGGTGGCGCAGGACTCGGTTTGGATATCGTGACTTATTATGATGTTGTACTTCGTTTCGAATATTCCATTACCCGCCAAGGCGATAAAGGCTTTTTCATTTCATTCGAATCTGATATTTAGAACCGCTCTGCCAGAGGCATAAAAAAAACCGACCCTTTTGAGCTCGGTTTCCATTATGGTTATAAGTTCAGTTCTGGCAATTTACTTTCCTGAAAGGGCTTCTGCACCGCCAACAATCTCAAGAATTTCTTTTGTGATAGCAGCCTGACGAGTTCGGTTGTAAGTCAGCTTTAATTCTTTCAACAACTCACCAGCATTTTCCGTGGCTTTGTCCATAGCAGTCATTCTGGCGCCATGTTCTGAAGCAAATGAGTCGAGCAAAGCTTTGTAGAAAGTGATTTTCAAAGACTTCGGAATCAACTCACTGATGATAACCGCAGCTGAAGGCTCGAATATGTAATTGATGTTTGCTCTGGAACTTTTGATTTCAACAGGCTTATTTTGAAGTGGCAACAATGTTTCCGCCTTCAAAATCTGAGTGGCAGTGTTCTTAAATTCATTGAAAAAAATCTCCACTTTATCAAAAGTGCCATCCACGAAACCATTCATAACAAACTCAGCTGCTTCGCTTACAGCATTGAAGTTGAGGTTGGCAAACAAAGTGGAATAGTTGCCAATAACTTTGAAGCCTTTCTTTGTAAAATACTCCAGGCCCTTTTTGCCAATACACAGGAATGTAACGTTTCCTTTGGCCATTTGAGCACTGTATTTATTTTGCACCAAAGCCAAGGTTGCTTTGATAATGGAACTGTTAAAAGCTCCACAAAGTCCCCTATCGGAAGTGATGACAACGAGTAGAATTTTTTCAGCAGCCCGGTCTAGTAAATAAGGGCTATCCAAATCGCTATCGTTGGTGGCCTGCTTCAGGTTGTCGAGAATGCCGGCCAGTTTTTGAGAGTATGGCCTTAGCTGGATAATGCCTTCCTGAGCCCTTCTCAACTTAGCAGCCGCCACCATTTTCATGGCTTTGGTAATTTGTTGCGTAGATGCTACAGATGCTATTCTAACCCTTACTTCTTTTAAACTCGCCATGTATTAGGTCGTTGTGATATTATGCAAATTGGGCAACCAGGTCTTTAGCAACTGCTTTCAAAACATTGGTTTGCTCTGGATCAATTTTTCCGGCACGCAGTGCTTCAAGGGTTGCTTTATGGCCAGCCTTCAATGTATCGAAATATAATTTTGTAAACTCTTTCACCTTGTTCACTGGCACTTTATCGATCAAACCATTTGTTGACAAATAAATGATAGCCACCTGAAGCTCAACCGGAACAGGGCTGTATTGCGGTTGTTTCAAAACTTCCTGATTTCGCTTTCCCCTTTCTATGATAAGTTTGGTTGTGGCATCAAGGTCAGATCCAAATTTTGCAAAAGCCTCCAATTCACGGTACTGAGCCTGATCCAACTTCAAGGTACCTGCAACTTTTTTCATGGATTTAATCTGGGCATTGCCACCCACACGAGACACAGAAATACCCACGTTGATGGCAGGTCTGATACCCGAGTTGAACAAATTAGACTCCAAAAATATCTGTCCGTCGGTAATAGAAATTACGTTTGTTGGAATATAAGCAGAGACGTCACCAGCTTGCGTTTCGATAATGGGAAGAGCAGTCAGCGATCCACCACCTTTCACTTTGCCTTTCAAAGATTCAGGCAAGTCGTTCATGGCATTGGCAATGTCGTCGTTTGCATTGATTTTGGCCGCACGCTCCAGCAAACGGCTGTGCAGGTAAAACACGTCTCCAGGATATGCTTCACGCCCGGGTGGTCTACGGAGCAAAAGAGATACCTCACGATATGCCACAGCTTGTTTCGACAAATCGTCATACACCACAAGGGCAGGACGACCAGTATCACGGAAAAATTCGCCTATGGCTGCTCCTGTAAACGGAGCAAAAAACTGCATAGGAGCAGGATCGGCAGCAGAAGCGGCAACAATGATGGTAAAAGGCATGGCTCCATGTTGCTCCAAAGCCAATACAACCTGCGCTACTGTACTTGCTTTTTGGCCAATGGCCACATAAATACAATATACAGGCTCTCCTTTTTCGTAAAATTCTTTTTGGTTGATGATGGCATCAATGGCCACGGCAGTTTTACCTGTCTGGCGATCACCAATGATCAATTCCCTTTGACCACGTCCGATAGGAATCATGGCATCAATTGACTTAATACCAGTTTGAAGGGGTTCGTTTACTGGCTGTCGGTAAATTACACCAGGAGCTTTTCGTTCCAAAGGCATATCATACAAATCGCCACCAATCGGGCCTTTGCCATCTATTGGCTTTCCAAGGGCATCAACCACACGGCCACACATTTGATCACCAACTTTGATGGAGGCAATTTGTCTGGTTCGCTTTACAGTATCGCCTTCTTTAATGTTTGCTGAATCGCCAAACAATACCGAACCTACGTTGTCTTCCTCCAGGTTCAAGACCAGCCCCAAAGTTCCGTTTTGAAACTCAAGCAGCTCTCCAGCTTTAGCTTTGGTTAAACCATAAATACGTGCAACACCGTCGCCTACCTGAAGCACGGAGCCTGTTTCTTCTAATTGGGCTTCTGTTTTGGCATTCGAGAGTTGTTCTCTCAATATGGCTGAAACCTCATCCGGTCTAACGTTTATCATATCTCCAGTGAGTTTGAATTAAAATTTGGAAGTGTAAGTTGAGTCTGACAATGTGGTCTTCACGGTGTTCAATTTCGATTTCACAGATTCATCGAATTGCAAATCACCTATTCGAAGTATGTAGCCCCCAATAAGGGCAGGATTTACTTTTTCTTTAAGCAAAGGCTTTTTGCCGGTTTTTTTTTGCACCATATCGGTGAATGAGGCTCGCAGTTTTTCAGAAAGTGGCACCGGCGTAGTGATTACCGCATCAATAAATCCTTTTTCGAAATGGTACTGATCGATGAAAGAAAGAGCGATACCCTCCAATTGGTTTTCCCTATGTTTTCTGAGAATAATTTCAAAAAAAGACCAAGTCAGTTTATTGAATTCGGATGCAAAAATCTGATTCAGAACGTTTTGCTTTTTGTAAGTAAGAATAATCGGACTTTTCAGCAATTGACGCAAGGCATAGTTTTCGGCCAAAATGCGACTAAATTCTTTCAAATCCTGATACACCTGATCAACCACATTTTGCTTGGCAGCAAGGTCGAGTACTGCTTTGGCGTACCGGTGGGCTACTTTAGTTTCAATCATTAGTTCAGTATGTTTTTCTGAGCTAAGTAGTCTTCAATCAATTTTTGCTGCGATGCGTCGTTGTTCAACTTTTGTTGAATTACTCGTTCAGCAATTTCAACTGACAAACTGGTTACCATGTTTTTGATTTCAGCCATGGCAGCCTTTTTATTCAGTTCTATTTCGTTGCGGGCGTTGTCTATCATTCTTGCACCCTCAGCAACAGCCCTGTTTTTGGCCTCCGCTATCATATCGTCGCCGGCTTTTTTGGCATCACGCAACATGGTATCCCGCACTTTTCTTGCTTCGGCCAACAAGTTTTCGTTTTCAGATTTCAAAGCAGCCATGTCTGCCTTTGTTTTTTCAGCAGTATCAATGGCTTCCTGAATGGAGTTTTCACGCTCATTCAGTGAGGAAAGAATGGGTTTCCAGGCAAGTTTTGCCAACAAAACAACCAAACCAAGGAAAATAATGGTTTGCCAGAAAATGAGGCCTAGGCCGGGGGTCAACAATTCCATAATTTTTTTTCTACTCTTGTGTTATTCGCTCGATGAAAGAAAAAACTGCCCCACAACCAAGCGTCAGGGGCAGTTTTATTACTACATTTTGGTCCAGATAAGCAGGCAGATAACGAGGGCAAACAGGGCAGCTACCTCAATAAGAGCAGCTATGATCAACATTGCACCCTGGATTTTGCCTGAAGCTTCCGGCTGACGAGCCATTCCTTCCATAGCAGAACCACCAATCCGTCCGATACCAATTCCAGCGCCAATCGCAGCCAGACCAGCACCGATTCCGGCACCCATTACAGCAAGACTTACGTCCATCAAAAGAGCTAATAACATGTTAGTTATATTAAAAGTGAAACAAAAAAAGCCAAATTAATGATCGTCGTGGTGCTCGGCTGTAGCCATGCCAATGTACACCGCTGTAAACAAGGTGAATACATAAGCCTGAATACCGGCCACCAACAACTCGATCAGATATATGAACAACACAACCAGGCTGCTAATCGTGCCAACTACATAGCTGTGAAATACAAATGCCAAACAGATTAAGCTCAACAAAACGATGTGCCCGGCGGTGATGGCCACGAACAATCGAACGGTAAGCGAAATGGGCTTAGTGAAAATACCGATGATCTCAACCGGTAAAATAACGGCCCTTAGCGGAAGAGGAACCCCTGGAGTCCAAAAAATGTGCGACCAATATGCTCCATTTCCACTCACATTGGTGATGATGAAGGTGAATACAGCAAGCGTTAAGGTTACTGCAATGTTGCCGGTTAAATTTCCTGCCCCAGGCACTAGACCCAACAAGTTTCCGAACAATATAAAGAAAAACAAGGTGAGTAGGTAAGGCAAAAATTTGTCGGTCTTGTAACCCAAGTTGGGTTTCACAATTTCGTCTCTCACAAAAAGAATTATCGGCTCAATAAATGATTGAATTCCTTTTGGCGCTTTGCCTCTGTTTTTCTTGTATCCTGCTGCTACTGAAAGCATGACAACAACCAATAAAAAGGACGTTATAAAAAGCATAACCACATTTTTAGTGATGCTCAGGTCATAAAAACTGCGGCCATCTGTAGAGATTAAGTGGCCTTTTTCGTCGAGGGTGTAGCCATTGTAAACTGCCGCTGCATGCGGATCGGCTTCATTGTGAAATTCATGTGAAGAAAATGTTTCAACCCCACGATCGGTCGAATAAATGATGACCGGAAGAAACATTGTAATGTGATGACCTGAAGGCGTGGTAGCAAAATGCCACTCATGTGCATCGCTAATGTGGTGAAAAATTAAATCTGCGGGATTAAATTTTTCTTCTTCGTGTGTATCAGAACCAGCAAAAACCGCTGAAAATGCGAAAAACAAGGCCGCAGTTAACAACAGGAGTTTATTTCTTAAATTGCTCAAGTACAGGCAACTATCGCTCATTTTTGGGATTAAAAAACGGTTAACTCTTCAAATCGGGACGCAAGGTATCCAAAATTGATTTAATATCCACGATTGTGAACATAACATAAAAAAACATAAACCAGGCAGCAAGATGAAGAGGCTGCGAAAACTGCTTGAACACCAACAAAATTGCCAAACCAATAAGCAAGAGTACTATCCGAAGTACCTGATTTCCAAACTGAATCAAAAATCTACTTTCGGGTAGCTGTTTGGCAAGTCGTTCTACAAAAAGATCGCAAACAAAAAAAACGGATGCTACCAGAAAAAGTGCCGTTTTGTATGCATTAAAAATAAACCAAGGCAAATTGACAAAACTTAACAGAAACCCAAGCGCCATAAACAAGGCTGCTGTAAGGCCAAACTTGACCAACATTTTCTTCAACATTAGAATTGAAGTGGGTCTATTTGCTTAAAATGACCATTCATTCGGATGATTTGTTTGGAGTGCTCTATGTTCTTCATCAAAGGGAGGGTGCGTTCCAAATGTTCAGTTAAAAATGCTTGTCGTTCCATTTCTTTCTTCATGCCAAGCAGAGCCATTTTCTGGCCTGTAGACAAACCTACTTTGTGGGCAATTTCGAAGGAAGCATAAGGAACGTTTTCAAAATGAATGTCCAGCCTTTCCTCAATGGTTTCGAAAAAATCTACCACAAGTTGCCAAAGTTCAGCATTGATACTGTAAACACCTTCTGTGTCTTTGTCCAACACATCGACTGAAGCACGGGCGTATAGCTTTCCCTCGGCAGGATTTTGAAAAACATCGACTTTGAAAACCTCGCTGCCCATAGTTTTAATATCCATGCGACCATCTTCATATCGTTTTACCAACTGGATGATATGCACAAAAGTCCCAAGTTGACTCAGTTTGTTGTTAATAAATGGAATAATGCCAAAAGGCTGCCCATTGTCAAGGCATTCATCCACCAATTGTTTATATCGGGGTTCAAAAACATGGAGGTTCAGCTTTTCGCCTGGAAAAACCACCAAATTCAAAGGAAACATGGAAAAAAAGCCTGCCATCGCTTTGGAAATATATATTTGCAATGCAAGCAGAAAAATTAGATGTTTCAAAAAGATTTTCAAAATTTGATGACGTTGTGGCAAAACATTTGAGCCAATAAGCCAAATAAGCTTTGATCATTTTACCCTTTTACCACCTTGTTTCCGAAAACCCGCCGGCTCACGTCCGGCACCTTTTCAATATAAAAAACGAAAAGCAGTTTAAGCAGGATTTGGAGTACCTATGCAAGCATTATCAACCAATAAGTCTTCAGGATTTTGAAAAATATGATGCAGGAGAATGGACTCCCAAAAAACAGGCCTTCCACTTGAGTTTCGACGATGGCTTACAAGAATGCTTTCAAATAATAGCTCCTATTCTTGGGCAGTTTGGTTTACCTGCCACCTTTTTTCTCAACTCGGCTTTTGTGAACAATGAAAGCATGTCGCAGATGTGCAAAGCAAGTTTGTTGATTTGTGAATTGCAGCAGCATAAAGACAAACTCAGCGAGGGAAAGCGTTTTTGGAATGTGAATACAACTCCAGCTTTGCTCAACTTGCTGCGTACCCAACAAGATAAATCAGCACTCGATGTGTTTGCCAAAAACATAGATTTGAATTTTGACGGCTATTTGAAGCTTCACAAGCCATATTTGGATGTGCCAATGGTTGAAAACATGGCGCAACGAGGTTTCACATTTGGCGCCCATAGTCACGATCACCCACACATGCATCTGTTGGACGATGATCAACAATTATTTCAGGTAAAACACAGCATGCGTATGTTGCAACAAATTGGGCTTTCAATCAATAGTTTCGCTTTCCCGTTCACCGACCATGGCATCAGCGGAAAGTCCATCAAACAGCTGCATGAGAAAGGCATTGTTTCTTTGAGTTTTGGCACTTCAGGTATTCGCCCTGACAGCATAGCGCATCACTACCAAAGAATTTCCATGGAGGCAGGCGGAAAAAGTGCTTCTGCTTTGGTCAGGCAAGAAAAAATAAGGGCATTTATCAGAAAATCGTTTGGTAAGAATGCGTTGAGTGCAAATCGATGATTTGATTTAGCAAGCACACATTGTTTAAACTGCAGACACCAATAAGTTAAAATCATTTGTGTTTTTACCAACCCCATGCATGGTTTCCCAATTGGTACCGGTTGCTTTTCTTTCCAGTTTATTGTGCCATCGATAGAGGTAAGATGCAAGCCGATGCTTTTTTGAAAGGAAGTTTAAAGTTAGTTTTTCATCGCCTCCCTGAGCTACAAAATGAGAAGCTGTGAGGTAGCAACGGCCATAAAAATTCCACCTTTGGTAAAAAGTTGGATCAAGCCTGTTCAACGTATGTTCCATGTGTTGCAGCACGGCAAGTTTATCGGCAGAGCGACTCAAGGAGTTGGTATTGTTTTCAGTACTTTGAGCGCCATGCATCCTGTATATTACCCCAGCCCCAGGTGTATGCACCAACCTGGGCTTATTCAAGCTGAGATTGAAAAGATACAGGTAATCTTCGTGGGTAATAAGTTGCTCGTTCCAAGGTGGTGCCTTTTCAAGAAACTCCTTTCTAAACAAACAACTTTGGGTAATGCAGTTCCAGCCCAAAAGCAAAACAGCAGTTAGGTTTTTGTTGGTTGGCAATGCACCTTGCTGCATCACTACATCACGTTGCTCCCAAACGCCAAACGAGGCTTCAAATGCCTGCACGTAAGGTCCGTAGGCCATATCTGCTTCCGTTTTTTCTAGTGCATCGGCCTGCAAACACAATTTGTCACGGGTCATCAGGTCGTCGGAGTCAAAAAACTGAATGTATTTTCCGCTTGCCAATTTCAGGCCAAGGTTTCTGGCTGCACCTGGTCCTTTGCCCGGGTTTTCTACAAATTGAACTTGATGCTGAAACTGATCCTTGACCTCCGGCAAATGGTCGGTAGAACCATCGTCGACAACAATGATTTCGGAGGGCGACAAGGTTTGTTGCAATATATTGTTGAGTGTAGCCTTCAACAATTCAGCTCTATTTTTTACCGGAATTATGACCGAAATGGACGGCTCCGGTGTCATAGTAGATTGGGTTGTTCTGTCACCAAGAGTCCATCTTGCATCAACAATTGCCTGTCGGCTAATTGGGCCAATTTTTCATTGTGTGTCACCATCACAAAGGTTTGACCTAGGTCACGCTTCAACTCTAAAAAAAGTTGGTGCAACAATCCTGCATTTTTTGAGTCAAGGCTTCCGCTGGGTTCGTCGGCAAAAATCACCTTGGGGTTGTTGATTAATGACCTGGCCACAGCTACTCTTTGTTGTTCTCCCCCTGAGAGCTCCGACGGTTTGTGATCGGCCCGGTCTTCAATGCCCAAACGGCTCAACCATTCCATGGCTTTGGGGCGCATGGTTTTTTCCTTTTCTCCTTTCAATAAGCCAGGAATCAACACGTTTTCAAGCGCTGTAAACTCCGGCAATAAGTTGTGGAACTGGAAAATAAAACCAATGTTGGCGTTTCTGAAACGGGCAAGTTGCCGGGAAGAAAACCTGGAAATATCTTGATTATCAAGGAAAACATGACCTCGGTCAGGGCTATCGAGCGTGCCGGCAATGTGCAACAGAGTGCTTTTACCTGCTCCTGAAGGGCCTACAATAGCCACCATTTCGCCAGGCTGCACGGCAAACGAGACTCCCTTCAACACGTGAAGCGATCCGTAGCTTTTAACAATGTTGGTAACTTGCAGCATGCCTGAATGAATGGGCAAAAAAGGGGTAAAAACTTGAGAAATGCAGGTTAAGTTTATGGCAGATTAAATAATTTCATAAATGCCATTGTTGCCATCAAGCGAATTTTTTTGTATCATTTTGAATATCAAAGTGCAAGAAATTGAAAGTAAACAAAAACCATATCGGGCAATTGCTCATGGCTGACAAAAATCGGTTTCTCCAGCAAATACGCTATTTTGAAAAGAAATATGACCAGGATTTGACCGAATTTAAAGTTAAAATTGAGCAAGACAGGAACGAAAATTTTGAAGTATGGGATGACCTCATCCAAAGGGAAGCGACCTCTGCGTGCTCAAGCGCTACGATTCAAAAGCCAGAAAAAGTCAAAGATGGAAATATTGTATTGGCTCAATAAACCGTTTGTAGTTGATTTTGATGTGGAGGAATTCCGGCAAGTCGAAGAAATCACTTACAACTAACTTTGGGTTTTGTTTAGAGACGGGAGTAAGCTGTTCTTAAAGGAATTTACAAGTTCAAAGCAAAGGAAATAATCATTTCATGGACAAGATTCAAAAGGCGCCTTAATAGTAAGATGCAACAATGCGCCTCATTATCCTCACTTGCCGGGTTTCCCTCATCATAAACATATAAGAGATTCAAATGAATTGAACATTTCGTTTGAAATTTCAATACAAGATGCGTTAAAAGAAATTGAAACTACATTAAAGGTAATTTAAGAAGCTTCTAACCAAAGCTCCAAAGTGATGCGATCTGCCAATTTCAAACCTGCCTTTGTGAGCTGAAGTTGTCCTGGTTCTGTTGGTTTTTGCATGAAACCATCTCTTATGAGCCCATCAATTTTTGAAGTTTGTTCAACTGATACACCTGTTTTCTTCAGAATTTCAAAAGTATTTGTGCCTTTCACAGTGCGTAAGCCGGTGAGCAGCATTTCGTTCGCTCTATCCGTTGGACTCAAAGATTCTATGATGCCGGGCCAAATTCCCTGTGCTAATTTTTGCAAGTATTCGCCATTTGAAGAAGGATTAATGTCACGCTGAAAATCTTTGAATGAATGAGCAGAAGGCCCCAAACCCAAGTAAGGAACACCTTCCCAATAGTTGCTGTTGTGGCGAGATTGAAAGCCTTCTTTGGCAAAGTTTGAAATTTCATATTGCTCAATACCTGCTTCAATCAAACTTTCTTTCAGCGTGTCGAATTGCATTTCGGTGTACTGATCCGGGCTTTCTTTGAGCAAACCCTTGGCATGCTGTAGCCCGAAAACGGTTTTTGGTTCTATTGTAAGCTGGTAGGCCGAAATATGCGGCACCTGCAAGTCAATGGCTTTTTGAATATTAATTTGCCAGTCATCTTCCAGCAAGTTGGGCATGCCGTACATAAGGTCGATGGTAAGGTTTTCGAAACCTGCATCTTGTGCCAACAAAACTGATTTTTCGGCCTCTTGAGCACTATGAACCCTGTTCATCCATTTGAGCATGTCAGGTTGAAAACTTTGAATGCCAATGCTCAACCTATTTATGCCCAGGCTTCGCCAATATTGAAGTCGGGTTAGCGAAATGTCTTCGGGATTGGCTTCAAGGGTTATTTCGGCCTTTTGTTCCAATGAATAGTTTTCATAAATGGCTTCGAAAAGTTGCGCCAGTTGCTCGTTCGATAAAATAGATGGCGTACCGCCGCCAAAGTAAAGGGTCTTAATTTTCTCAGTCCCTGGATATGCATTTCGAAGCTGCGCCTCCCTGGCAATGGCCTTCACCATGGCGCCGGCTTGGGTCCTGTTTACCGAAAAGTGAAAATCGCAATAATGGCAGGCTTGGCTGCAAAAAGGAATATGCACATAAATACCTGCCATACTTATTGGCCTTTAATTAAATATTTCCAGCAAACGGCTCTTTCTGTGTGTTTGTTGAGGGCAAATCGCTGGTCGAGTCGGTGACCCAGCACCCAGGCAATTTCTCCATCCGATTCCAACACCAACACATGAGGTTTTTCAGCAAGGCTCACTTTGGCATCAATCAGCAAATCACTTACTTTTTTGCGCCCTTTTAGTCCAAAAGGTAAAAACACGTCACCTGCTTGCCAAGGTCTGAGCACCAAAGGAAACTTGAATGAATCAAAATCCATCCAAATATGGTTTTTCCACTCCTCTTTTGGCGGTACATGCTGGATGATTCCTGAAAACGAAAATTGGGGTGTATTAATGGCAAAAGGCAGCTGTGGAACCTTGAAAGATAACAAAGTTTCTTGCGCACTGTGGTAAATTTCCAGGTTTCCCCTGTTTGCAAAAGCCACTACATTTCCGCTAAAAAACCTGGCACCTGTTTCTCTTTCCAACTCGAGCATTTGCTTCACTTCTGAATAGTTGAAAGGAAAAGGTTTCAACACATACTGAAGCAACAAACCAGGTGCATGAATCGATTTAATTTTTTCCAGATCGAAACAAGCCAACATATTTTTAGAAAGTGGCACTTTGACTTTATCTTCTTCGGCCTTGAGCCAAATATCAACCACTTTTTCGGCTTGCTCCAGCCGGTCATGGGTGAGAAAGAAGGTTTTTTCAAGACTTGGATTTAGTGTTCTCAACAAAGGCACAACCTTGTTTCTGATTTTGTTTCGGGCATATTTGGATTTGGCATTACTACGGTCTTCCCGCCAAATGAGCTGATTGGCTCGGGCGTAATCAAAAATTTCGGCTTTGTTTACTGAAAGTAGTGGCCTAAAAATTCCATTTTCATTGGCCGACATGCCCACCAGGCCTTTTATTCCTGTTCCTCGTGTAAGGTTGAGCAGCGTAGTTTCCAATTGGTCGTCGAGGTGGTGTGCTGTCACAATCCATTGAAAACCGTGTTGTATGGTCAGGTCTTTGAAAAACTGATAGCGCAAATCTCGGGCGCTCATTTGCAGCGAACTTCCAGTTTTCTTTCGAAAATCTTTTTTATCGAATTTTTTCACAAAAACCCTGGAAAACAGCCTTTCACCAAGTTTTTTCACCAGTTCCTGGTCAAGTTCAGAGTCGATTCCTCTTAAACCAAAATTGCAATGGGCTATGGCAAATTTGTTGCCTACTTTGAACACGATCTCGGTCAACACCACAGAATCTACGCCACCGCTCACGGCGAGCAACAGTTTATCGTCGGGCAACACACCTCCCAACCGCATTGCTTTGGCTACCACAGCCTCCAGGTCACGCATTTTTTTGTTTTAAATTTCAGGTTTAGCAAATATGCTTTAGTTCTGGTTCAATTTTATGAGAACTTTGCCACAAATTCACGTCTCACATGGAAAGAAACATTAGTCTCCAACTTTTTGAACAAGCAAAAAAACGCATTCCGGGAGGTGTAAACTCCCCTGTTCGGGCTTTTAAGGCAGTTGGTGGTAATCCTGTTTTCATCAAAAAAGCATCTGGAGCATTTGTGTTCGATGAAGACAACAACCGGTATATTGAAATGATAAACAGCTGGGGACCCATGGTTATAGGTCATGCCCACCCTGTAATAATAGAGGCTGTAGAAAAGGCCTTAAAAGATTCCCTTTCGTTTGGGGCGCCTACCCGCAAAGAAGTAGAAATGGCTGAGCTCATTTGCAGCATGGTGCCATCTGTGGAAAAAGTGCGCATGGTAAACTCAGGCACGGAAGCCACCATGGCGGCCGTTCGAGTAGCCAGAGGTTTTACGGGAAGGGAGAAAATCATCAAATTTGAAGGTTGTTATCATGGACACGGAGATTCTTTTCTCATTGCTGCCGGAAGTGGTGCCATTACCATGGGAGTGCCCGATAGCGCAGGTATTACGCAGGGAACAGCCAACGACACACTCATTGCTCCATACAATAACCTGGAAGCGGTTCAGCAATTGGCCGATGCCAACAAAGGTAAAATTGCTGCGATCATCATTGAACCAGTAGCAGGAAATATGGGTCTTGTGACACCAAAACCTGGATTTTTGGCAGGATTACGTTCGCTTTGCGACAAAGAAAGCATTGTGCTTATTTTCGACGAAGTGATGACCGGTTTTCGCCTGGCAAAAGGTGGAGCGCAGGAGCGTTTAGGCGTGAAACCCGACATGACAACTTTGGGCAAAATAATTGGAGCAGGTATGCCAGTTGGAGCTTATGGCGGCAAAGCCGAAATCATGGAGTGCGTGGCGCCACTTGGGCCCGTATATCAGGCCGGAACGCTTTCTGGAAATCCTATCGCCATGTCGGCGGGATTGGCCATGCTGCACCACCTGAACAACAATCCGAACGTTTTTGTGCAACTGGATGAAATTGGAACTTCCATCAAAAATGGTTTGGATGCCATTCACCAAAAACTTGGACAAAACTTTACCGTGAACCAAATTGGAAGCATGTTTACTTTGTTTTTTACCGACAAACCTGTAACCGATTTAGAATCTGCTAAACAGAGCGACCTGCTGGCTTTTGGCAAATACTTCAGGGCAATGTTGGATGGAGGCGTGTATTTGGCACCCAGCCAGTTCGAGAGCTTATTTGTTTCAACAGCGCTGAGCCAGGAACTGATTGCCCAATACTTGGAAACACACGAACAGGCACTTCAGGAAGTGTTGGTACAGGGTTAGACTTGAATTAGTTTTACTAACTGAAATTGCATAAAAATTGAACTCAACAACTGAAAACCAATACCAAAACGTGATCGACAAATGCCGGGAAATATTCCGCAAGAAAAATCACGATTACGGAACTGCATGGCGCATATTGAGACCATCGTCTATCACAGACCAGATTTTCATCAAAGCCAATCGCATCAGAAGCATTCAAGAAAAAGGAACACAAATGGTGGAAGATGACATACAATCTGAGTTTGTGGGCATCATCAACTATTGCATCATGGCCCTCATTCAGCTGGATTTGATGGCCGAACCAGATGTGCAATTGCCCTTGGAAAAAGTAATGAAACTGTACGACATTAAGGTGACTCAAACATTTGCCTTGTTGCAGAAGAAAAACCACGATTACGACGAGGCATGGCGCAGTATGCGGGTGAGCTCTATCACCGATATTATTCTCATGAAACTTTTCCGCATCAAGCAAATTGAAGATTTGCAAGGCAAAACACTGATCTCAGAAGGCCTGGATGCCAATTACCAAGACATGATTAACTACGCCGTTTTTGCATCCATACTCAATGGATTCGGAGTAAGTGATTAGTTTTGACCAACAAATACCACCATCAGCACGTTTAATCCGATTATTAACCAAGCAATCATGCGCATACTCACCCATTTTAGCCGCTTTTTTGTAGGACTTCTTTTCATCTTTTCAGGTGTAATTAAGCTCAACGATCCGGTTGGAACCCAAATAAAGCTGGAAGAATATTTTGAGGTTTTTGCAGAGGCATTCACGCCATACTTTGAGCATTTGGTTCCCTATGCCTTATATTTCTCGGTTATTTTATGCGTGGCAGAAGTGGTGTTAGGCTTGGCTCTTTTGCTATTCTACCGCATGCAACTCACCTTGTGGTTGCTTCTTTTGCTTATTATATTTTTCACTTTTCTCACATTATACTCTGCTTTTTTCAATAAAGTAACCGACTGCGGCTGCTTTGGCGATTTTATCAAACTTTCGCCCTGGGGTTCGTTTACCAAAGACATTGTTTTGCTTATCCCAATCGTGTTTTTGTTTCTGAGAAGAGATAAACTTGAGTCACCCTTCAACGACAGTTTCAATTTGATACTTGTTGGTTTGGGTACAGCAGGTTCAATCTATTTTGCTATGCATTGCATCAACCATTTGCCGGTTTGGGATTTCAGGCCATACCATATTGGAGCACATATTCCATCGAAGATGAAACCATCGGAGCAGTTAAAATACAGGTATCAAATGGAAAAAGACGGCAAAAAAGAATGGTTCGACGAATACCCGATGGACACCACTTACACCTATGTGCAGATGGAAACGGTGAACCCGGAAGCGATGCCGAAAATAACTGACTACAGTGTTTGGAACGACGAGGGACAATTTACAGACTCCACTTTTGTTGGAACACGACTCATTTTTGTGGCCATGAATACGCAGAAAAGCTATTTGCCGGCCTTTTCAAAAATAAGCAACCTCATTCATTCTGTAAACGAAGCCAGTTCGCTTAAAATCTCTCCCATGATTTTAACTTCAAGCGAGCGCTCTGAAATTGAATTGATTCGCCACAATTACCAGCTGGCTTGCCCTGTGTATTATGCCGATGCCACGGTGTTAAAAACCATCATTCGCAGCAATCCAGGTGTTTGGATGTTGAAAGATGGAACAGTGATTGGCAAATGGCACTACAACGACGTACCCAACATTGAGGAGTTGATTGAAGTGCTTCAGAAAAAGCAATAAAAAGGCTTTCCCTTTTTTGGACAGTGTGGGACAAGACTTGCTCTGGGGAATATGCCCGGAAAATTGAATGTTTGTAGCATCGCAACACCAAAACACCTATGATGAGACATTCTGCTATTCTGCATTTTACTTCCTTTTTCTTGCTGGGTGCTCTGCTCAGTTTGAAAAGTTTTGCACAACGACCTACCGAAATGTGGGTGTTTAGATGTGTGCTCGATGGTAAACCCAAAGCACTGGTAGCGGCTTTGCACAAAGACCTTTACATTGGCTACGATACCGACAACTGCCAGCTTTTTGAAGCTTGGAAAGGTGGAGTTAAATTTGACGGTGCAGTGTATGCGACAACCAAACACGGCCCTCAACCTATTAGTTTGCCACCTTGGTATCAAGTCAATACCTTGACTCCCACCTGGAAGTTGTTGAAAAACAACCAGGAATTGAAGTGCAAAACAGCTTTTAAAGGTTATGTGTGGCAAGATAACAAAGTGGTGTTGCAATATGAACTGATAGCCGACAGTGTGGGAACAGTGAGCATTGAAGAATGGCCAGAATATACTGCCCAACCCAAAACTGGAAGACCAGGCTTGGTGCGAAAAATAAAGGTGTTAAAAAATGACGCTCAACTTCAACCCGTGCTTTTGCTTGAGTCGCAAGGGCTGAAAACACTTACAACCGACTTCAAAAAAGGCGACTTATTGATCAATGTTCCGTCTACCTTGGTTCAAAAATCTGAAAACTACACCAGTGCAGGCACACTTATTTCCACCTTGGTTGCCATAAACCTGCCCGCAACAGAAGTCCAGATCACTACTTTTTTCACTGAAACTACCGTTCATCCTTAGGTTTTGCACATGTCTAAATTACTTTTTTTTCTGTTCATTTTGATGGCTGGAGCGTTGCAGGCGCAACCTGTTGCAGACACTTCATTGGTTCCAGGTTTGTTAGTGAAAGTGTGGCATTTGGGCAGAGAAATGCCCAATAAACTTGAAAGAGCAAACCTGAGTCCGACGCCCAACCAAGTAAGAACCAGCGCCGATTTAGCCTTTTCTCCCTATTTACTTTCGAGCAACTTTTTGCCGGAAGAAACATTTGTGATGCATGTGGAAGGCTATTTTTTCGCACCCGATTCAGGTTTGTATCAAATGAATTTTCGCTGCAACCAGGTAGCCCAGCTTTATATTGATGGCAAGCTGTCGGCAGAGCAAAACAACCCCGACATAAATGTGAAAGATAATAGATTCAGCGTCAGGCTTTCGAAAGGGCTTCATACACTTTTTGTAAAACAGCTTAACCAAAACCCAAGTCAATATCAGGACCTGACGCTTTGGTGGACAAACCCAGCAAGTAAAATATTTGAGAGAACTCCGCCCACTCAATTTTTCAGCAAAAAAACAGCTCAAAAACAATCCATAGGCAGCACCATGGTGCCCAAGCGAAAATCGAATACCCAAAACCTAAGCATTGGCAGACACCCTTCACTGGATGTGTTTGATATACATAGCGATAACTTTCAACCTAAAACAGGAGGTATTGACTTTTTGCCCGATGGCCGCATGGTGGTTTGCACCTGGGATTCTTCAGGATCAGTCTATTTGGTGGAAGGCTTTGAATCGAAAGATTCTACCAAAGTAAAGGTGAAACGCATTGCCTGGGGACTGAACGAACCTTTGGGCATCAAGGTAGTAGATGGTGCCATTTATGTGCTGCAAAAACCAGAACTCACCAAGCTTATCGACCTCAATGGCGACGACATCATAGACCAGTATCAAACCATTTGCAATGCCTGGGGCACAACCGGCAATTTCCATGAATTCGCTTTTGGACTGGTGTTTAAAGAAGGATACTTCTACGCCACCCTGGCTACTTCCATCAATCCCGGTGGGAAAAGCACAAGGGTTCAACATCCACACCGAGGCAAAGCCATAAAAATAGGGATGGATGGCTCTTTTGAAATTGTTGCCAAAGGATTGAGAACCCCCAATGGTATTGGCTTAGGCATTGACAATGAGATTTTTATAGCCGACAACCAAGGCGACTGGCTACCTGCTTGTAAAATTGTTCATCTAGAAAAAGGTGCTTTTTATGGAAGTTATTCGGTGGAGATTTACGACATTTTTAAATGGGAAGAAAAACCGCCAGTAGTATGGTTGCCTCAAAATGAAATTGGCAACTCAACTAGCGAACCAGGCCTGATGAAGTTCGGCCCCTGGAAAGGACAGCTTATTTTTGGCGATGTAACTCATGGGGGCATCAAGCGGGCTTTTATTGAAAGAGTAAATGGCCAATACCAAGGAGTGGCATTCAACTTTACCCAAGGTCTGGCCGGAGGAATAAATAGAATTGCCTGGGGTCCCGATGGCGCCTTATATGCAGGTTCTGTTGGAAATCCGGGAAACTGGGGCCATTCGCTGAGACAGTGGTTTGGCTTGCAGCGCATTGAGTACAACAAAAAACCTGTGTTTGATTTGCTCGCTATCAGAGCTAAAAGTAATGGCATGGAGCTCGAATTTACTGAGCCCGTGGCCGACACCAACGGCAACCGCCTCGAAGATTACGTGGTGATGCAATGGAAATATATTCCCACCCAGCGGTATGGCGGACCTAAAGAAAATCTGGAAGATTTGTCTGTGAAGTCAATCAACTTCAGCGCCGACCGAAAAAAGGTCTTTTTGGAACTTGACAGCCTCCGTGCAGAAAGAGTAGTATATATCAAATGTCCTAAAAACCTGATAAGCAGTGCTACAAATGTGGTTTGGACCTACGACGGATGGTACACCCTCAATGTGGTTCCAGAAGAAAAAGGAACTGTAAAAGCCAAACAGGTCAATACTGCCAAACTGAAGCTAAGTGCAAAGCCAAAGGCAACCCCTGCAAAAACGGTTTTGACACCCAAATCCGCCCCAAAACCACAGCTTACTGAAGCACAAATGATAGCCCAAGGGCAGGCACTGATAGAGCCTTCGGGTTGTTTGCAATGCCACCGAAACAACGAAAAGTTATTGGGCCCCAGCTTCGCAGAAATAGCTGGGAAGTATGCCAATACGCCTGAAAACCTGGCCAAACTAAATAAAAAAGTGTACGAAGGTGGAACGGGAGTTTGGGGCAACTATGCCATGGCGGCGCAAAGCCATTTGCAAAAACCCGCTATTGACAAAATGGTGCGGTGGATTTTGAGCTTGAAAAAGTAGTGGTAGTGAAAAGTCGAAGGAGTGCCAATGCCTGAAAAGCTTTTTCAAACA
>JBBRCC010000042.1:0-33244 GCA_038205175.1 Cytophagales bacterium | reverse complement strand
TATGGATACCATCAATGCACGCTATCGTTTAATTTACAATAATTATACTTTTGGGCCATGTGGCTGCCCACTTAATGCTGTTTTCGACAGAAGGTTGAGTAATAATAGAGGAGATATTGATGCAAGTAAAACCGGGTTACTCATTGACAGCACTTCCAGAACCAGTGGAGGATTTGCAGTTGTGCCCCAACAAGGGAACCGGGGTTATTGGATTGCTTTTGTTCGAAAACATACTAAAGATACTTACATTAACTTTCAAGATACCCTGTTTTTACAGTATTTTGACCAACGGCATGTAAAGCAAAATTTACTTAAAATCAGGTTAAAGCCAATCGTATCAAAAGGTACATTACCATTAGATATAGATGCTCCTTCTGTTGCTGTAAGTGCAAGTGGAGATAAAATTGCAGTAATCAGTGGCAGCTGGTTGAATGAGCAGGAATTAGGGCATCTGCAAATCATTGATTTTGACAACGAGGCAGGCTTTGCCAGGCAAATTATTTCAATTCCAGATACGCTGATTCATGGGTTTGGCTCTAAAAAAGCATCCTATTTCAACACAGCAGTTTTCTTTTCTCCGAATTCAAAAATCCTTTACCTCTCATACAGATTAAGAGTTATTCCACCTGGAGCCTTAACGCATTATGCCATATATCAATTCAACCTAAAGAGCTTTAACCCAGATTCAATACTAAATTCAAAAACTTTAATCTACAGAAACTCAAGCTATAATATTGGTCTCAATACCATGTTTGGCCAAACCGCTCCGGATGGCCGCATCTACATTTCAAGACAATCTGAGCTAGCCCCACCTCGATTCCACGTCATAGACTGTCCCGATGTGCCTGGCCCGGGCTGCGGTTTCAGGCCATTTGCCATAGACCTGGGGCGGGACCCGGGCAATAACTTTCCCGTTTTCAACCAAACCCTCACCCGCAATGCCTGGAAACTCCAAGCCCAGGCCAACCGTGAAAATGCTTGTTTGGGCGACACCATGCGCATGGTGGCCTACGGTGCCGGGGCAACCCGCTTTCGCTGGTACAATCTCAGCAACAATGGCCTGCTCATAGACACAAATGCTACTTTTAAATGGGTGGCCCGGCAAGACACTGTCCGCTTCATGGTCATCGGCTTTGGGCGCTGCAAAATAGACACGGCCTTTTATACCTTGCGGGCTGCAACAAAACCACCCCGGCCGGCAATCACGGTATCGCCATCCACAACACTGTGCAGTGGCGACAGCGCCACCCTCACTGCCCCTCCCGGCTACCGCTACAAGTGGATACCCTGGTGGGAGCAAACCCAAAGCATCAAGGTGCGGGGCCCCGGCAAATACACCGTGCAGGTAGCCACCCTGGAAGGCTGTTTTTCGGAGTCGGACACCGTGCAGATTGATACAGTGGCAGGCATAGCGCCCCTACCTGTAGCAGTTAGCGGCAATAGAAACTTTTGTGTCGGCTCATCTACTTTACTCACAGCTGCTGCTCCCCCACTTGGCCATTCATTGATTTGGAGCACAGGCGACACCAGCAGGCTGGTTAATTTCACCAGCCCGGGCAAATATTGGTTGCGGGTTATCAATTCACTGGGTTGCGGCAGCAGCATCACCGACACCATCAGGCTAAACTTGTTCCCCCAGCCGCCAAGGTCGGTTATCTTGTTCAACAACCAACCTGCTCCCGACACCATCAAAAGCTGCCGAGAGAATAGCATCAATCTTTCAAGCGCAACCGCTGCCCGTTACCGCTGGAGCACAGGCGACACGCTGCAAAACATAGCCATTGGCCAACAAGGCACCTACCGCCTTTTCACCACCGATGAGAATGGCTGCCGAAGCGACACCTCAAATCCTGTGCACCTGAGGCACTTGCCCATTCCACCCCAAGGCATCATCAGCGGGCCAACCAGACTTTGCCCGGGAGTAGAGGGCGTGTCTTATTCTATTGCCTCCAACCAGCCCGGCATTCAATTTCGTTGGGCACTTTCAGGTTTGGGAAACTTAATCACTGAAACAGGAAACACAGTGCTGCTGAACGCAGGTCAGGCAGGCAACATCACTTTGAAAGCTGTTTCGCTTAGCTCCGACAACTGCCTGGGCGACACGGCTACTTACACCATTCAGGTGAACCGACAACTTACACCTGAACTATTGGCCGATACCTTGCAGGTTTGCCCGGAAAGGGAACTGCGGTTTAGGGTTAGGTATGCGGTGAATGGCAGTAGCTACAGCTGGCAGGCGAGTGGCAACCCGACCATCATTGGGCAAGGAACAGATGAGGTTGTAATGAGCTGGAGCAATCCGGGTAACTACACCATTCAAGTGGCCGAAAACAACCAAACCAATATCGATACCTGCTTTGGCATAAGCCAACCACGCAACATCACGGTGCTACCAAGACCAGAGACGCCAATTATTGCCATACAGATTGCCCAAAAAGTGAACGACAGCACGGCCAGAATCTGCGATGGCGAAACCCTTATTCTTACAGGTTTGCCGACTGGACTTCCAAACGGGTTTTACCGCTGGACAAACGGGCAATCAGGAGCAAGCATCAGTCAAAGTGCAGCCACAAACCAGCCAATTGGTCTCACTTTGATTGATGGCAACAATTGCCATTCGTTTGCTGCCTTGCCTGTTAGCATCTTCCAATACCCGAATCCTGGTCCGGCCATTGTTGCAGAAGGCGACTCTCTGCTAACCTTGTTCACGCTGAGCAACCGGATATATCGCATAGCCCAACCAAATGCAGGAAGCAGCTATAGCTGGCAGTTAGAAGGCGGCACAGCCAACATCGACACAGGCAGAACAATAAGGGTGAACTGGGAAGAAAGATCGCTGAGTGGCAACAGCATCCGTGTGGTAGAAACCTCTGAACAGGAATGCAAGGGCGAGGCGATATTGAGGCTGCCCTACAACGATACCTTGTTTTTCCCCAACGTGGTGACCCGCAACAACGATGGGCAAAACGACCAATTTGTAATCGGGAACCTCCACCTGAAAACGAACTATCGCTTCTCCATCTACAACCGCTGGGGCAAAACTGTCTTCCAGACCGACAACTACCAAAACAACTGGCCAGCCACCGACGACAAACCAGGTACCTATTTTTATCGCCTGGAAATGGGAGGGAAAATTTTCAATGGCTGGGTAGAGGTAGTGAGATAGGGAAAAGTAAATGGTGAAAAGTGGTAAGGGCGGGAATAGTTCAGATTGTGAATGTGCCATTGCTTATGTTTCCATGTTGCTGATCAACTTCAGCTTTTATCCCATGAATTGAATCATTCTCCAACTGCATCGACCATTCCTCCCCAATTGTGTCTTATTTTTTCATGAATTCACCAAGTTTGCAGTGTCTACACAAACTGCTTTTGAAACCACATTTTCTATTTTTTGCCCTTTGCCTTTTAAGTTTTCATGCCACGCTTTTTGCAACTGGAATCTCCGGTCGCTTGGTCGATGAATTTGAAAAACCCGTTGCCTTTGCCAACTTAGTACTTGTGCGAACTCTCGATAGTGCTCGGGTAAAACTGGCCGTTAGCAATGAAAATGGCAATTTTAAGTTCGATGAAATATTGCCGGGCGACTACAAAGTAATGGCTACTATGGTGGGCTATAAAACCATGCAAACTCCGGTTTTTCAACTTCAGGCAGGTGAAGAAAAGAAGCTGGGAAAGTTGGTGTTGCAGTCGGGCGATGTGAAGTTGAATGAAGTAACTGTTGAATCGAAAAAGCCAATGATCACGGTTCAGCCAGATAAAATGATTGTGAACGTGGCCGACAACCCTTTGATGGTCAACGACAATGCCCTCGAAATCCTTCGAAAGTCGCCAGGTGTTATGGTAAATCAAGATGAGCAGATTTTTCTTCAGGGAAAAAGTGGCTTGCTCATTTACATCGACGGACGTCAAAGTCCTTTGAGCGAGCGGGATTTAGCCAATTGGTTGAAAACCATTCCTGCTTCGCAAATTGAATCTATAGAAATTATCACCAATCCATCTGCCAAATACGATGCTGCAGGAAACGCCGGAATCATCAACATCAGATTGCGAAAATCGAAAGAAACAGGCTTGAACGGCAGCGTAAATAGCAGTTTTAGTCATGGCTTGTACAACGAAACCAACAACCCGAGAACCAATCAGGGATTAAACGTCAATTATGGCGCAAAAGGCTGGAATGTGTTTGGGTCTTATGGTTTTGACAGAACAAAAAGTTGGTCGTTTATGAACGTTGAAAGAAACCAAAGCAATCAATTTTTCGACCAAAAGGGTTCCACTTCAAGCAATTCTTTAGGCAACAACTTTAAACTTGGCTCCGATTTCAAGCTTACAAAAAGGCATACTGTTGGTGTGGTTTTAGATGGAAACCTGAACAACAGCGAAAATGAAAGCAATTCTCGCATGTCAATCTACGACGATAGCGAAACCAGACGCTACTTGCAAGATTTGAGGGCTCAAAGTTTCGCTACCCGAACTTCGGCCAATTTTAACTTAAACCTAAACCACCAATACAAAGACACAAGTGGTTTAGAAATAACCTCAGATGGAAATATTGGAAATTATTCACTCGAAAATCGCACCAGACAGCCTAATTTTTACATCAACAACGACCCTCCCGGTCAAGTAGATCGTAGTTTTGGACTGGAAACCCCAACAGATATCAGAATCGGAATTATTAAAACAGATGTTGAAAAAAGGAAGGGTAAATCTGTGTTTGGTGGTGGTTTCAAACTGTCGAACGTGGTGACCAGCAACAATTTCCTTTACCGAGACCTGGCCAACGGCAAAGACTCAGTTTTGAGAGACAGAAGCAGTGATTTCAGGTACACGGAGCAGGTTTCTGCCGGGTATCTCATGTTTCGGCATAAGCTGAATGAGAAATGGAATTTGCAGGCAGGGCTCAGGGCCGAACATACTTTGTCGCTCAGTCGCTTAAAATCAACGTCACTTTTGCGAGACAGTGTGGTGGATAGAAATTACACCGATTGGTTTCCTTCAGCCGGGTTTACATTTAATGCCGACAAATCAAACTCACTTACTTTAAACTATAGTAGAAGAATTGATAGGCCGGTATATCAGTTTTTAAATCCTTTTCAATTTAAAATAGATGAACTGAGCTATGAGCAAGGAAATCCGTTTCTTCAACCTCAGTATACCAACAACTTTCAGCTAAGCCACACTTTCAAATATACGCTCACCACATCGGTGGGCTACAGCCATACAACTCAGTTTTTCGCCCGTTTTATCGATTCGTTGGGCAACGCTTCTTACCTAACCCGCAGAAACCTGGCAGATGTTCAGACCTTAAATGTGAATGTGAGTTCACCTTTGCCATTGGCCAAATGGTGGAATGGGTTCATCAATCTTTCCTACAACCATCAGCTATACGAGGCAGATTTTGGTCAGGGCCGTAATATTAGACTTGAGGTTGACTACTACAATATATTTATGCAACACAACATTACTTTGCCCAATGGATTGTCGTTGGTAGGGTCTGGTTTTTATGCTTCTCCCAACGTTTGGGGCGGAACTTTCAGAAATCGCCGGATATGGAGCGTAGAACTTGGCCTTCAACAAAAAGTGTTGCAGAATAAAGGAACGCTAAGTTTGGCCGTTTCCGATGTTTTTCAAGCCATGCGCTGGCAAGGCCGAAGCAACTACGGTGGCATCGACATCAAAGTTTCGGGCGGGTGGGAGAGTAGGCAAATCAAACTTGGCTTTAACTATAACTTTGGGCGGGACGAAAAGAAAATCTTTCAGCGAAAACGTAATACCAACACCGAAGAACGCAAGCGACTCAACGCCCCAGATTAATCAATACACCCTATTTTTGATAAATTCAGCCTAATATTGACCCTTCAACATGTCTTTTGGAGCTATGCGTCACCTCGCTTGGATTTGGATCATACTGTTTGTTCTCTTCGCCGTTGCGCAGATTAACGATGAAGACTGGTATATCTGGATACCTATTTATTTGATCCCAGCTGTGTTTGCATTCCAGGCCTGGAAAGGAATGTATTACAGAAAAGCCATGAGCATTATTTCTGTTTTCTATTACACAGGAGGAATTTACTTGTTTCCTTCATCTGTTTCAGATTGGCTTCATAGTGAAGAACGAGCGCAAGGATTGGCTATGACTGTGCCTTTTGTAGAAGAAGCGAGAGAGTCTTTGGGTTTATTTATCTGCATGATTTGCCTGCTTGGTTATGTATGGTGGTCTGGTCGGAAAACAAAGCGAAACAACGAGGGTTAACATCGTATGCGGATATTGCAGCAGCAGTTTCAGGTTGCCTACAGCTACCCTGTTTATTTTGGAAATGGATTTTTTGAAGAAGACAATCCAGAGCTTCTCAATTTTTTGAACAATGCATCTGAAAGCATCGCAAATCGGAAATTACTAATCTATGTAGACAAGGGCCTAGCAGAAGCAAATCCGATGCTTCTGAAAAAAATAGGACAAAAGTTAGGCGGGCAAAAAGACATTTCTTTAGCTGCCGAACCTGTTATTCTGCAAGGCGGAGAAATCATAAAAGACAGTTCAGATGCATTGCAACAAGTGCTCAGCGATGTGAGCAACTATGGCATAGATCGGCATAGTTTCATTTTGGCCATTGGCGGTGGTGCATTTTTAGACGCAGTTGGTTTTGCAGCCTCGCAAGCGCACAGGGGTATTCGGCTTATTCGGGTGCCATCTACTGTTTTGGCTCAAAATGATGCAGGAATTGGTGTGAAAAATGGCATTAATCAATTTGGAAAAAAGAACTTTTCGGGAAATTTTGCTCCTCCGGTGGCTGTGTTCAATGATTTTGATTTTTTGAAAACCTTAGATGATCGAAATTTCAAATCTGGCATGGCCGAAGCAGTGAAAGTGGCGCTTATCAAAGACGCTTCTTTTTTTGAATGGCTCGAAGCTCATGCGGTTGCCATGATGAAACGAGAACCCGAAGCCGTGGAATATATGATAGAACGTTGTGCAGAACTTCATTTAGAGCATATCCGTTCAGGCGATCCCTTTGAATCGGGCAGTTCGAGGCCTTTGGATTACGGGCACTGGGCAGCGCATAAGCTGGAAAAACTAACCCAAAATCAGGTGTTGCATGGCGAGGCAGTTGCTTTTGGCATGTGCCTCGATGCCCGGTATGCTGTGGAAATGTCTTGGCTGAAAACCGAAGATTATGACCGGATTGTAGCGCTGCTACGTCAACTTGGTTTTATTCTTCAATTGGGTGAACTAAGCCAAAGTTCTGTGAAAGTAAAAGATTTGCTTCTTGGACTCGACGAATTCAGGGAACACCTGGGTGGCAATTTGTGCATCAGCATGCTTACCGCAGTTGGAAACAGCATTGATGTAAACGAAATTGACCACAAAATTATGGGAGCGACAATTGAAGGATTCGCAAATTAATAAAAGATCGAAGAAGGTTTTGGCCTGGAAGTAGATAGAAAGAAATTCCTTAAACCAACTTCACCAACGTAACACCATCTCCACCTCTGTCAGGGTTTTCGTCTACCGCTTCCTGCACTTGTTTGTAGCCTTTCAGGTGGTTTCTCACTATTTTTCTAAGAATTCCGTCGCCTTTGCCATGCAAAATTCTCAGCCTGTCGGCTCCTACCAATAAGGCCTGATCCAGCCACTGGTCTAGCTCCGAAAGGGCTTCGTTGGCTCGTTTGCCTCGCAAGTCAATACTCATCTGAAAGTTCATCATCTTTTCAGAAATGTTGAGCGTATTGCCTTTCCGCTGTCCTTTTCCTTCAGTGATATTTTTGAAGTCCTTAGCCGATATTTTGATCAAACGATTCTTTTTCACCGTGGAGCGAATATTGCCCATATTCACAGTGGCTTCTTTGTCTTTCAATTCTGTTACTTGTCCGAAGCTTTCTGTTTCAGCTATTTGCACATAGTCTCCTACTTGCAATTCGCCAGAAACTTGTGCTATCACTTCTTTCGTTGGTTCAAGTTGTTTCTCAACCTCCTGTTTAAAATGAGTGAGTTCTTCCCGCAGTTTTCGGGTCACATTTTTATCTGCCTGACTTTCTTTTATAGCTCTTATCGTGAGCTCTATTTTTGCGTTGGCCTCGTCGAGTAGCTTTTTAGCTTCTTGTCGGGCATCTGTCATCAGTTTATCTTTGGTTTGTGCCAGTTTCTGTTTTTGGCTTTCCAGGTCAGCGGTCAGTTTGTTCACCCATTGTTCACGCTCCCGCAGTTCTTTCAACTTCTCGGCGGTATTTTTCTTTTCCAGTTCCAGGTTTCGCAGCATTTCTTCAAGTTGCACATGCTTCACACCTGCCTTGTTTTTTGCCAAATTCACTACTGACCTTGGTAAGCCTGATTTTTCTGCAATTTCCAATGCAAATGAACTTCCCGGTTGCCCGATTTCCAGCTCGAAAAGCGGTTCCATGTTTGCGATGTCGTACTTCATGGCTCCGTTTACCATACCTTGTGTTTTGTCTGCTTGCTTTTTCAGGTTGGTGTAGTGGGTAGTCACTACCCCAAACGCTTTTTTGTTGTTCAGCATTTCCAAAATCGCTTCTGCAATAGCGCCGCCCATTTGCGGTTCTGTGCCAGAGCCAAATTCATCGATTAAAAACAAGGTTTCATCATTTGCCTGAGCTAAAAACACTTTCATAGCTGCCAGGTGACTACTGTAGGTGCTCAGGTCATTTTCAATCGATTGTTCATCGCCGATGTTGACCATCAGATTTTGAAACAAACCTATTTGGCTACCTTCTGCTACCGGAATTGGCAAGCCGCTTTGCACCATTACTTGCAGCAAGCCAACTGTTTTCAAGCAAATGGATTTTCCTCCTGCATTGGGTCCGGATATTACCAGAATTCTTTGGTCTTCGTGTAAGGTAATATCCAAAGGAATCACTGGTTTTTTCGATTTTTGGTGGCTCAGCCAAAGCAACGGATGCCGTGCTTTGAGCAATCTAAGCTCCTGAGTTGAAAGAAAAGTCGGAATTGTGGCTTCAATTTTCAATGCAAACCTGGCTTTTGCCCGAATGAAATCGACGAGACCAAGCATTAAAAATGCCTTTTTTATATCTTCGAGATGGGTTTGCAAAAAGAAAACCAATTCAGATAAAATTCGCTGGACTTCCCGTTGTTCGGCAAATTCAAGTTCACGCAGCAGGTTGTTGTTTTCAAAGGCATGAGAAGGTTCTATGAAAACGATGTTGCCGTTGGATGTTTCATCATGAATAAAACCCTGAACTTGTCGCTTAAATTCTGCCCTGAGAGGTATCACAAGACGTCCGTTTCGCACTGTCAGACTCATGTCCGAAGGCATCATTTCCTTGTCTGTCCATTGTCTGATGGTGTTTTCCAACTGACGGCGCAGTTTATTTTTTAAATCAATGAGCTCTTTTCTTATGCGGTTTAGCTCGGGCGAAGCTATGTCTTTTACTTGTCCGTCGTCTCCAAATGTAGCGGTGAGTCGGCTATGTACCTGTGTTGGAATTACATACATTTCGCAGAGCTCATGCATTTCAGGAAAACTTATTTTTTCCTTGGCAAACAGGGTTTTGAATATCCCATTACAACTTTCCAATGCCCTTGATATAGTGAAAAGCTTTTCTTCATCGATCATTACTCCTTCCACTTCCAAGGGACGGAGCAATTCTTGCCCATCGATGAAGTATTGCTCGGGCAACGAGTCGCCTGCCTGCAACATTCGCATCATTTCATCTGCCTGTCGCAGCCATTTATTTATCAGTTCAGCTTTGGTCGACATGCGCATTTTATTCACATAAAACTGACCTGCCGGGCCCTGACATTGGTTGAAAAGTAATTCTCTAATTTGGTCGAAGCCTAGTTTGGACTCCAGGCTGGAAGGATATAGCATGAAAAGACGTTTTGAAAATTTAAGTACAAAGGTACTTCAGTTGAATTGCAATAAGTAATTTCGCCGTTCCGATGTTTAGGGTTCATGGCAAAAAAGAACAATTATTATGTGGTGCTAAAAGGACACCAAACCGGTATTTTCCTTTCCTGGAACGCATGTCAAAAAGCTGTTCATGGTGCCACAGGTGCAAGATATATGGGCTTTGAAACAGAGCAAGAGGCAAAAAAGGCTTGGGTGTCTCAAAGTTTTCCACAAAAGAAACCGTTAGCAGAGCCTGCTAGAGAGCCTTCGAAAAGGGTGAAATCAACGCACATTATCACACCTTCGCTGGCGGTAGATGCGGCTTGTTCGGGTGTGCCAGGCGTGATGGAATACCAGGGGGTTTTGCTTCCCGGTAAAAAGCCTTTGTTTCACCAAGGTCCTTTTCCACTGGGCACCAATAATATTGGTGAGTTTTTGGCCATAGTGCACGCTTTGGCTATGCTGAAACAAAAAGGAAGCGATTTGCCCGTGTATTCCGATTCAAAAACAGCGATGAGTTGGGTGGCAAAAAAGAAAACCAAAAGCACCTTGATTCGAAACAAAAAGACGGAAGAACTTTGGCAAATGATGGAACGAGCCGAAAAGTGGTTACAAAGCAATTCATATCCCAACAAAGTAATTAAATGGGAAACTGAAATTTGGGGTGAAAATCCAGCGGACTTTGGGCGAAAGTAGGAGGAGGGAAATTGCCACCAATGTTTTAGCATAGATTGCATTCGGCGCTAATTTCAAAAGAATTGTCTTTGGCAAATGTTAATACAGTTTAAAACTTAGAGGTTGTTGGGTTCTCTTTCTTATCAAATAAGGAATATTTTTTTGGAGCAATTGCTGCCTGTTAGCATGAATTGAAACCCGCAATCCTTTACCCATTTGCATTAAAAAAAGGCCACCCAAATTGAATTGGATGGCCTTTCATCAATCATTGAGATTATTGCTTGATGATTTTTTTGTCAACAAGTCCTGCCGAAGTATGAATTCTTATCAGGTAAATTCCTGAAGGAACTTTGTCGAGCTGCAGGTTTTTCTCATTTCCAAACACATCTGTTTCAAATACTTTGGCGCCTAAACTATTGTACACTTCTACGTAGCTGAGCTTCAGATCGCCCGATGAAATGACTTTCACCTGACCCGAAGTTGGGTTGGGGAATACTTGAACAGAAGCAGCGTCGGGTTTTACAGCTTCAGTTGACTCATAGTACAATGGGTACTCATTTTCTTCAACCATGGCCTGCCTGCCCAAAGCGAGGGTATAAATGCCAACGGTAATGGAACTTCCTTGAAAACCTGGTCTGGTAGCCAATGCTTTTAAAGTTGAGTTGCCATTGATGATTATTGGCGAGGAATATATCCGTGTAAAGCTGTTGGGGAAAGGCGTGAGCAACGGGCTATTTCCATTTGTGGTGTAGTAAATGGTACTCCCTGGTGTGCTTGTGGTCATGGCAATACTTTGGCTGCCGACATAGGCTCCGGGTGGCGGACTAAATACAACAGATTGTACCCTTTCAAAGCTGTTTACATTGATATTGGCCCGCACAATACCCGAACTTGTCATCCCTTCTTTTAGTGCAATAGCCCTGATGGTTGAAGTTTGAATAATGGTAAATGGATTGGAATAAATCCGGGTAAAGCTATTCGGGAATGGGTTTAGCAATGGTAAATTACCATTTGTGGTGTAGTAAATGGTGGCACCAGGAGTAGGGGTGCTAATGCTCACCATGGCGCTACCTTCAAATGTTCCGCTATTTGGCGAAATGACTGGATTGCCTACAATGGTTGGGTTGGTAATGCTAAGTACTGCTAAGGCCACAAAAGAGTTTTGAGAGCCAGGCAATGTGGCTATAGCTCTGATGGTGGTGTTGGCATTTGCTGCTATCGGGCCAGTGTAAATTCTTGTGAAACTATTGGGGAAAGGATTGAGCAATGGAATGTTGCCAGTCAAGGTGTAGTAAATGGTTGCTCCTGGAGTTGCACAAGTAATGTTCACCGTTTGCACATTTGTATAAGTTCCAGTTCCTGGCGAAATAACCGGAGTAGCTACCTGCACTGGCACAATATCGATAAGGGAAATTATTACATTGTCACAAGCAGTACAGCCTTGCCCATTTGTGAAGCAGTATTGCAGGTTGTAATTTCCTGCAGCTTGAGTGGTGCTGAAACTTCCTTGTGATGTAACGCCCAAGCCTGACCAAATTCCACCTGAGGGACTTCCAGTTAGTTGAACATTTCCTGAATTTATATTCAAACTACGGTCCGATCCCGCTTCTGGTATTGTAGCCTGATTTACTGTGACTGTGGTTTGGGTGTTTGCTGTACAGCCATTTGCGTTTGTAACAGCAACACTAAAAATCCCTGAAGTATTGACTGAAATGATTTCGCTGGTTTGCCCGCCTGGTGTCCACAGATAACTTACCCCTCCTGATGCAGTCAAATTCACACTTCCACCAGAACAAAAGGTTGTTGCGCCGCCTGGAGAAATGCTTGCTGTCGGATTTGGATTTACTGACACTGCCACTGTATTTGAAACAGCCGAAGTACATCCAGCTGAAATTGTTCTTACGGAAAAAGAGCCTGCATTGCCCACCGAAATTTGTAGCGTTGTGGCGCCATTGCTCCAAAGATTGCCCGATACTATTCCTGAAGAAAGAATCACTGAGCCTCCCTGGCAAAAACTGATTGGCCCGTTTGAAGTAACAATAGGTGTAGTGGGGATTGCATTGACTGTTATTTGTCTGCGCCCAGCTGCCCATTGGGCAATTCCACAAACAGAACCACCAACAGGTTGGCCTGTGCCCTCGCTACTTCTTGGCGAAACAAACACAGCGTATGTTCTGCTGCTGCTTAGTCCAGCTGGAGGGTCGTAGCTATTCAATGTTGCACCTTGAATTAAAGTCCAGCCTTGTGTAGTTCCGGTAGGGCTGGCAGCAATGCCATCTTTAAAATACCATTGAAACAAGAGATTATCCCCGGTCACAGGTTCAACTGTGAAAACAATGTTTTCAGGATTGCCTCCATTACAAATTGAAGCTGCCACCAATCCAATATTTCCTGGATTGAACTCAGGTTTTACCAAAGCGGTAACAGGTGTTCTTGTAGCCGAAACATTTACACCATAAACAGCTTCTGCATAGTAAGTGGTGGATGTTTCAAGCAGAGGTGTTTGAAATGAAGTGCCATAAGCAATAGGGTTTCCACCTGTTGGGTTCGCATACCATGCTACAAATCCTTTTGATGGCCATGCACTTAAGAAAACTCTGCCTGTGCCACATGTTGCACCTCCATTCGTAAATTCAAGGAAAGGCAATGCTCCTGAAGCATCGTCTTGTATGCAACGAACTGAAAGTCCGTTTGAAGGTAAGAGATTTAAAAAACCTATCTGTGAACTGTTGTGATTGAGTAAATAAATAATATTGTTATTCCCTTCTCCAGAATTTACAGTCTGAAATCCGCCTTGGGTACTTTGTCCACCAAACTGACCCAGGTCATTTCTAAATCCTCCAGGTAAAGCCCTGAAACCTGACAAGTCGGAACCGCCTGTGTTTGGAGCACTCCATAATGTGGTTGATTTCATTTTTCCGCCGGCAAGCTCCGAGCCTCCTAAAAACTGAATAGCGTCATCATATTCATATCGTTCTGGCACGTGCCAACCAGCTGGACACAGTCCTTTTGTGGTCACCGTTGCTTTCCAATTATACAATTTGCCATAGGTGTTGTTTAACTGACTATTGTTGTTGAGGTAACACCATGCAGGATTTGTAGTGCTGCTCCATTCATTAGCAAGGGGAATTGCCGAAATAGGGCTGGCATCAGCAAATTTTGTGGTCTTCAGGTTTTCTTTTGTCCAACATTGATTCCCAATTTGAATGGTGTTGTAGGTGTTGCCATCAACATCAGAAATAGTTGGAACTCCGGGGCAAGGAACTGCGCTGGTAACAGCAATTTGTTTAGTTACAGAAACAGTGGGACAAACTCCAACCGTGGCTGAGTAACTAATAACGACCTCGCCTGCAGATATACCATTTACCAGACCAGAAGTTGACACTGAGGCTTTCAGTGGATCGTCAGTACCCCAGACTCCAAACTGGTACGCTTGAGTCAGTTGAATGGAATTGCCAACCTGAACTGCAATTGACCCTCCAATGGGCGAAAGGGTAGGAGATGAAAAAATAGATCCATTTACCGGAATTCTTTCTGATGTACAAGTGCCATTGCTCACCTCAGCATAGTATGTGGCTGTTTCTGACAAGCTGGGCGTCTGAAAAGTGTTTCCTGAGCCAATGGAAGATCCGCCTGAAATATTGCTGAACCAGGAAACTGTGCCACCTACGGATGGAGTAGCGGTTAATGTCAATGTTCCATTGCCACATCTTTCGGGGGAAACGGAGGAAATTAACCCGGCAGTGCAACTCAGTCCAGAAACAGTAATTGTGTATTGGCCCAAACTGCCATAATCTTCAGGCCCGATTCCGCCAATAGCGATATAGTTTGGAACACCAGAGCCGTCTGCAGCAATAAAATAATCGCCTGTTTGAAGGAATAAATCGACAGATACATCAAGCGTTGAAGTAGGATTCAACTGGGCTAGAATATTGCCATTTACATCTGAAACTGTGAGTTTTACATCAAGATTTGCACCTGAATTACTTGTGCTGTTGTGGGCAAAGGGTTTTCCTAAAATCCTATAAACCTGGCTTGAAGAAACTGATATTCTAAAAACATCAACATCTGTTCTGGTAGAAATAATGCTGGTCACTTGTGCCTGATTGCCCGCAAAAGAAACAGTAGAAGCTGCGGCAGAAGTGTTTCCTACATCATCCGTTCGGTAATCAAAACCATTTATAGTGGTGATGATTTCCAAATCATTTTGGTTTCTGGAAGTGCAGGTGGCGCCATTGCCTGGGCCGTTATACCACAGAGAAATTGTTCTGCCATACCCTGTTCCCATCAAGGGGCCCCAATTGGTTTGCCCTGAACCTTGCCCGGAATGATATTCTAAAGATTTGTTGCAGTTTGCGTCGTACCGTGATTGGTGGTTGAGTCCTAAAGTGTGGCCAAGTTCATGTGAAGCGGCTTCTGCTACATTGGCTGTGTTGCCCAATCGATTGCTAAAAACCCAACTGGCTATTTCTCCACCTCCAAATATAAACAGGTAGGCAACACCACCTGCTATCGGTCCGCTTCCGGTATTGAACCAACCGTCTGTCGGAGTAACAACCACCCTTTGCCTGTTGGCTACAGGCACTGCATTGTACACAGATTCTTGAGTAGTTACATTGATATCGAATGGCCTAAAATCTTCAGCTACCCGATTAAATACTTCAGTTGCTTGTGCCGTGTTGTAGTTGGGCGATGCTGCTACCACTACACCATTTCCCCACCAGCCTGAGTTGTCGGTGTGCCCATCCATGTCGATAAGTAAAACGAAGTTTGAACTTGGGTTGCTGCTAAGAGCTGGAACTTGAGCTAGAAGTGTAGAAGCAAATAGCCCAAAAAGAACGGAGAAAAGAGTGAAAATTGCCTTCATGATTTTCATATTATTCGGTTATAACATCGCTTTTAGCCACACGCTCAAGTACAAATGTTTTGGAAGTTCCTTCCTTCAATTTAAAGGCAAAATCCCCTTCAGCGGGTAATATTGCTATCCAATATTCCAGCTTGCCATACCTTTCTTTTCTGTTTGCCAATAAGCGCATGTTCGATTCTCCGTTTTTGATAGAAATGGCCAATGCCCCGCTTTTCGGCCCTTGATTTTGGTTGTTTATTACTGTGTATGCAAGATTGCTCTTTGCCATTTGCTTGCCAGTAATTCCAATAAATCCTGTGTTGTTTTTAGCTGAAGAAAACAACTGTTCTACATCCGATTTTTGAATTTCTATTTCTTTTTTGTCTGACCAATTACCGCCTTCTGATTTTTGAGCAGAAGCAGTTAAAATGATCCCAAATGAAAAAAGCAAAACAGGAAGCCAATGAAAATGCTTGCCAATTTGGATGGCCTGGATACCTTTTAAAAATAGGTACTGAAAGGGAGAACGTTGCATTTGGTTGTTCATTTATATTTGCAAATTTGAACGCTTGAAATTGATTTGGTAAAGCAATATTAGAACTTTTTGCCTTATGACAATTCTGAATCGCACATATATGTTTTTTTATTTATCTGTTTTTCAGCAACTTATAATAAAAAATTTGAGTCAGGGTTATATTCAAAAAGCAAAATCAGCTTTGAACTTTTACACTATGCAAGGATAAGCTATAATAAGGCTACGAATTGCCCGAATCTTTTGCATTTATCAAAGAACTATCCCGATTTGGCCTGGCTTGCAAAAAAAAGTGATTTTATGCTGGGCATATCTGGGAAATTCATGCACTGCCACAAATGAGAAATAGGGAAAACCTCGAAAGCCAAAGGATTTTTTAGAAGCGTCTTTTACTTACTACATAGGTAAAACCGTAACACTTATCTGGAAATTTGCTTAACAAATGGAAGCCATACCAAGTCTTTTTAATGTCTCAGTCTGTATACAAAATGCTCTGCATTGTAAACCGTATCAAGTCGATAGCTTGACTTGATGTTAGCATCAATAGTTGTAACAGTTGTGCTGTCCCATTGCTTTGTTTTCCACCGTAGTGCAAGCGAAGTGTCTGAAGAAACCACGATTAAAGGTCGCTGTGCAAAAATCTTGTTCACCTCGGTTGCTGGATCGATATTGGCAACATTGATAAAATGTTTGTTGAACAAAAAAGGAGAATAACTGTAGCGGGTGAGCGGTTTTACATGGAGTATGTTATGATAGATGAGGCCATATTCCACAAAATATAAGCCACTATCAAGTGGGTAGTTTGCTTTCAAAAAGGAAGCAAATTGAAACTTTTCATCGGCAGCAAACGGATGTTTATATTTTCTAAAATGCAATAGTTTATTGGTCATTCCCTCAAGGTTTCCATTCAGTATGATTCCAAAAACTGGAATGAGCACCATGGTGAGTGTGGCTTTGTTTACTGTTAGATTTTGCCGGGCTAACCACGCCCCAAGAATCAACACAAAGGCCGGCAACAACTCAATAAGGTAGTGGTCGTAAAATTTTCTGGGGAGCACTATTCCAAGAATAGCCAACAAAAGCCACCACAGCAAGAACTTCGAAACCAGATCGAAATCTTTTATTTTGCGATTCAGCAGCAGCAAAGTTGGGATTAGAAACAGCAGGTAAACTGAAAGAAAGTTTGCAAAAAAATCAAGCACCACTTGAATACTTGATAGCGTGCTTTTGCCATGTCGTCCATTGGCTACTACTACATGTTCGTATAGCGTACTTAGTTCGCCTTTTTGGTAAAAATATCCCAGCACAAAACCAACCCAAATAAATCCACCGGCGGCGTAAGCAAATAACCATTTTGCTTTAGTTTGAAGTTGAATTTGACCATGGAAAAGCAAAATATAAACAAGTGGGAGAAAAACGATGAGAAAAAGGCAGGTAAATTTTATCGTGAATGCAAATCCGGCCAGGATACCCGCCGCAAAGAGGAAATACAAAGCATATTTATGTTTGGAATACTTGACAAAAAGGTAGGCAGAGAGCACCGTAAAAAAATTAGAAAATATCTCAGTGTTGGAGCTTTCGCCGCCAAAATTTGAGGAAAATACAATGTATGTCAACCCTAAAAAGACAAGGAAAAGCTGGCTTTGCCTGGGAGCTAACGTTTCAAAAATTTTAGAGATAAAAAAACCTGTAGAGGCAACAAACAAAACCGAGGCAAAACGAATGGAGAGTATGGATTGGCCAAAAAATGAGAAGGCTAGTGCAAATATCCAGTAAATTCCTGGTGGCTTATGGTCAAAAGTGTTTGTGTAGAGCGGACTTCCCGTAATCCAATCCACAGCCATCCGGTAGTAAAGCGTCTCATCGGTAGGTGGCATAAGAGGATGGAAAAAAGTTTCCGCTCTAAAAATAAAAGCTGAAACCAAACAGCTCAGCAAGAGAAGACTTTGGTCAAGAATTGCTCTTTTTTCTCCTTTTATCATGGTTTTATATGAAGCTAAACTCCACTTTTATAGAGGGTTTGTTGCCAAACCAATGTTGAAAAATATAGTGCTGAAATACTTTCATACTGTCGTTGATGGCATTTTTCGAAACGCTTGGCGATGGTGCTCTGTAGTGAATGGGTACCTCCATGTATCTTGTGTTGCGCAATAAGTAGCGCATCTCCGTTTGGTAAAAATGAGCTTTGGAAAGCAGGCCATAATCTAAAAATGCCTTTACTACGTTGGCATGAAAACCCTGATAGCCAGAAGTCATATCTTTCATGTTTGTGCCAAGAAAAATATTGGCCAGAAATGTTCCAAACAAAGAAATGAACTTGCGTCTAAACGGAGAGTCGGCGTTAGATCCTCCGTTTATATTTCTACTGCCAAAAGCGCATTCGTTGCCTTCGTTTAACACCCTAAGAAACATAGGGATGGCCCTTGGATCGTGCGAAAGGCCAGCATCCATTTCAAGAATGTATTTATGCCCCCGCTCTAATGCATGTCGGTATCCGTTGAGATAGGCATCTACAACATTTCTATTTTGTGGAGCCCAAACGGTCTCAAAACGAGGGTCTCTTGAGGCTTTTTCATCACACAGGATTTTGGTATTGTCTTTTGAGGCATTGTCGACCACGAAATATACTTTGCCACTATCGAGCTTATCAAGAACCATCGTCAACACCAAAGACAGCTCCTCAAAATCTTTAGATTCATTGGCCATTGGGATAATAACAGCCCAGTCGTTATTAAAATACATATTAAATCGTTTGAAAATTAAAGAAGACTCACAAATCAATAAAAAATAATACCACGTTTCATTTTTATTCAACATTTAGTCATTGAAAAATCTATATACGGGTTTCATTACAGGGCTTTATGTTCGACTCGCAAAGAACAATAAGCCAACTGCTTTGGCGCTCACACTACCTGTATTTCGCTTGAGATGCCCAATTTAAAATTTGTGTAAGATAAACCCATATATAAAATAAGTAATATAAAAATTCTCAAAGGAAATGAGAATGGGCTAATTTAAAATTAAGTTCTGTTTGTTGTGTCGTTTTTGCGACTTACATTATAAATGATATGTGCTGAGTATAATTTACAAGCTAATCAATTTATAAAAAAACAGACATCTACAAAAGAAGAATAAATACCATTTCCTGTAGTTTTTTTATAGCTTTTTTTGTCTTACTCTTGGAAAAAAAGGTATCATAAGTTTTATTCTTATAAACAATTATTTTCCAATCATTATTATCAAACATTCCACTAAACTCAGTTAATGAAAACTTTGTCGTAAATCTAGAAATAATTAAACCTTTTCTTTTTTCGTTAAATAACAATTTATTATTTTTGCTCGATATTCTTTGATTTGCATTTGAAATGAATAAACTATCGATAATCCTCAATATATTGTAACTTTGAAAAGATAAATTCACAATTACTGAATCCTTCACCTTATCTTTATACCTAAAGGTAAAATCTACATGTATCTCTTCTTTATTTTGAATATTTTCAAAAAGTAATGGTTTTATAAAATATTGAATGCCATCGTCTCCTACATAAAATGTCTCAAATAAATTCTTGCCAGATTTTACTCCGGAAGGTTTTATAGACAAACATCCTGCCAGAAAAAAAGAAATACTTATAAGTATAAATAAAGTAAGATTTCTTGTGATCGGTAATTTCATTTTCATTTAAGAATAAATCTATTAGAAAGTTCTCTTAGATTAAAAAGGGAGTCTGAAACTGTTTTCGAATTAGATATAGCTAGAATAAAAATCAAGTTGTTGTCAAATAATCTTGAGTATTCTGAAATATATGTCGAGTCATTATTGTAATTTTTGAAAGTATAAAAACTGCTATCGCTACTGGATGCTACAAGGTTAAATTTATCATCTAAATTTTGAAATTTCATAATTTTTTTAATTGAAGAATTGTATGGAATACCTAAATATATTGTATAACTATTACTTATAATATTTTTAAATAGAGGTAATCGTATATTGGTATTTTTAAAATATGAAATATAATGTTCATTTATATCAGAAGTAACATCTATGAGGCTTTCGCCTTCGATCAACTTGAAGGAAACGTTATTGAATATGAAGAATTGTTTGTCATTTAAGCTTGAAGTGCAAGAAAAAAAGGATAGTAATAACAGCACAAAGAGAATTTTCATTATCATTTTTTCAATTTAAAGAAGGGGTTTATAAAACCCCTTCTTTTAGATACACATTTACTCTCCGGTTACTATTGTTTCATAAGTAACAATCAAGTTAAGGATACTGGTATGCTTAATGTCAACTGTTGAAATCTTTGTTATGCCACCATTCTTTGCAGCTGTTCTAATACTTGCATCGGCGTTGAAAAACAAAATACCTAAATACCCAGTTGCTGTTGCTGTTCCAACTTTAGCTCCAATAGGATTATTCGTAGCATTAACAGGCAATGTTAATGCGCAGCTCGACATCATTGCAACTGCGGTTAGCATTGCAGCTATTGTTTTGATTTTTTTTAACATATTAATTGAATTAAAAATTTTCCTACTCATGTGGCTTTTCGGAATACGCCTCGTTTTTTTTCGTGGTTTCTGAACTCCACTTTTTTTTCTGTCACATGGGGTGGTCAGCCCTTGGTTTTTGTAGACCTGATTTTAGTATTAAACTTGCCCGCAACTTTATAAAAAAGGTTGATTATGCAACATATTTCAACGAAATTTAATTTTATTTTCTACGAAATCAGAATTGTAATACGGGTTTTCTCCAATAGAATATTCTCTAATTGGTTGCACCTGATTGGCTCTAAACAGTTGAAATTCTTAGTGGCTTTGTTGTCAAAAACTTGCTTTTGCTATTTGCCTCACTGCATCAGACTTGCCCATAGAATAATAATGCAGCACAGGTGCTCCTTTTTCTATAAGTTCCTTGGACTGGGCTATACACCATTCAACGCCAAGCTGCCTGGCTTCTGCATCTGTTTTGCACTTTTCTACCTCTTGCGAAAGTGCTTCTGGAATATCGAGCGAAAAAATCCTCGGCAGTACATTTAGTTGCTTGCGTGTGGTGAGGGGCTTTAAACCTGGAATTACAGGTATAGTTACTCCTTCATCACGCAGTTTATTTACGAATTCAAAATACTTAGCATTGTCGAAAAACATTTGAGTTACCACATATTCTGCTCCTAATTCTGCTTTCAACTTTGTGTATTTGATTTCTGCTGCCATGTTTGGCGCTTCAAAATGCTTTTCAGGGTAAGCGGCAGCACCGATGCAAAAGTCGGTTGGTGTTGTGTTTTGAAGTTCATCATCCAAATATCTGCCTTCATTCATATTGCGCACTTGTTTGATCAGGTCAGATGCATAAGCATGTCCACCAGGTTCTTTGGTAAAATGTCCTTCAGATTTGATATGGTCTCCTCTTAAAGCCAAAACGTTGTCGATACCCAAAAAATGAAGATCGATGAGGGCATTTTCGGTTTCTTCTTGCGTGAAACCGCCGCAAATCAGGTGGGGAACTGCATCTACTCCAAAACGATTCATGATGGCTGCACAGATACCAACAGTGCCAGGCCGTTTTCTAGTGACAATTTTCTCATGCAGACCTCCAGGATGTAATTTGTAAATATATTCTTCCCTATGGTAAGTGACGTCTATGAACTGAGGTTTAAATTCCATCAAAGGCTCAATACCATCAAAAAGCAGTTGAATGCTTTCGCCTTTTAGGGGTGGGAGAATTTCAAATGAGAAAAGTGTTTTGCCTTTAGCTTTGGCTATGTGTTCTGTTATCTTTGTCATGAAAACGTTTAAATCGGCTGCAATATTAGTATAATCGGTGCACCGCCACCCAGCAATCCTAGAAATAGCCCGAGGTAAATCTCCCTTTGGCTATGCGCATTGAGTGCAAACCGGGACCAAATGGCCAGACCAGACATGAGGACAATGACTACGAATGGGTATATAAACTCAGGTTCGGGATGATGGTTTTGAATAGCAAGAAAATATCCAAGCGCACCGCCAATTCCGATGCTATGTAAACTGATTTTGAAAAATCGGTTGCCAACAACTCCTAAAAAAACGCAAATGGTAATGCTAAGAAACGTGAGAGAAATGATCTTGTCTGCGCTAAGCACGTACACATAAACCCAGCTTGCGGCACTATAAATAATGGCAGTGATAAGCAGTGGCAGTGTGCGCTCCTGCTTTGTTTGAGAAATCAAAGATTTCATGCCCCCCGAAACATACAACATGGAAGCAGCAGCAGCCGGCATGATGAATGAAAATACGAAAACCTGGATGAGAAGGGAAGTTTTGCCCTCCAGGCTTAAAGGCACCAACTCAACAAAGTACCTAAACAGCACGGCAAACATATAAGTTGGCATGGTGAGCGGATGCAGAAACCCGGAAACCAGCAAGGCGACTTTTTCGGTGGAGGAAAAAAGCAGTTTTCTTTTTCTGATAGGTCTTTTTCCTGCAGGTATGGTTGTTTCGTTCATTGCTTTGGGCTAAACCTGCTTTCTAAGCCTGGCCACAGGAATTTGAAGTTGTTCTCTGTATTTGGCTACCGTTCTTCGGGCAATGTTGTACCCTTTTTCTTTTAGTAATTCTTCCAACTTTTCATCGGCCAATGGCTTGCGTTTTTCTTCGGCATCTATGAGGTCTTTCAGAATAGCTTTGATCTCCCTGCTGCTGATGTCTTCACCTGATTCAGAGGCAATTCCTTCAGAAAAAAAGTATTTTAATGAAAATATGCCGAATTCAGTTTGAACGTATTTGCTGTTTGTGACCCTGGAAATGGTAGAAATATCCATGTCGATCATGGTGGCCACGTCTTTTAAAATCATGGGCTTCAGTTTGCTGTCGTCGCCGGTGAGAAAAAATTCATATTGAAGTTGAATAATGGCGTTCATAGTAAGCAAAAGTGTGTTTTGCCGCTGTTTTATGGCGTCGATGAACCAACGTGCTGAGTCTAGTTTCTGCTTTACAAACAGCACGGTTTCTTTCATCTTTTTGTCCTTCTTCACTGCCTTATCGTAGGTTTTTAGCATTTCGCTATACGAGCGGCTAACCCTTAATTCAGGGGCATTTTTAGCGTTGAGGGTAACCACAATTTTTCCGGCCTCATTGTGCACCATAAAATCCGGGGAAATCACTTGTGCCGAGTCGGTCAAACCGGCAGCTTCGCCTGGTTTTGGGTTCAATCGGGTTATCATCTTTATGGCTTCTTTTACAGTATCATATTCTTCAGCATCGAAGCCACGTTGTATTTTGTCGTAGTGTTTTTTGATGAAATCTTCGAAGTAGTCTTCAAGAATCTCCATGGCCACAGAAGCCACTTTGTAATTGTCTTTGCGGCGGTCTACCTGTAGCGTCAAACATTCCTGAAGTGTGCGGGCTGCTATACCCGGTGGGTCAAATTGCTGAATCATTTCAAGCATATCTTCAACTTCTTTTTCGTTGGTCGCTACGTTTTGGGTAAAGGCGAGGTCGTTTACAATGGATGAAATATCCCTACGAATGTAACCGTCGCTTTCAATACTGCCAATCAATTGTCGGCCAATGATTTGCTGTTTTTCGGTTAAAGGCAAAAAACCAAGTTGCATGAGTAGTTTTTCTGAAAAACTATCGCCGGAAGCAAGCGGCATGTCATAGTCATCGTCGTCAGCACTTTGTCCATCGCCTTCCATTTTATAACCTGCCTCTTCGTTTTTCAGGTATTCGTCCAAATCTATGGTGTCGTCCTTCGTGCTTTCTTCGAGGTGCTCATCGTCTTCTACATTGGAGTCTTCAAATTCATTTTCTTCTCCAGAATCTCTTTCATCTTCATCCTTTTCGAAGTTTCCTTCTTCTAATGCGGGATTTATTTCCAATTCCTGCTCCACCCTTTTCAACAATTCGGCTGTGGGTATTTGCAACAGTTTGATAAACTGAATTTGCTGTGGCGACAGCTTTTGTTGCAACGATTGTGTTAGACCTAGCTTGAGCATGGTGCAAAGTAAGTTTTCAGTTTCAATTAATCCATCTTTTTCCTTGTAGAAAATCAAGCTTTGTACAATGAATCATCATTACCTTTGACCAAAATACATCATGAAAACACTTCGAATCTACCTTGTTTCTTTCAGTTTGCTTTTGGTAGCCTGCACGCCGGAATGGTCGAGAGAAGAGCGAGACTATGTGTACAATAACTGTTTGCAAATGGCTGTACAGCAAGGCTTTGAAGAACCTGAAAACCATTGTGCCTGCGCACTGGCCAAGTTTGAAAAGGCGAGTCCAAACCCAGAAGACATACTTAATTTGAGCAACGAAGAATTGATTGCCATGGCCACCTTCTGTCAGGATAGCATAAAAGCGGTTGCCCAGTTTAAGCAAATTTTTTCTGCCAATTGTATCACCATGGCCGAAGCCCGACAGGTGAAAGAGCCAAAATTATACTGTGATTGTGTGATGAATAAAATCATAGATAAATATCATAATCAGGTAGATATGAGTAATGTGGATGCCAGTATAGTGCAAGAGCTTGGCAAAAGTTGTGAATAAACCAGCACTTAAAGCATTTCTCGACGAACAGGTTAATCATTACAACCACCCTGCTTTCATTTCCCACGATCCCATCAGTATTCCACATCGGTTCACATTGTTGCAGGATATTGAAATTATGGGTTTTCTGGCAGCTACTTTGGCATGGGGACAAAGATCTACCATCATTCAAAATTGTAGCAGACTTATAGAATGGATGGGCGGCGAGCCTTATGCATTCGTGCTGAAGCCTGATAAAGCGGGGCTCAAACTCATGGAAAATTTTGTTCATCGCACATTCAACAGCCATGATTTGTTGTATTTTCTGGAGTTTTTTCAATGGTATTACCAAAGGCACGAGTCATTGGAAAATGCTTTTTCCCGTTTCATAAGCCCTGAACACGAACACGTTGGCCAGGCTTTGTTTGGTTTTCATGATCTGTTCTTTAGCTTGCCAAATTCACCGCAACGTACCCGAAAACATGTAGCCACGCCAGACAGAAAAAGTGCCTGCAAACGATTGAATATGTTTTTGCGATGGATGGTGCGAAAAGACAATAAGGGCGTAGATTTTGGGTTATGGCATAGCATTGAAATGAAACAACTGATTTGTCCTTGCGATGTGCATGTTTGTCGGGTAGCAACTGAACTCGGCTTGATGAGTAAGCCTAAATCGGACTGGCAAACTGCTTTGACACTCACTCAAAAGTTGAAACAATTTGATCCACTCGACCCCGTAAAATATGATTTTGCACTGTTTGGAATAGGTGCATTCGCAAAAAATCCAATGCTGAGCTCATAACATTCTATATCTTTACGCACGATTTCATGAAAATATTCTTCAGGTACGGTGGGCTCTTGCTCCTTGATTTCTTGCTTATTTTGCTTCTGTTGGGCTCTTGCTCAAAGTTTCAAAAGATTCAAAAGTCGTCTGACGTACCAAAAAAACTCGAGGCTGCATTTAGTTATTACGAAAAGAAAGACTACTATCGCTCCAGTATTCTGCTCGAAGAATTGCTCCCGCTTTTAAGAGGCACTGAAGATGCAGAAAAAGTGCAGTTCTACTATGCCTACACGCAATATCACCTGCGGATGATGGAAACATCTCAATACCTGTTCAAAAATTTTTACGACACCTATCCACGGAGTATTTACGCCGAAGAGTCCTATTTCATGCATGCTATTTCGTTGTATGAAGACTCTCCAAAGTATTACCTGGATCAAACAAATTCAGGGCGGGCCATTACGTCTTTTGAAAATTTTATACTCACGTTCCCAGAGTCCGACAGAAAATCAAAATGCCAGGAGTTGATCGGGAAGTTGAATAGCAAACTTGAAAGAAAAGGCTTTGAAAATGCCAAGTTGTATTCAAAGCGGATGGAATATAAGGCTGCCATCCTAGCTTTGGAGAATTTTACCAAAGATTTTCCAAACTCCGAATTCAAAGAAGAAGCGTGGTTTTTGGTTGTTCAGAATGCATTTCGACTTGCCAACCAGAGCGCCGAAGCAAAAAAAATGGAACGTTTTGAGCAAACTTTAAAATTTTATCAGAAATTTGTCGATCAATTTCCAAAAAGTGACTTTTTCAAAACGGCCGAAATTTTCTTCGATCTGTCAAACCGCAACTTGGAAAGAATAAAGAATAACAAAAATCAAACTCAAAGTGAAGTTAAAACATAACATTCCGACCACCACTGTAACCCGTGATACTAATCCGCTCATTGAACCTACAGGAAATCTGTACCAAAGTGTGGTTGTGATTGGAAAACGAGCTCGTGACCTGGCAGAAGTAGAAAAGCAAGAGATTTCTAAAAAACTGAGCGAGTTTAACCACGGTATCGACAACTTGGAAGAGGTGTTCGAAAACCGGGAGCAAATTGAAGCCAGCCGACAGTTTGAGCGCATGCCAAAGCCCGTTGCGTTGGCCATCGAGGAATTTCTTGAAGGAAGAATCAGGTTCAGAACTGTTGATAATGAAGAAGTTCCTGAATTTTAATCAGAACAAAAACTAATATTAAAAGCCTGGGCTCATGTCCGGGCTTTGTATTTTATGCTCAAAGGAAAAAGAATCATTCTGGGTATTTCGGGTAGCATAGCCGCATATAAATCTGCGGAGCTTAGTCGCTTACTTGTGAAAGCCGGTGCGGAAGTGCAGATAGTAATGACCAAAGATGCCGCTGCGTTTATTACTCCGCTCACATTGAGCACGTTGAGCAAACGTCCTGTTTTTATAGATTTTGTGAAAAACGACATGGGTGAATGGGTAAACCATGTAGATCTTGGCCTTTGGGCCGATTTGTTACTTGTTGCTCCTGCAACAGCAACCACACTTTCTCGCATGGCTACTGCCAATGCCGATAATCTGCTTACCGCAGTTTTTCTTTCGGCTCGCTGTCAAGTGGCTGTTGCACCAGCCATGGATCTGGATATGTGGCTAAATCCGGCTAATCAACGGAATGTGAAGCAATTAGAAACTGACGGAGTGAAAATTATTGAGCCGATTGCTGGTGAATTGGCCAGTGGCTTGAGCGGCAAAGGACGAATGGCAGAGCCTGAAGATATTGTAAAGTTTGTGCAAAAAACTTTGTCGCCTGAAAAGACAGCGTTCACTGGAAAAACCGTTTTGCTAACAGTCGGGCCAACCCGTGAAGCTCTTGATCCTGTGCGGTATATCAGCAATCATTCAACTGGTAAAATGGGGTTTGCCATTGCCAACGAATTGAAAAGAAGAGGAGCAAATGTAATTTTAGTAGTAGGCCCTGTTTCTGAATCTATGCCAAGTCAAGGTTTTCAAGTAGTTGAAGTGGTTTCGGCCAAAGATATGTCGCAAGCAGTGCATCAGCATGCCGATGCTGCAGATATTATTATACTTACCGCTGCCGTTGCCGACTATAGACCGGCTGAGTTCAGCCCTGTTAAAATCAAAAAGTCGGAAGATAAAATTGAAATCAAGCTCGAAAAAACCGAAGATATTGCCAAAACTTTAGGGGCAAAAAAGCGTGAGAATCAGGTTTTGGTAGGCTTTGCACTTGAAACCAACAACGAGTTGCAACATGCCTATCAAAAGTTGCTCAATAAAAACCTGGATTTTATCGTTCTCAATAGCTTAAATGATAATCAAGCTGGCTTTGCCCACGAGACCAACAAAATCACGATTATTGACAAGGAAAATAATAAACATGCTTTGCCACTCTTGAGCAAAGCAGACGTTGCTTCCGAATTACTAGACTATCTTGCAGAAAAAGTTTATGAGGCTCATGTTTAAGTTTTTGACCTTTTTTTTCGCCTTGCTTCCATTTTCACTTTCAGCTCAAGAGTTGAATTGCGATGTGGACGTAATTACAGGTGGTGGTATCAACGTCGACAAGCGGGTCTTGCAGGAATTGGACAGAGCTGTGACCGATTTTATGAGTCTAAGACCCTGGACAACAGATAAATATAAACCAGAAGAAAAAATTAATTGTAGGCTTCGATTGTCTATACAAAAGTCTGAAGTTGGCAGGTTTGAAGCAGATGTACAGGTGTTTTCTTCGAGAGCGGTGTATGGCAGTACGTATGAAACCGTGATGCTCAACTACCTGGATAAGGGCTGGGCGTTTGAGTATGTAGAAGGGCAGCCCATGGATTTTCAGGAAAACTCCTTCTTCAGCAATCTCACCTCTTTGCTTGGATATTACGCATACATTATCATTGGACTCGACAACGATACATTCAAAAAACAAGGTGGAAAAGACCAGTTTATGAAAGCCCAACAAGTGGCTACAAATGCTATTCAGGGTGGTTTAGGCGGATGGCAGCCGTTCGACGGAACCAACGTGCGGTATTGGTTGATTGAAAATATTCTGAATCCTCAAATGGCTTCCTTCAGAGATGGACTTTACAGCTACCACCGTCTTGGTCTCGACAAGTTTGCCGAAAACCCCGAAGCTGCCAGAGCGCAAGCGATAGATTTGATGGGAAAATTGAAAATTATCAGAGAACAGCGGCCCATGGCCATTCTTATCAATTCATTTGTAGACGCTAAGACCAACGAATGGGTTGGTATGTTTAAAGGTGCATTGCCTCAGGAAAAGCAACAAGCCTATCAGTTGTTACTACAAATAGACCCCACCAAATCTGAACGTTTTCAGGCTATTATTCAATAACTAAAAGCTTTTTTTCCATACTTTTTAATGTAAACCTCCTTGATCTCTGCTTAAGAATGGGGTAGAGTATCTATTCTTTCATTTCTTTTGCGACATGGTAATGCTCAATAGCTATAACTTTAGTACAGTATGATGGCGCAAAGTCATAACTTCGGCTCAATAGTTATATCTGTAATAGCCGTTGTTGATGGACCTTAGCGAAAGGACTTCCCATTTTTTTTGATTTACCAGATTGGAGCAAATTATTAGGTTTACGCTCATAACCGCCATTCGAAGAGTATTCATACTTTTTGCCTGACCACTCAAAAAAGGCATGGACAATAGCCGTGTAGGGATATGTATTCTATGTTCCTATGTGGTTCAAAATCATGTCCTTGTGTTTTTTGAACCGAGCGGAAGTTAAGTGTCTCATGCAGTAAATTAAATATCTACAAAACCATGCGGCAAATCCAGGAACTTTTTTGACGGAGCTGAAAACTTGAAAAGGTTTCTCTTTCAAATCGCTTACTTTAATTTGGATTTATTGAAGTAGGATTTTGGTTTCAACATGGCTTCAAGTCGTTGTGACTGAATGGTCACCAATTCGTTCTTTTCGCCAAAGGCCGCCACAGCCCGGTCTACCGATTCAGCACCATAAACCCGAAGGATATTCGACTTATTTTTGTCGATATCCGTAAGCTTTACAATAGCAAAAGGTCTGGAAGCAAGCACAGAATCTACATATTTTAAACCCATGTCTGCGGCAATGAATTGCTCTATAAACACAGATTTGAATTGTAGAATATACTCCACTAAACGAGTAGTATCTGTGTTGCCCGGATTGTCCAGGTGAAATCGACTTTCTTTGAAAGAAATTTGAAAACTTTCAGCAGGATTGCCCGGGTAATCCACTTTAATTTCTTGAATTCCACTGGGATTGCTGTAAAACAATTTTCGACTTCGCCATTCTTTTTCTACAACATTGAAACGTGCCGAAACGTAGCCGTTGAATCCTGGAATGTTCAATACATAGGGCGTTTCAGAGCCTTCGAGCAAAAAATAGTTCCCCAGGTTGTCAAGGGTTTCATCGCCGATATAATAGGTTTTTATCAGCTCGTTGCTCACATAAATCTCAACCTTCATGTGTTTAGTAGCCATTTTTTTTATCACAGTAGGCCTTTCATTTTTACCCACAGGCCTCCTAAGCGAAATGTTTCTGATCGCATCCATCAGGTTAATCATCATAGGTGGATGCACTGTATATTTATCATTCATCAACCAGCTGCCGTCTGCCTGCCTGGCCAATAAGGTGTTTTTGCCTGCTTTAGTAGATATAAATATTTTATTGATCGCTCCCGTGTCGGGCACTGCAAAGGTGATCGACTGCATGTCGATGGTAGAGGATGTCTCTTTTTTCAAAAAGGCGAAATAGGCTCCTATTCCCAGGCCCAAAAGTATGACTAACCAAAGCCCAATCTTCGTATTTTTATTTTTTGCCATTCAAATTAAGTTGTCTTAAAGGTCGTAAATTGTCTTTTTCTCAAATAATATCTGAGCATACCGAAAATAGCAAGAATCAGAAGTGGTAAAGCAAGGTTGAGAATTTGCCACTGCGTTTTTTCAGAATCCAATTTTGGTTTGTTCAATGGTCTAAGTTGAATGACTTTGTTTCTCGACAAAATGACACCATCTTCGTTCAAGAGGTATTCGAGGGAATTCATCAAAAAGTCTTTGTTGGCAAAAGTAAGCCCTGAAAAACGGTCATATCCAAGCGGATAAATGTTGTTGTTTGTTTTGCTCACCTCATTCTTTACAATATCTCCATCTCCAAAAATGATGACTTTCGAGGGCACCCCGTTTTCTTGAAAATTGAGTTTTCCAGTTGCATCGGGGGTCATGCGGTTTTTGTAAAGCGATGTGAATGAGCCTTCCAGCAAATAGGCAACAGGAATATAGCTTTTCTTGTACACCTGAGGCATAGGTTCTATGCGTGCTTCATTGAAGTTAATTCTCACTGGTGCAGGTGTGGTTTTCGAAAACCGGGAAGAAAAAACCAAAGGTGTTTTTTTAATCCCGTCTGCTTTTACGGTATCGAGCGAACTGATGAACCTGGTATAAACAGCATCCAGGTTTTTAGTGACCACATGGTCCGAAAACTTATTCAACAGCGGGTAGTATCGCCATGGAACCAGGCGAGTGTCTGGCTGTGTGCCTATGAAGCCCACCATCATAGGAATATACGACGAATTGATGTCCATCACCAGATCTGGATTTACACGAACTCCCAGGTGAAAATACCAATCGTCGAGGTTGGTTTCATAAGGAAACGCCAACAAACCTACTTCCTTCACGCTATCAATTTCTGCCCGAATACCATCATGAAAAATAAGTGCTTTGCCGCCTTTTACCACGTATTGATCGAGCTTAAACTTATCAAATTCGGTAAATGGCTCTGTTGGGCGGCATAAAATAACGGCGTCAAGACCTTCCAAAGATTCAACCCTTTTCAAATCGACCCGTTTAAACTCATGGTAGTTGCCCACATTTCTAGCCAGTTCTTCCACGGGTGCACCTTCGGGCTCTCCATGGCCAGTGAGGTATCCTACAATTTTGGCTGTGGAAAGCGAAGCTAATTTGATGCCTGATGCCAACTCATATTCAACTCCTTCTACACTTTGGTTCAGCCTGACTTGCGGTTGCGAACCTTGGTTTCCTTTGAGAAGCATTATGGGCACTTCTTTGTTTTTGTAAGAAATAATGGCACCTGGAAAGAGAATTTTCTGCACTTCTGCATTTCCTTCTTTATCACGCAAATTGGTTGGTTGAAGGCCTTTTTTGCTCAGTTGGAGAAAGACTTCGTTGCGGGTTTTCTGATCGGGAGCTGCTCCGGGGTCAGTAAATTTAAACTCCAGTTTTCCGCCGGAAATCGTTCTGAAAGCTTCAAGTTTTTCTCTAATAGTTCGTTTTAGTCGCTCGAAACCGGGCGGCATTTTGCCATCTAGAAACACTTCTACAAAAACTACATCATCGAGTTCTTCTAAAAGATTTTTTGTTCCCTGGTTTATGGTGTAGCGTTTATCCCCGGTGAGGTCAATTTGATAATAAAATTGTGAAACGATGAAGTTGATCAACACCAACGCAAGGAAAGCCAAAAACACGCTTCCAATATCCCACCACTTGTTATTTCTTCTCAACATAGATTTTACCACTTGCGGGAGGCCAGCACAAGCCAGGTTAAATTCAAGGTGAATGCAATCATCGAAATCAGATACACCACATGCCTGATGTCTATCAAACCCTTGCCCAGCGAAGAGTAGTGATAGCTGAGTCCGAGGTTGTTGATAACAGACGAAAAAGTTCCCCAAACATCAATGGATGCTACTGAGCCGAAGCCAGAAAAAAGCAGATAGCACAAGAAAACTGCTAAAATGAAGGCCACTATTTGGTTGTCGCTAATACTTGACGACAACAAGCCAATGGCTGCAAAAACACTGCCCAACAGAAACAAGCCAAGGTAAGAACCTGCCACAGCAGCCGAATCTATGTTGCCTTTGGGTTCGCCCAATTGGTAGATGGAAAAGTAGTACACCAAAGTAGGCAACAAGGAAAGGATGATAAGCACCAGGCTGGCCAGGTATTTTCCCAAAATGATTTCCCAATCAGACACAGGTTTGGTGAGCAGCAATTCGATGGAACCTGATTTCCATTCTTCGGAAAACGATCGCATGGTGATGGCCGGAATTAAAAACAAATACACAAAGGGCGACATGAAAAAGAAGTTGTCCATTTCTGCAAAGCCATAATTGAGAAAATTGCTTTCAGGAAACACCCAACAAATGAGCCCAATGCCAGTAAGAAATAACCCGATAACCAGGTAGCCAATCAAGGAATTGAAAAACGCTCCTGTCTCTTTTTTAAGAATACTCCACATATCAGTGCGGCGAAATTAGTGTGTTGCAAGCAATAAAAATTTGTTTTACTTAACTTAATCTTCCTATTTCTTAGAAATGGCTTCTAGCTAAAGAAAAAATGCAATTCATTATGAGCTTCATCAACTTATGAAAAGGTTTTCCTTCTCGAAATTGGAAAAGATTTAAACCATGAATCGCATGTTGGTGAAGCACTAAAAACACCAATCTTTTAAATAAAAAAGGGAGCTATTAAGCTCCCTTTTTTATTTGTTTAACTTCATTTTCGCCTCATCTGGCAACAATGCCAACTTCCTTTCCTTGTAGTTGAAACACAGCATATTTGATGAGGCTTCTGCCACCAATTGTCCTCCTTGTTTCGAAATACGATAAAGCAGGTTGAAACCATATTTGTGAAACTCGGCAGGGGTAATCTCTAATGTGAATATATCTCCGTAAAAGCCTTCGCTTTTGTAAGCCACCTGGCAGTCGCTCATAATGAGGCTAACCCCGCCCAAATCGAGTTCAGAATAGCCCAGCGATTTTAAAAAGGCCACCCTGGCTTCCTGCATATAGGCGGGAATGCGGTCGTTGCCCACGTGCCCGCCATAATTCAGATCTGTTATTCGAACAACAATTTCCATCGAAAAAGGAAAATGTTCGGGAAGTTCAATTTTTACTCTCGGCATTTACCAATAGAACTTTTTAATCGCAATTGTTTTTTCCACCACTTCAGGCACAAGGTATTGAATGGATTTTCCGTTTTTGATATGCTGCCTGATGTAGCTTGAAGAAATTTC